>JACUTW010000027.1 GCA_014859605.1 Desulfuromonadales bacterium
TCCTCCGCGAATGCGGCATCAGTGTCGCCGACAGCCCGGCTGAAATGGCCCAGGCACTTTTGAAGATCTATAAGCCGTAAGGAGCAGACGTAGGGGCGCCGCATGCTGCGCCCGGTCTAAATTTATGAAAAAAGAGAAGAAAAACCCTCGCAAGGACCACATCATCTCCACCCGGATCAGCGGCGACGAACTGCAGCGTCTGGAGATGAAGTCGCGCAGCAGCAACAAGAGTATCTCCGACTTGCTGCGCGAAGCCTTGCACGCCATCGCCCCGCCCGAAAACAGCTACCCCAACAGCTAAATGAGCGAAGGAAGACACTTATGAGCAACAAATTAGGAGCCCTCGAATATCACTCCATGGGGCGCAAAGGGAAGATTCAGGTCACCTCGACCAAACCGTGCCAGACCGCCGAAGACCTCTCCCTCGCCTATTCCCCCGGCGTTGCCGAACCCTGTCTGGCGATCGAACAGAACCCGGATGATGCCTATCTCTACACCGCCAAGGGGAACCTGGTGGCGGTCGTCTCCAACGGCACCGCCGTCCTCGGCCTCGGCAATCTCGGCGCCCTGGCGAGCAAACCGGTCATGGAAGGGAAAGGGATCCTCTTCAAGCGCTTTGCCGACATCGATGTCTTCGATATCGAACTCAAGACCGAAGATCCCGACGAAATCATCAAGGCCTGCCAACTGTTGGAGCCGACCTTCGGCGGCATCAACCTTGAGGATATCAAAGCTCCCGAGTGCTTCTACATCGAGGAAGAGCTCAAGAAGACCATGAATATTCCGGTCTTCCATGACGACCAGCACGGCACGGCCATCATCTCCTCCGCCGCCCTGATCAATGCCCTCTTCCTCGTCGGCAAGAAGATCGAGGATATCCGCATTGTCGTCAACGGCGCAGGCGCTTCGGCCAACTCCTGCGCCAAACTCGCCATCGCTCTCGGCGTCCAGCCGAACAACATGATCATGTGCGACACCAAGGGGGTCATCTACAAGGGACGCGTCGAGGGGATGAATCCCTACAAGGAGCTCTTCGCCGCCGACACCCCTTTCCGCACCCTCGAAGAGGCAGCCAACGGCGCCGATGTCCTCTTCGGTCTCTCCGCCAAGGGCGCCTTCACCCAGGAGATGGTCAAGAACCTCGCGCCGAATCCGATCATCTTCGCCATGGCCAACCCCGACCCGGAGATCACCCCGGAAGATGCGCATGCCGTCCGTCCCGACGTCATGATCGCCACCGGCCGCTCCGATTATCCCAACCAGGTCAATAACGTCCTCGGCTTCCCCTTTATCTTTCGCGGCGCCCTCGACGTGCGCGCCACCTGCATCAATGAAGAGATGAAGCTCGCTGCTGTCCACGCCCTCGCCAGACTCGCCCGCGAAGAGTGTCCTGATTCGGTGAGCAAAGCCTACGGCAATGTCAAGTTTGCTTTCGGCCGTGACTACATCATTCCCAAACCTTTCGACCCCCGCGTCCTCCTCCATGTTGCCCCGGCGATTGCCCAGGCAGCAATGGAGACCGGCGTCGCCCGCCAGCCGATCGCTGATATGGCCAAGTATATCGAGCACCTCGAATCGACGCAGGGGCGATCGAAAGAGATCATGCGCATGATCATCAACAAAGCCAAGAGCGACCCGCGCAAGATCGTCTTCCCGGAAGGGGACAACGAAAAGATCCTCCGCGCCGCCCAAACTCTCATCGAGGAAGGGATCGCCCATCCGATCCTCATCGGCAATGCGCAGATCATCCGCTCAAAATTGGCCGAGCTCAACATCGACCTCAACATCCCGGTCATCGATCCGGCGACTTCGGATCTCACTGACAGTTACGCCGACGAACTCTACGCCCTGCGCCAGCGCAAGGGGCTGACCATCTCCGAGTGTCAGCGCATCCTCCGCCGCAAGTCGCGGGTTCATTTTGCTTCGATGATGGTACGCATGGGCGATGCCGACTCCCTCCTCGGCGGCATCGACACCCACTATCCGGAAACGATCCGCCCGGCGCTCGAAGTCATTCGCAAAAAAGAGGGTTTGTCGAGCGTGCACGGCCTTTACATGATGGTCTTCGAAAAGGGCGAAGCCTACTTCCTTGCCGACACCACGGTCACCATCGACCCAACCGCCGAAGAACTGGCGGAGACGGCGATCCTGGCGGCCGAGAAGGTACGGATGCTCGACATCGAACCCCGCATCGCCATGCTCTCCTTCTCCAACTTCGGTTCCGTCGATCACGCCCAGACCAAGAAGATCAAGCGGGCGGTGGAGCTCGTTAAAGCGCAGGCGCCGGATTTAATTATCGAAGGTGAGATGCAGGCCGATACCGCTGTCGTTCAGGAACTCCTCAGCGACTTCACCTTCTCCAAACTCAAACAGACCGCCAACATCCTCATCTTCCCCGACCTCAACTCCGGGAATATCTGTTACAAACTCCTCCACCACCTCGGCGGCGCCGAAGCAGTCGGCCCGATCCTCATGGGGATGAACAAGCCGGTCCATGTCCTGCAGCGCGGCGACAGCGTCGAGGATATCGTCAAGATGGCGGCGATTGCCGTCGTTGACGTGCAGAATCTTTAAACCAACCCCTCCCCCGCCTCCCCTTAACAGGGGAGGTGCTTGAGTCTCCCCCCTGACAAGGGGGGATTAAGGGGGGTTGTCTTTGAACCTGAATCCATTCCAGAAGGAGACCCGCATAGTGAGCAGAAAAATGGTAACGATCGACGGCAACACCGCCGCAGCGCATGTGGCGCATGCCACCAATGAAGTCATCGCCATCTACCCGATCACCCCCTCCTCGGTGATGGGGGAGATCTCCGACATCAAGAGCGCCGCCGGCGAAAAGAATATCTGGGGGACCGTGCCCCTCGTCTCTGAGCTCCAGTCGGAAGGGGGCGCTGCCGGCACTGTGCACGGCGCCCTGCAGGCCGGCGCCCTGACCACCACCTTTACCGCCAGTCAGGGACTGCTGCTGATGATCCCCAACATGTACAAGATCGCCGGCGAACTCACCTCGACGGTCTTCCATGTCTCGGCCCGCGCCCTCGCCACCCAGGCCCTCTCCATCTTCGGCGACCACTCCGACGTCATGTCCTGCCGTTCCACCGGCTGGGCGATGCTCTGCTCCAACAACGTCCAGGAGGTCATGGACTTTGCCCTGATCGCCCAGGCTGCCACCCTGCGCAGTCGCATCCCCTTTTTGCACTTCTTCGACGGCTTCCGCACCTCGCACGAAGTGCAGAAGGTCGAAGAGCTGACCTACGACGACATGCGGGCGATGATCGACGAGCAGCTCGTCAACGCCCACCGTCGCCGTGGCCTCTCCCCGGACCGCCCGGTGATGCGCGGCACCGCCCAGAATCCCGATGTCTACTTCCAGGGGCGTGAAACCGTCAACCAGTTCTATCCGGCCTGTGTCGAGATCGTCGCCCAAGAGATGACCAAGTTCGCCAAGCTCACCGGCCGCAGCTATGGTCTTGTCGACTACGTCGGTGATGCCGATGCCGAACGTATCGTCGTGGTCATGGGCTCCGGCGCCGACACCGTGCAGGAGACCGTCCACAGCCTCATCGCCCAAGGGGAGAAAGTTGGCGTCGTCAAGATCCACCTTTACCGCCCCTTCCCCCTCGCCGCCTTCATCAAGGCTCTCCCCAAAAGCGTCAAGAGCATCGCCGTCCTCGACCGCACCAAAGAGCCCGGCGCCCTCGGCGAACCGTTGTACATGGACGTCCGCACCGCTATCGGCGAAGCGATGTCGGACGGCACTTGCAAAATCGATGGCTATCCGATCATCGTCGGCGGCCGCTATGGTCTCGGCTCAAAGGAGTTCACTCCGGCGATGGCCAAAGCGGTCTTCGACAACCTCAAGACCTTACAACCGAAGAAGAACTTTGTCGTCGGCATTAACGACGATGTCATGAATTCCAGTCTCGACTTTGACCCCTCCTTCCGTACCGCCATGGCCGGCACCTACGAAGCGATGTTCTACGGCCTCGGTTCCGACGGCACCGTCGGCGCCAACAAGAACACCATCAAAATCATTGGCGAAACCACCGCCAACAACGCCCAGGCCTACTTTGTCTACGACTCCAAGAAAGCCGGCACCATCACCACCTCGCACCTGCGCTTTGGCAAGAATGCCATCAAGGCCCCCTATCTCATCGACCATGCCGACTTTATCGCCTGTCACAACTTCACCTTTCTGGAGAAGTACGACATGGTCAGCAAGGCCAAGCCCGGCGCGACCTTCCTCCTTTGCTCCCCCTTCGCCAAAGATGAAGTCTGGGATCAGATGCCGATCGAGGTGCAGCAACAAATCATCGCTAAAAAGCTCAAGTTCTACGTCATCGACGCCATCAAGCTCGGCGAAGAGTTGGGACTTGGCGCCCGCATCAACGTCATCATGCAGACCGCTTTCTTTAAAATCTCCGGGATCATCCCCCTGGAGCAGGCGATCAGCGAGATCAAGGACGCCATCAAGAAGAGTTATGGCAAGGCCGGCGACAAAGTCGTGGCGATGAACAACGCCGCCGTCGACGCAGCGCTGGAGAATATCCACGAAGTTGTCGTCCCGGCCACAGCGATGAGCGTGATCACCATGCCGCCCGCCGTCGCCAAGAGCGCGCCGCAGTTCGTCCAGGAGGTCACCGGCCCGATCATTGCCGGCTTCGGCGACGATCTGCCGGTCTCGAAGATGCCGATCGACGGCACCTTCCCCACCGCCACTTCGCAGTACGAGAAGCGCAACATTGCCGTCGATATCCCGGTCTGGGATGAAACCCTCTGCATCCAGTGCGCAATCTGCTCCTTTGTCTGCCCGCATGCCACCATCCGCATGAAGGCCTACGACGGCAACTGGCTCAAGGACGCTCCGGCCACCTTCAAATCGACGGACTGCAAGCTCCCGGAATTCAAAGGGCTGAAGTACACGCTGCAGGTCGCGCCCGAAGACTGCACCGGTTGCGGTGCCTGCGTCCACAACTGCCCGGCCAAATCGAAGGACGACCCCAGCCACAAAGCGATCAACATGCAGTTCCAACAGCCGCTGCGGGCCACAGAAGCCGCCAATTTCGACTTCTTCCTTGGACTCCCCGACGTCGATCCGACTGCGGTCAAACTCGACACCCTGCGTGGCAGTCAACTGGTGCGGCCGATCTTCGAATTCTCCGGCGCCTGTGCCGGTTGCGGCGAAACGCCGTATCTCAAGCTTCTGTCCCAGCTCTTCGGTGATCGCATGCTCGTCGCCAACGCCACCGGCTGCACCTCGATCTACGGCGGCAACCTGCCGACCACCCCCTGGGCAAAACGCGCCGACGGCCGCGGACCGGCCTGGTCGAACTCCCTCTTTGAGGATAACGCCGAGTTCGGTTTCGGCATGCGTTTGGCCGTCGACAAGTTCACTGAGTCGGCTCGCGAACTCCTCACCGCGCTGGTCAAGAGTTGTGCCTGCCCTTGCTGCGCCGACCTCCTGCCGATGATGCAGGAAATCCTCGACGCCGACCAGTCCGACCAAACCGGCATCGAAGCGCAGCGTCAGCGCGTCGCGACCCTGCAAACCGCCCTCAAAGGCTGCAACGAACCGGCCGCACAACAGCTCCTCCCCCTCACCGATTACCTGGTCAAGAAGTCGGTGTGGTGCGTCGGCGGCGACGGCTGGGCCTACGACATCGGCTACGGCGGCCTCGACCATGTCATCGCCAGTGGCAAGAACGTCAACATCCTTGTCCTCGACACCGAGGTTTACTCTAACACCGGCGGCCAGGCCTCGAAGTCGACACCGATCGGCGCCGTCGCCCAGTTCGCCGCCGGCGGCAAGGTTATGGCCAAAAAAGACCTGGGGATGATGGCGATGTCCTACGGTTATGTTTATGTTGCCAACGTCTCCCTTTCCAATCCCGGCCAGGTGGTTAAAGCCTTTATCGAAGCCGAAGCCTATGACGGCCCCTCGATCATTATCGCCTATGCCCACTGCATCGCCCACGGCATCAACATGACCACCGCCGTTGACGAGCAGAAGAAAGTCGTCTCCTCGGGTTACTGGCCCCTGTACCGTTACAATCCGACCCTGGCGGCCGAAGGGAAGAACCCCCTGCAACTCGACAGCAAAGCACCGACCACCTCCTTCGAGGACTTTGCCTACGGTGAGAACCGTTACAAAGTGCTGAAGAAGATGAACCCCGAAGTCGCCGCCGAGCTGATGAAGAAGGCGAGCGCCTGGACGACCAACCGCTTCGAGTACTACCAGAAACTGGCGGCACTGAAATACGAAAAGTAGCTTGTCGGTAGGGGCACCCCTACCATGAACCAGGACAAAAAGAACGCCCGACCCGGTGATTTCAACCGCGTCGGGCGTTTTCTTTTTACGGAATCTTGCAGATGTGCGATTCTATCCCCACAAATACCCCCTCAGGAGAAGCTGTTGAAATCGTCACCCCAACTCTATCTACTCGACGGCTCCAGTTACATCTACCGCGCCTATTACGGCATCCGTGAGCTGTCCACCAGCGGCGGCATGCTGACCAATGCCATCCTCGGCTTCACCAAACTGCTCCTCGATCTCCTCCAGGAACACCGCCCCGATTATCTCGCCGTCGTCCTCGATGGCCCGCGGGAAGAGACCTTCCGCCGTAAACTCTATCCGGCCTACAAGGCGCAGCGCGACGCCGTCCCGGCGGATCTCATTCCCCAGTTCCCTTACATCCGCCAGATGCTCGCGGCCCTCAATATCCCGACTCTGGAAGCGCCCGGTTTTGAGGCCGATGACGTCATTGCCACCCTCGCTCGCACCTATGCCGGCGAGGGGATCGACGTCACCATCGTCAGCGGCGACAAGGATCTGCTGCAGATTGTCAGCGACAGGATCACCCTTCTCGACACCATGAAGGGGCAGCGTTCCGGATTGCAGGAGGTCCGCGACCGTTTCGGCGTCCCCCCCGAACTGGTCGCCGATGTCCTCGGCCTGGCCGGCGACACCTCCGACAATATCCCCGGCGTCCCCGGCATCGGCGAGAAGACCGCCAGCGGCCTGGTGCAGCGCTTCGGCTCGCTGGAAGAGGTCCTCAAGTGGCGAAGCCTGGTCGGCAGCAAAAAGCGCCGCGACGCTTTAGCAACCTACGCCGAGCAGGCCCGACTCTCCAAGCTCCTCGCCACCGTCCGCTATGATGTCCCGCTGGCGATCCCGCTGACTGAGCTGACGCGGCAGACGCACCTCCCGACCCTGCTGCCCCTGTTGCGCGAGCTTGAATTCAGCGCCCTCGAACTCGCCTTCACCCCGCCGCCGGCCGGAATCGTCGAAATTTATAGCGACGGTTCGGGACGGGATTCCGGACCGGGAGGGTACGGGGTGATCCTGCGCTACGGAGCGGCGGAAAAGGAGCTGAGCGGCTTTGAGGCGAGTGCCACTTCGCAGCGGATGGAGCTGATCGCGGCGATCAAGGGCCTGGAAGCGTTGAACGGCCGCAAGCGGGTGCGTCTTTACAGCGATTCGCAGTATCTGGTACGGGGGATGAGCGAATGGCTGGCGGGCTGGATCCGCAGCGGCCGCCTCGACACTCCCGACACCCTCGCCAATCAGGATCTCTGGCAGCAACTCGCAGCCCTCGCCAGCAAGCATCAGGTCCATTGGGAGTGGGTGCGCGGCCATGCCGGCCACCCCTTTAATGAGCGCTGCGATAAACTGGCGAAGCGGGCAGCGGAAGCAGGGATCCAGGCAAGCGCTGCCGGCGCCGTCGAGGAAGTGATTCCGCTCCCGACCGCTCCGGTCTATCATGCGCCGCTGGCAATCCGGGTCGACTCAGAATTCGCCATCGATGCAGACGGCCAGCTGCAGCTCTGCTAACCGATAACAAGGACACGAACGATGAAAATCCAGAGATTAACAGAAGAAAACCGCCCCCGAGTCTACGCGCTGCTGCGGCTCGCCTTTCCCGAGAGTGAGTACGAAGCGAGCTTGCTGGAGAACCTCCATAAAAACAACAAAACCGTGCATGAGTGGGTTTCGGTGCACCGCAACAAGATCATCGCCTACATCGCCTTTACCCCCGCCTATCATGGGAAAAACGTCTGCGGTCTACATCTGGCGCCGCTGGCGGTGACTCCTGAATTTCAGCAACAGGGGGTGGGGTCGGAGCTGCTCCGTTTTGCTCTGCGCCAGGAAGAGATCCAAAGTCAGCCCCTCTTTGTCCTCGGCGAACCGGACTATTATAAAAAGTTCGGCTTTACACCCTGTGCCCTGCCAATATGCCCCTTTGACAAGAACAACGCTCACTTCCTGAGTCTGCGCAATGCAACCACGGCCGGCTTCACTGTCGGCTATGAAGCCGAGTTTATGATGTCCGGGAAACCATCCCGGCCCAAGGGGAAGAAGCGGCGCTAGGCTCTCTGAAGTTCTCGTGGAAAAGGAGTTGTTCCCGATGTTTCAATGGATCCGAAACCGGCGCCGGGCCAAAGTACGCCAGCGCCCCTTCCCCGGCAGGTGGGAAAGCTTTATCCGGGCCAACGTTGCCCACTACTGCATGCTCAGTGCGGCCGAGCGCGCCGAATTGCGCGAATTGATGCAGGTCTTTCTCGAAGAGAAAGATTGGGAGGGATGCGGCGGTCTCGAACTCAATGACGAGATGCGGGTCACGATCGCCGCCCAGGCGTGCCTGCTCCTCCTCGGCCTCCCTCACAACTACTATCGCAATGTCGAGTCGATTCTGGTCTATCCAAGTACGATTATCCCCCCCGAACGCCAAATCGGCTTCTTCGAGCGCGTCGACGCCCCGGTCGAGACGGCGCTCCCCCTCCTCGGCCAGGCCTTTCTCCGCGGGCCGGTGATCCTCGTCTGGGATGCCGTTCTCCACGGTGCGCGCCATCCCGAGCTCGGACACAACGTTGTCTATCACGAGTTTGCCCACAAGCTCGACATGCTCGACGGCGCTGCAGACGGAACCCCGCCCCTCGCCGATCCGGAGCAGCTTGCCGAATGGGTGGCCGTCTGCTCCCGGGCATTCAAGGAACTGCGCCACCGCGCGTCCGGGGGGGAGAGAACCTTCCTCGACAGCTACGGTGCCACGAATGAAGCCGAATTCTTCGCGGTCGCTACCGAAGAATTCTTTGACCGCCCGCTCCCCCTCAGAGAAGAGGCTCCGGATCTTTATCGCGTCCTCAGTTCCTACTATCGTCAGAACCCGGCGGGGCGCGTCGATAACGCCTGCTCCGGAGATGGCTAGGAAACGGTGCCCCTGGCATGGAGCCCTGGAAGCGGTCTGGCTGGCGGCCGGGCAGCGCGAGACGATCTGCGGCCGCTTCGTGCAGGGGTTAATCCAGCTCGCCGGGGCGCAGTCGTTGACCCTTGCCGGGATGGAGAAGATCGCGGAGGTTGAGGGGATTTATCTCGGGATTGATGTGGCGGCGTTGCTGGCTGAGGTGGTGCGTTGTCTGCGCGAGGATCGCGGGAAGTTTCCGCGCATTGAGTTGATGATAACGTAACGTAGGTCGGGTTAGCCCAAAGGGCGTAACCCGACATTTTTCGATTCTTAAAGCGGCTAATTGGCCGCTTTTTTTTGTGGTGGCCTTGGGGTGGCTTCCAAGGAAACTTGTCGCTCACTTTGAGCTACAAACCGCGCCATCAAATGCTAAACATTAATCCCGATATGCCGTCCATCGGCCAGCTCAACATCCAGAGACAACTTGCCGCCAAGAGCTTCAACATAACGCTTGAGCGAAGAGATCTTCACTTCGTGGCCGCGTTTTTCCAGATTGGCAACCGAAGGTTGAGAAATATCAAGGGCAACCGCCAGATCGTGTTGGGACATCTCCACCGTTTGCCGCAGTTGCGCCAGACGCAGTTCAAAAATCTCTTGATCGGCCTGGGCACAGGCCACCGCGATGACCGGCGCGTCGATTTTATTCATCAATTCTTTCAGGTGCTTTCCCATCGTTTACTCCAATCCTTGCAGGTAATCCATTCAACTGTAACAACTTCCCATGCCAGCTTTATCCCCCTCCTTAAGAAAAAAATAGCCTGCAAGCTATACAATGTCAAGACTCCTTGCCGGTTGGTCAGCTTCTCCCCTCACCCGGCCTTCGGCCACCCTCTCCCTCATGGAGAGGGGAAACAAAAGAACGGCACAGCCAACCAACTACACAAATCCCAGCTCCACCCGCCGGCCATAAGCTTGCGCCACTTTTTCAAGAGTTTTGATCGTGGGATTGGCTTTGCGGGGGTTTTCGAGGCGCTGGTAGACCTGGAAGGAAATCTTGAGTCGGGCGGCAACTTCCTGCTGAGTGAGGGAACCGCGGAGCTGCCGAAGCAGGACCGCAACGGCAACATGGGGACGGATCGGAATCAGATGCACCCCGCGCCCCTTGGCGGCAGAGGGCGGCGGGATGCTGAAACCGCGCTCGAAATCGGATTCGATACAGCCGTTCAAGGCTTCCTCGGCATGGCGCAGCGCCTCGTCTTGATCTTTGCCATAGGTATTGATATTGGGGAAGTCCGGGAAGTCGACCAGAAAGTCCGGTCCTTCGCGATGCAGTCGTGCCGGATAGGCGAGCATGGTTTAATCCTCCGTAATTTGTGCCTGTTTCAGGATCGTCCGTTCCAATCCCTTGGGGAGTTCGGTGCTGCCGTGAATCGGCACCGGGATGGAACGGCAACCGTCCTTGATCATAACGTGATGACTGCCGCTGATCCGGTCAAGTCGCCAACCGTGCCGCTCCATTAATTTCATGAGTTGTTTGCCGTTCACGTTTCCCCCCCGTTAATGTTTTATACATCATTTATGCTGCAAAAAACAAGTTCGTAAACCAGGAATTACCCCTACTCACCGACCCATATACTCAAAAAACGCCGCCGACCAGCATCTAAAGCTGATCAAGGCGGCGTCATCGCTGCGGCGTTCGGTTGTGCATGCGTCCCCTCACTCTTAATCGGCCCGTAGAACCATTACAGAAGGCCAACTTGTACCGTCTCCCCGCCCCCTCTGTCAACGGCGACGAACGGCTCTTCATCGACTAACAATGGGAAACAACGGCCTTCCCCCTCACCCAGCCTTCGGTCACCCTCAGCCCTCATGGAGAGGAAAGACATATAAGGCCAGAGCTGGCGACCCACCGAGTCGCCCCTACGCAGCAACGCCCGCCGCGGTGTGGAAGACCGGGGCGGGCGCTCTTTGTTGTAGATTCTAAAACCGGATCGGGGCGCGCCTACCGCACCCCGACGGTCTCTCCCATTCCCGCCAACTCGGCCACGATCAGCTCTGCCATCACCGGCAGCTTGGCGCGCAGCGCAGCTGAGAGTTCGGTGCTGGTGTCGTAACATTCGGGGATGATGCCGAGTAGGGTGACGCGTGCCGGACAGCAGTCGCGCAGCTCGGCGAGGGTGAGCATCTCCTGTACACCGATCTGGTGCGGCGAGAGTTTGGTCGGCAACCGCTTGAGGAGGATATCCTCCTTGTCGTAACGGAGGATCGTCCCCGGCTCGCCGGTGACGGCGACGACGTCGACCATGAGGACGCAGTCGGCATCGTCGAACTTGTGGGCGGCCATGATTCCGAGGGTGCCACCGTCGTAAAGTTCGACATTGGCCGGGAAGGTGTAGTGCGCTTGCAGGTAGCGGATGAGATGGACGCCGAAGCCTTCATCGGCAAAGATCAGATTGCCGGCGCCGAAGATGAGGATGCGCATGTTACGAGTCTTTCTGGTGAGTTGAGAATCTCACCACCCCCAGCCCCTCCTTTTTTAAGGAGGGGCTGGGGGTGGTGGGTTACATCACCTTGACGTTGGTGATTTCATTCCCCGCCGGATCGATGGTGTGCACCGCGCAGGCGATGCAGGGATCGAAGGAGTGGATGGTGCGCAGCACTTCCAGGGGCTTGTCGGCCTGAGCCACCGGGTTGCCGATCAGCGAGGCTTCGTAGGCGCCCATCCGCCCCTTTTCGTCGCGGGGGGAAGCATTCCAGGTCGAGGGGACGACCGCCTGGTAGTTCTTGATCTTCTTGTTTTTGATCACCACCCAGTGTGACAGGGCGCCGCGCGGCGCTTCGTGGAAGCCGACGCCGCGATATTCGCCGTCGGGGATCTCGGTGTGGTTGGCGTAGGTCGAATCGCCCTTGCCGATGTTATCGACGAGGCGATCGAGGAAGTCGAGGGAGTAGTCGGCAAAGAGGTGGGCGCGAATGGCGCGGGCGCCGAGGCGGCCCATGGTCGAATGGAGATCGTGAACACCGATGCCGATCTGCTGGCAGGAGGAATCGACGAGCTGGCGCACCTTGACATCGCCGCCGGCATAAGCGGAGAAGAGCTGGCCCAAGGGGCCGACCTGCATCGCCTTATCGGCAAAACGCGGAGCCTTGCACCAGCTGTACTTCCCTTCGGTGGCAAAGTCGGTATAGGCCGGCTCGGTCTCCCCTTCCCAAGGGTGCAGCGTCCCTTTGCCCTGATACCAGGCTCTGGCGACGTTCTCGGTGATGCTGCCGATGAGTTCCTTATCCTGATGCGTCTTGATCAGGCGGGCGTTGAGGATATTGCCGTCCTCGATGATGCCGCCGGGGAGGAGAAACTCGGTATTTTTCGTGTCGAGAGGGAATTCCGGCACGGCCAGATAGTTGTCGACGCCGCGGCCGTAGTTGAACCAATCCTTATAGATAGTGGCAATGGCAATCATGTCCGGATAGTAAACCTGCTGGACAAAAGCGCGGGTCTCTTCCATCAGGGCGCGCATCGCCGCAACCCGCTCCATGTTAAAGGTGGCGAGGTTCTCCATGTTGATGGCGGTGGCAACGCCGCCGACGCAGAGGTTCTGCACATGCGGATTCTTGCCGCCGATGATGGCGACGGCCTGAGCGGCCTTGCGCTGGTAATCGAGAGCCTTGAGGTAATGGGCGACCGCCATCAGGTTCGCTTCCGGCGGCAACTTCATCGCCGGGTGTCCCCAGTAACCGGAAGAGAAGATGCCGAGACGGCCGGTGCTGACCAGCGCCTTGAGCTTGTCCTGCACCGCCTTGAATTCGGTCTCGCTGTTCCCCGGCCATTCGGAGATCGACTGGGCGAGCTGGGCGGTCTTCTTCGGATCGGCCGACAGGGCGGAGACGACGTCGACCCAGTCGAGGGCAGAGAGGTGATAGAAGTGGACAATATGGTCCTGCACCGAATGCTGGGCGATCATCAGGTTACGGATAAGCTGGGCATTGAGGGGGACTTCGACACCCAGGGCATGCTCGACCGAACGGATCGAGGAGATGGCGTGGACGGTGGTGCAGACGCCGCAGAAGCGCTGCACATACGACCAGGCATCCTCGGGAGGCCGGCCTTTGAGGATCGTTTCGATCCCCCGCCACATCTGCGCGGACGACCAGGCATCGGTCACCCGGCCGTTGTTGACTTCAACGTCGATGCGCAGGTGCCCTTCAATACGGGTAATCGGGTCAAGAGTGATGCGTGCCATTTATCGGTACCTCCGAATGGATTGTTATTGATTTATTGTAGGGGCGGCGCTTGCTCCGCCCGCCTTGGGCGCGGCAAGCAGCGCCCCTACGTTTCATTAATCGTTTACGCCTTCGACCCCTTAACCTCCGGCAGATGCCGTCCCTGCCCGTAAGGGAGGTGGAGATCGAGGTGGAGCTTGGGCAGAACCGGGAAGACCTTGACCAGGACCTGATAGCCGAGGATCTCAAAGGCGATAATGCCGACGGTGATCATCAGCTCTGCCAGGGAAGGGAAGTAGTGCCACCCTTTCCCCGGCTGGAAGCCGATGAGGTAGACGTTGAAGCGGTACAGGGCGCCGCCGATGGTGATCAGCGCCGCCGAGACGAAGAGCCAGCGTACCGACTCCCGCTTGCGGCCGTTAAAGAGGATCAGCGAACCGCCGGCGACAAGGCAGAATTCAAGGAGGAAGAAACCGGAATAGAAGTCGAGTGCCAGGGCGGTGCCGAGATGACCGCGCCAGGCAAGGTCGCCGATGACGACGGTCAGCCAGATCAGGGTCAGGGCGGGGATGATTTTTGCCAGGCCGGAGAGCTCTTTGATTTCAAAGGGGCGTTTAAAGAAATAGGAGGAAATAATCGACTCAATCAGGACGATGGAGAATCCGATATAGATACAGTTGATGAGAAAAAGCAGGGGTAGAAAACCGGTATGCCACAGGGGATGGACCTTGGTCGAGGCAATCAGGACCAGCGAACCGAGAGAGGACTGGTGCATGGTCGGCAGGGTGATACCGAGAACGATGACGAAGATCAGGACCTTGTTAAGCTTCGGCCGCAGCCAGGCAGCGCCGAGGCGGACCAGCTCCAATTTGGAGAGGACCGCGGCGCGGTTCGGCTTGATGTGCGGCTCCAACCAGTCGAGGAAGGCGTGCATGCGCCGCCACTTGCTCTCTTCGATCGTCGTCAGGATCGCCGGAAGAAATTCGATCAAAAGGACAGTGGTGTAGGCCATAACGCAGAGGGCGACTTCGAACATCGCCGAATTCACCTGCCAGCGCGACGGAATAAAGAAGTTGTAGGAATTCCAGGGGCGCCCGACATCGACCATGACCGAGAAGCCGGCGAGACCATAACCGAAGAGGCTGGTAAGGACCGCCGAGCGGATCATCGGGTGATACTGCATGTTGTTGCGGATATAGATGAGGATCGCCATGGCGTAACCGCCGCAAGCGATGGCGGTGCCGGTGGCGACGTCGTAGGTAATCCAGATCCCCCAGGGGTAGCCGTCGTTCATGTTCGAGACCGCGCCGATCCCCTTGATAAAGCGCAGGGCGATCAGGGCAAAGCCGATCAGGGTCAACGTCAGGAGGACATAGAAAGACGGAGTGAGGATCTTCGCCTGATGGGTCTGGTAATCGTCATGGTGGCTCATGCGTCGTCCCCTTTCTTTTCCGTGCCATTGTGTTGCTCCGCCTTCTTCATATTGCGGATGGCGACATAACAAAGGCTGCCGTAAAGGGCGACCGGCGCAATAAAGCCTTTGTAGATGGTGTGCTGGATCTTCTCGGAAAACTCCGCCGGCGGCTGATCGCCGACAATCGGCAGGCCGAGCTTTTCAAAGGGGAAACCGGCGATAGTCAGATGGTTGAGACCGCCGAGCTCCTGCGCACCATAGATGTACTGAATATATTTCTCCGGCTCGGCATCGAGGCGACGCTGCGCTTCTGCCAGGAGATCACCACGCTTGCCGAAGTGGATGGCATCGACCGGACAGACGCTGGCGCAGCCGGTGGTGCCGATGCGCGGCAGCTCGGTACTTTTGCACATGTCGCACTTGACGATCTGCGGCAGAGCCTTATCCCACTGAAAGCGGGGGATATTGAAAGCACAGGCGATCTGGCAATAGCGACAGCCGATACAGATCCCCTTGTCGTAGGTGACGATGCCGCTCTCCGGGTCGCGGGTCATGGCGCTGACCGGGCAGACCGAGACGCAGGAGGGCTTCTGGCAATGCATGCAGGAGTGCTTGACATAGGCCCACTTGGTTGGCGACTCTTTATGGAGCTTGATCAGAGTGCGGGTATCACCGGAGAGATCGGCCGGCGCATCCCAGAGCCCGTCCGGATCGAACTCCGCCTGTTCATAAGCCAGGCTGCCGCTGTCGAGATTGACCCGCTTGCAGGTGGTCATGCAGGCCTTGCAGCCGACACAGCGGGTGGCGTCATAAAGCATCGCCACATTGTCGTTATTGATCTTCAGCCCGTCCGAGGCAGCGGCACTGCCGCCCACCGCCCCCGCGGCCAGGGCCGCGCCGCCAACGCCGACCATCTTGAGAAACTTGCGTCTACTCGGACTTTTCATGCCCCTCCTCCTTCTGCGCGGCATCGGGGAGCTTCTTGCCGAGCATGGCACCGGCGCCGACCACCGCACCGGCCGCGAGGCCGACAATGCCGGTGGTCAGGGGATCGATCCCCTTGCTGCGGTTGGCCGATTCGACCGGCGCGTAGCTGTTGAAGGGGGTCGGCTCGTGAATCTGCACCTTGTCACTGATCGCCGACTTGAAGAGGATATCCGGCTCGGTGCAGCCGATGCAGGGATGGCCGATGGAGACCGGCCAGGCGCCGACATCGTTGAAACGGACGACCGAGCAGTTGGCATGCGTCACCGGCCCTTTGCAGCCGAGCTTGTAAAGACAATGCCCCTGGCTGTGGTCATCGTCACCATAGGCCGAAGCAAAGCGACCGGCGTCAAAATGGGGACGGCGCTCGCAGTGTTGATGGATGAGGCGGCCATAAGCGAATTTGGGGCGGCCCATCGAGTCAAGCTCGGGAAGTTTGTCGAAAGTGGCATAGTAAAGGACGGTGGAAAGAAAGTTGTAGGGATTGGGGGGACAACCGGGGATATTGATGATCGCCTTGTCCTTGACGAGCTCACCGACGCCGACCGCGCCGGTGGGGTTGGGGCCGACCGACTGGATACCGCCGTAGCTGGCGCAGGTCCCCATTGAGATGATCGCCGCCGCGCCGGCCGCGACCTCCTTGAGAGAATCGATGGCGGTCTTCCCCGCCACCTTGCAATAGATGCCGTCGTGGCGGGTGGGGATGGCCCCTTCGACGACGAGGATGTATTTGCCGTAGTTGGCCTTCATCGAATCGTGCAGCGATTGTTCGGCCTGATGCCCAGCCCCGGCCATCAGGGTTTCGTGGTAGTCGAGGGAGATCATATCGAGAATCAGCGTCGCCACCTCGGGATGGGAGGAGCGCAGGAGCGACTCCGAGCAGCCGGTACACTCCTGGAAATGGAGCCAGATCACCGGCGGCCGCTTGTCCGGGTTCTCCGCTGTTGCCGCCAACGCCTCGGACATACCATAAGGTAGACCGAGCATCGCCGAGACAGTCACGACCGTCTTGATAAAATCACGGCGGTTGATTTCAGGTAAAAACTCTTGTAAGCCCATGAAAACCTCTCTCCTGATCGGGAATAGCAATGAATGCTGAATGCATTGCTATGGCAAACCATGTGCCAAGAGGGGTAATTCCGTTATCCATTCGAAACTGTTAATCTTTGTAATTGTCGCGGCATTTTGTCCACTGCCACCTTGATTCTTTTTGTCCGCGCCTGTATCCTTTTGTCCTTGTCGTGTTCGCCCCCTTTGACAAAGGGGGCAGCGAGTGAAACGAGCGGGGGATTTGCCCGCGGACCGAAATCCCCCCCGCCCCCCCTTTTTCTGAGGGGGGAGTCAATCTAACCATAAGAGGGACATCCCCCATGTCAACCGTCTTTATCTGTGACGACGAAGAAGATCTTCTCCGCTATCTCGGCAAACTCCTGGTCGCCAGCGGCTATCAGGTCGAGACCTTTTCCCGCGGCATCGATCTCCTCGAACGCCTCAATGCCGGTGATACTCCTCCCTGCGACGCCATCTTGCAGGATGTGCGCATGCCCGACATGGACGGCCTGCAGACCCTGGCCCTTGCCCGCACCCGCTGGCCGCAGGTGCCGGTGGTGATCATGACCGCCCACGCCGCCATCGACGACGCGGTGCAGGCGATGAAACAGGGGGCCTACGATTATCTGACCAAACCCTTTCCCAAGGAGAAGATCCTGGGTCTGTTGAGCCACCTCCTTGACCACCGCCGCCTCGAAACCGAAAATCAGCTGTTGCGCCAGGAACTGCATCGCTCGCAGGTCGGACGCAACGAAATCGTCTTTCGCTCCGCCGCCTTTCGCAGCGTCTACGACCTCACCCTGCAGGTCGCCGAGAGTGACGCCAATATCCTGATTACCGGGGAATCTGGCACCGGCAAGGAGCTGATCGCCGCGGCCCTGCATTACAACAGCCCGCGCCGCGCCGCCCCCTTTGTCACTCTCAACTGCGCCACCCTCACCGACAATCTCCTCGAAAGCCAACTCTTCGGCCATATCCGCGGCGCCTTTACCGGCGCCATCGTCAACCAGAAGGGGCTCCTCGAAGAAGCCGATGGCGGCACCCTCTTCCTCGACGAAATCGGCGATGTCAGCCCGGCGGTGCAGGCCAAGCTGCTGCGGGTCACGCAAGAAAAGGAGTTCATGCCGATCGGCAGCACCCGCTCCCGCAAGGTTGATGTCCGCTTTGTCGCTGCCACCAACAAAGAGATGCTGCAGGAAGTCAAGGAGGGGCGTTTTCGCGAGGATCTTTACTACCGCCTCAACGTCATCAATCTCACCCTGCCGCCGCTGCGCGAACGCAAAGACGATATCGAACCCCTCGCCAAACACTTTTTGGACATGCAGACGCAGCGGATGAAGCGCCCGGTGCGCGGTTTTGCACGTGCCGCCCTGGAACTGCTATTATCCTACGACTGGCCGGGGAATGTCCGCGAACTGGAGAATGTCATCGAGCGCGCCGTTATCCTCTGCCGCGGTGATGAGATCACCCCCAGCCTCCTGCCGCTGCGGCCGCAGCGCGCGGCCAATGTGCCGGTCCCGGACACCTCCGCCGCCCTGATCCCTCTCGACGAGATTGAACGCCGCCATATCGGCGTGGTTCTCAAGGCGACCGCTTTTCACAAAAGCCGCAGTGCCGATATTCTTGGCATCTCACGCAAGACTCTCAACCGCAAGATTGTCGAATACGGCATCCAGGAGGAGGGGGGATGAACCGCTTCCGCACCTCCATTCGCGCCAAGCTCACCGTCACCATCCTCCTGCCGCTCATCGCCACCGTCGCCCTGTGCTGGGTGGTCGGCGCGTCGCTGATGACCAACCGATTGGTCAAGATCGCCCAGCAGGCGGTGGCGGCCGATCTCAATGCTGCGCAGGGGATTCTCAACGCCGAAATCCGCCACATTGCCGAGAGTGTCAAACTCGCCGGCCAGGCCCCGGCCCTCCTCGTTCGACCGCAAGAGCGACGCACAGCCGCCGTCCTTGAGACCCTGGAAAGCAGCTCCCGCAGCGGCCGGCTGAACTTTTTGACGGTCACCGACCGTTACGGCAATCCCCTTTACCGCCTCGGTGGTAGCGATCTCTCCGGCCGACTGGGCAGCGAGAATACCTTGGTCAGTGCCGCCCTCGCCGGTGAAGCGGTGAGCGGGATTGAAGTCCTCAGCGCCGAAGCGGCCTTACGGGAAAACCCGCAATTACGTTCGCAACTGACGGTCGCGGTGCAGGCAACGCCGCATGCGCAGCAGCATACGGTCGCTTATGAAAACCGCGGCATGTTTCTGACCGCGGCCGTCCCGCTGCGCAATCAGCAGGGGGAGATTATCGGCGCTCTGTGGGGCGGACAGCTCCTTAATCAGGAAGGGCGTCTTGTCGAGCAGATTGTACAGGTCCTCTTTGGCGGCGGGGAAGAGCGGCAGCTGCGGCACGGCAACGCCACCCTCTTTCTCGATGATGTCCGCATCAGCACCACCGTGCAGAACGGCCAGGGGGAGCGCGCCCTCGGCAGTTTGATGGCCGACGAAGTGCGCCAGGTGATCAGCCGCGGCGAGCGCTGGCTCGGCCGCGCCTTTGTGGTCAATGCCTGGCATCTCTCTGCTTACGAGCCGCTGCGCAATCAGGGCGGTGTGGTGATCGGCGCCCTGTATGTCGGCATCCCCGAAGCGCCCTTTGATCTGCTGCGGACCCGCATCAACCTCACCTTCGCCGCCATCCTCGCCGGTGTCGCTCTGATCGGCGCCCTGGTGGCTGCCTGGCTCGGCGCGTCGCTGGCCCGGCCGATCAAGGCCCTGGAAGAAGGGGTGCGCCGCGTTGCCAACGGCGAAGCGGCCGCGGATATCAGCGTGCAGGGGCATGATGAAATTGCTTCCCTCGGGGAGGAATTCAACAGCATGAAGCAGCGCCTGGTCAGCCGCGAAGAAGAAATTCGCGGCCTCAACCGGACGCTGGAAGAGAAGGTCGAAGCCCGGACAAATGAACTGGCGGAGAAGAGCGCCGAACTCCTCAACACCCAGAAGGAACTTTCCCGCGCTGAACGCCTCGCCTCCATCGGCCTCCTCGCTTCCGGAGTGGCGCACGAAATCAACAACCCCCTGGCGATCATTCGCGGCAACGCCGAACTGCTGCTGATGAACGAAGAGAAGAGCGAAGAGGCCGAGACCATCCTCCGCCAAAGCGGCCGCATCGAGCGGATCGTCGCCAATCTCCTCACCTTTTCCCGCGGGGGTGAACTCCACCTCGGCAGCGTCCGGCCGGCGCAGCTCCTCGATGATATCCTCGCCGGAATCCGGCATCAGATCCCCCTCGACCGTTATAGGGTCAGCTGTCAACACCTGGCGCCCGAGGCGATGGTGATCGGCGATGAAGATCAGCTCCGCCAGGTCTTTACCAATCTCCTCCTCAATGCCCTGCAGGTCATGCCCGATGGCGGCGACCTCAGCATCGTCAGCGCCAGCACCGAGCAGGGCGCCTGCCGGATAACGATCACCGACAGCGGCCCCGGCCTCAGCCCGGAAGCGATGGAGAAGCTCTTTACCCCCTTCTTCACCACCCGCCGCGGCGGCACCGGCCTCGGTCTGGCCATCTCCTACGCCATCGTTCGCGACCACGGCGGCAGCATCAGTGTTGAGAATGTTGCTGGACAGGGCGCGGCCTTTACCGTATTGCTACCATAACCCTTAACCCGAGGAGGCCCCATGCCCCACTATGCCCTGACCATCATTGGCCGCGACCGCCCCGGCATCGTCACCGAAGTCACCGAGATCCTCTTCAAACTCGGCTGCAACATCGCCGATTCGAGCAGCACCCTTTTGGGCGGCCAGTACGCGATGATCCAGATCATCTCCCATCCGAGCATCGACTCCACCGAAGAACTTGCCGCTGCCTTTGCGCCCCTCGAAGCGTCCGGCCTCTCGGCCTTTGTCCGTCGTATCGAGCCGGAGAAGTTGCAGAAGCAGTCGATTGGCGGCGAGATCTACATGATCTCGGTCTACGGCTCCGATAAGCCGGGGATCGTCTACCGCGTCGCCAAAGAACTCTCCGAGCGTCAGGTCAATATCACCGACCTCAACACCAAACTCGTCGGCTCTGAAGCCCGGCCGGTCTATGTGATGATGCTCGAAGCGGTCCTGCCGGAAAGTATCGATGAAGCCGAGCTCACCCGCGTCCTCATGGCGCTGCAGGGGGAGCTGCAAGTCGATATCACCATCCGCTCGATTACTCCGGTCGAGCTCTGATCATGGCGATCTGCGAAATCCTTATTTATCCCGACGAGCGACTGAAAACGGTGTGTGCGCCGGTGGCAACGCTTGACGCCACGGTCGACGCCCTGATCCAGAATCTCGTCGACACCATGCTCGCTTCCGGCCATTCGGTCGGCGTCGCTGCGCCGCAGATCGGCGATCTGCGCCGGGTGGCGGTGGTCGACGTCTCGCGCAGCAAACTCGGCCGCGACAATCATCACGGCCTGCTCACCATGATCAATCCGGAAATCATCTCGCGCAGCGGCCAGAAGGTCATGCGCGAAGGGTGCATGAGTGTCCCCGACTACACCGGCAACGTCACCCGCAGCGAGGAGATCGTCGTCGAATTCCGCGACCGCGATGGCAGCGAGCGAGTGATTCATGCGACCGGCTTCGAAGCCGTGGCGATCCAGCACGAGCTTGATCACCTTGACGGGTTCCTCTTTCTCGACCGCGTCTCCAGCCTCAAGACCGACGTCTTTCGCCGTAAAGGCTAAGAAGATTGTATTGACAGGAGATGGAGAGTCTCTATTATTGCGTGGTGACATCCCCCTTGACAGAAAGGATTTTCTGAATGAAATTGAGGATCCTCGGCTGCGCCGGATCGGAGTCTCCCGGTCGCAAAGCACCGGCCTTTCTTGTCGATGATGGTCTCCTCCTGGATGGCGGAACCATTGGCGCCGCCCTCCCCCAGGAAGCCCAGAATCGCATTACCGACGTTTTGCTCAGTCACCCCCACCACGACCATGTGCGCGGCCTGCCCTCTTTTGTCGACAATCTGGTCGTTGTCGGCAGGAAAGAGCCGGTCACGATCCGGGGCAGCGCGACGACTCTGGAGGCCGTGCAAAAACACCTCTTCAACGGGGTGATCTGGCCGGATTTCAGCCGCCTCCCCTGTGCCGAGGCGCCGATCATCCGCTGGCAGCCGGTTGCTCCTCTTGTTAATTTTCAAGTACGGGACTATCTGGTCACCGCCTTTCCGGTCAAGCATTCGGTGCCGGCTCTTGCTTATCGCCTGCAGCGAGATCAGGTCTCCCTCCTTTATACCGGCGACATGGGTCCAACCCCGGAGTTGTGGCGGAGCATCGGCACCTTGACGACGCTGATCGTCGAAGTCTCTTTTCCCGATGAACACGCAGCACTGGCACAGAAAACCGGACATCTGACACCCTCTCTCCTCGCTCAAGAACTGGCGCTTTTGCCCCGTCTCCCCGCACAAATTTTGATCTGTCACCTCAAGCCCATTTATGAAGAGCAGATCCGCCGCGAGATTGCCGCCTTGCAGATTCCCGGTCTCACCATCCTCTCTGACGCTCAGGAATTTTCCCTTTAGGGGGGAATCTCTTCTTCGCACTCAACAAAAAAGGCGACCGCATCGGGTCGCCTTTTTGCGTTTTTCAACTTAACCGGCTCTGTTTCAGCCGCTTACTCAGGGCCGGCTGCGAAATCCCGAGGAGCCGTGCCGCCAGCGACTGGTTGCCAGCGGCACGGCGCATCGCTTCTTCCACCAGAAGTTCGGCGGCATCACCGAAGGTCGGCAACCGCTCCAGCCCGCCAAAAGGATTCCCCGCTGCCGCCGGCAGCACTGCCCCGCCCCCCGGACCGATCGCCTGGACAAAACTCTCCATCGACAGCACCCGGTCGCGATGGACACTGACCGCATCGTAGACCATCGAGCGCAGTTCGCGGATATTGCCGGGAAAGGGGTACGTAGCCAAAAGTTGCGCCAGCTCGCGGGGTGGCGTCGGCTTCTTCTTGTCGAGATCGTCGGCCGCCGCCGCCAGAAAATAGTCGAGGAGCAAAGGGATGTCCCCTTTGCGCTCACGCAGCGACGGCACATGAATGCGGTGGGTGCGCAGCCGATAATACAGGTCGCGACGAAAGCTCCCCTGGGCTTCGCGTTCGACAAGGTCACAGTGGGTGGCGACAATGATACGGGCTTTGAGGCGCTTGGGGCGGTCACTGCCCAGGGGGAAGTATTCCCCTTCCTGCAGCAAACGCAGCAGTTTGACCTGCGAAGCGATACTGAGGTCGCCGATTTCGTCGAGAAAGAGGGTGCCGTCCGCCGCTTCCTCAATCATCCCCTTGCGCGGCTGATCAGCACCGGTAAAGGCGCCGCGCAGATGGCCAAAGAGGGTGTCGGCAAAGACGGTGTCGTCCAGTCCGGCGACATTCACCGCGACCAGCGGCCCTTTGCAACCGCTCAGGGCATGGGCAGCGTGGGCCAGGAGTTCTTTGCCGACGCCACTCTCGCCGGTAATCAAGAGCGGCTGCGGGCTCCTGGCGACCGCTTCGACATAAGCAAAGATCGTCTGCATGCCGCGGTCGGTCGTGAGAATCCGGCTGAATGCATCGGGATGCTGGACTGTACCGGACAGGAAGCGATCGGCCATCTCGCGGTTATCCTGTTCGAGTTCGCGCATGCGGATGGCGCGAAGGACACCGCCGATCAGGCGGTCTTCCTCAACGGTCTTGACAAAGTAGTCAAAGGCACCGAGCTTGATGCACTGCACGGCGGTCTCGACCTGATTGAGGCCGGAGATGACGATCACCGTTGTCTCGGGGTGGCGTTCGGCAATCTGTGCCAGAAGTTGTTCGCCGGAGAGGTGGGGCATGGTGAGATCGAGAAGTATCAAGCCGATGGAAGAGTGGTCGAGTAGCTCCATGACCTGGCGGCTGTCCGCACAGGTCTGGAGATTAGTAATCCCGGCTGAACGTTCCAGGGTCAAGGCCAGGGAATGGAGCCAGGCCGGTTCGTCATCGACAAGCAGAACAGTAAAGGAAGGGTAATGCGTCGGGGTCATGGGGCAAACTCGCGTGGGAGGATGGGGAGATGGACAGTGACAAGAGTACCGACCGCGGGGGTGGAGGAAAACTCTAGTGTTCCCCCATGTTTTTCAATGATGCCGGCACTGATCGCCAGCCCGAGGCCGGTGCCGCCGATCTCGCGTTTGGTGGTAAAGAAAGGATCGGTGAGGTGCGGTAGATGCTCGGGGGAAATGCCGCTGCCGCTGTCGCGAACTTCGAGAATCACCTCCGCCGCGTTACGATTCAAACGAGTGCGGACAGCAATCGCACCGCTGCGATCTCCCAAGGCCTGACAAGCGTTCAGCACGAGATTGATGACCACCTGTTCGATCCGCTGCGGGCTGCCGCAGATTTCGGGGAGATCGCTGGCGAGTTCAAGGTGAAAATGGGAGGTCGCCTTGCGCAGGGTCGGATCGACCAAACGCAGCGCCGCCTCGACGACCGGATTCAAGGCAAAGTAGGTCGAAATCGCCGCATCGTCGCGCCGTGAAAAGTCTTTAAGATCATCGACGATGCGACGGATCCGGCGGGCGCTTTCCTGCACCTCGTCGGTCAGGCGCGGGACCTCTTGACGCATGCGGGAATAAGGGAGGCCGCCGAGGGAGAAGTCGCCGTGCTGGCGGAAATGCTCTTCAAGAATCTCGATTGCATCAGCGTAGGCTTCTTTGAGGATGGGGGTATTGAGGAGGATCAGGGCATTGGGATTGTTGATTTCATGGGCCACCCCGGAGACGAGGATGCCGAGGGAGGCCATCTTGTCGGCCTGGATCAACTTATCCTGATGGCGTTGCAACTCTTCGAGAGCGCGCTTACGCTCGGTGACTTCATTGGCGAGTTCGGCAGTGCGCACCGCCACCCGGCGCTGCAGGGTGCGCGACCAGACGACTGTAGCCGTGAGGATGAGCAGGAGCGGGCCGACAATAAAGGCACCATAACGCACCGCTCTTTCCCAGGAGATGCGGCGGCTCTCCTGCACGCCAAGCCATTGGTCATAGATGTCCTGATACTGGCCGGTCTTCTGGACGATCGCCAGCCCTTCGGAGAAACGCGCCAACAGTTCGGCATTCCCCTTTTTCACCGCATAGCCGTACTTCTGCACCGCAATATTACGCACCACCGGCGTCAGGTTGGAGAGATTGAGCTCGCGCACCAGCGACATCCCCGGCAGGATGGCAATGATCGAATAGTCATGCTGCCCGGAAGAAAGGAGGCGCAGCGCATCGGCCGGGGTGCCGGTGAGGATGAGATCCGGTCCGTAACCGGCGGCGATGAGGGTGTCGTACATGATCCCTTCTTTAAAGAGGATGATCTTCTTCCCCCGTAACTCCTCCAGACTGCTCACCGCTGGCGAATCGACACGGGCAAAGATAGCGTGCTGAATAATCGCTGTCGGCGGCGAAAAATCATGCTCTTGCGCCCGCGGCTCCGAATAGGAGAGCCCCTGCAGGATGTCGATCTCGCCACTGGCGAGTCCGGCCCGGATATCCGACCAGTTGCCAAAGCGGAACTCGACCTCCATCCCCATGACCTTGGCAATCGCCCGGGTCAGATCGACATTGTAGCCGGCGGGTGCGCCGTTTTTGTCGAGGAATTCATACGGAGGATAAGCACGGTTGGCGCCGACAACAATCACCCGCTCGGCGTGCCCCGGCGCAGCGGCGAAAGCGAGTCCGGGCAGGAGGTGCAAGAGATTGGCGAGGAGGAGAACAAGGCGTATCCAACTGCGTGGATAATCGGGGGTAAGGGTGATTTTCATCCGTTGATTATGGTTGCTGGCGACGCTTTTATACAAGTGCTTTTTTGGGCTTTGCGGCAGGGGAAGGAGGGCAAAGGTCAAGATGCTCACTTGGCATACTGCAAGCAACGGCGCTGCTCGCGCTTTAAACCGGCGGGTCGCGCCCCGCCAGGCGCCTTCCTTTTTGTCCAGGCGGCCACAAAAAGGAAGCAAAAAGGGCCTTTCTCCTGCGGAGGGAATCTCTGGTGCCTGTCTATAACATCCCGGCAACGGTGGTGGCGTTGACTCGGGCATTGCCTCTTTGCACGGAAATCCGGGGTCCATTTTTTGTGGGCCCCGATCACGTTGGTTGACAGTTGACTACAGTTGATCGACGAAAATGATCACGGCGGCGGGCAAACCACAGGGGGCCGAATACATAGGCCCCCGCTCTTCGGTGCCGAAAGCACGGCGCGAGTTGGGTCATCAAGCTGCGCCGCCATTATCCCCCTGAAAAGCCGGCGACAGACATGCCGAGCGCAGCGCTTCAAGGTCCTTTCTTTGGTGACTTTCTTTAGACCAGCAAAGAAAGCCACCCGGCTGCCGGCCGGGACCGGCGACCTTTTAGCAAGTTAGCACAAGCAATGTCCCCCTCTGCCTTTGCTGTAATATCGGAAGTTTTTCTACAGCCTCAACGTTCAAGCTAACCGGTGGAAATGGAGCGTAGCGGAATTTCCATCCGGTGCAGCGCCTGTTAGGCTTGGTCAAACTTAACTGGTTCTGGACCACGGCGAGTTTGCCGAATAACTACAGTGCCAGAAAGCTTGTCGTGCCAACCCTGTTTTCTTCTGTCAAAGGCCACCCATAGAATGCCCAACCCCAGAGGAAGCGCTGAGACGAAGTAGGAAAGATAGCGGCCAACCAACTGTCCGGTACTTGGGGCATTACCTGAGGCTGCATCAACAATTTTTGCCGATATAGCCAACTTTCCGGGAGTTGCCTGCCTGTAAATCCAGAATGTGATTACTGCAATTGCCGGCAATATCCATGAGATAAGAAAGTCAGCAGAGCCGGCTATGAAACCAGTTTGGTCGCTGTCGAAGTATGCCCAACCATAGATAGAAATTAGTAGCGGGAAGGTGATCAGCATTAGCAGAATGCTATCAATGATGGATGCCCATATGCGAATCCAGAACCCCGCGTACTCCAATTCTTGATCTTGCATTCAGAATTCCTCCTTGTTTATCAGCCTAACGGTTTGAGATAAGCGGCGGCGACGAGAAGTTAACGTTTACCACCGCAATTTAGATTTTGCTTTTTGTGAGCCACACCTGTGTTTTCCGTCCGCTTTATTTTTTGGTTAGCAGGCTTTTGACCTAGACGCAGCCATTTCAATAACGTGTAAATCTTTATTATTTCCGCCAGGATCGCTACCTCAATTCTCTCGGACCACCTTGGCGAGACTCTTCACAACATCCTTAGAGGAGATTCCAATCTTCATCTGATCCAATTTCTTCATTGTCTTCTTATATTCATCCACAACAATTACTTTTTGAGATTCAACACCATCGTGTTCATAGCGCAATGTGCCAACGTAAACAGCCTTGACCTTAGCGGGGATATCCAGCTTAAGATCTCCGTAGAGGGTAAGTTTTTCGACATTTGCTCCACCTCGCATCTCGCCGACAGCATTCCTACGCCAAGTTGTGGTCGCACTTAGAGTAAATTCTCCCATACGAACAAAGCGTACACCCGAATCCATCAGAACCACCGAAGGGTGGTCATAGCTCAGATTCATTTGGCTCGCGCCCTTTAGGTCAAAAGGGATCACAGCATCCTTGTTTACTGGGATATTTGCTACAGGGCTCATATACATTCGAGCCTCATCAGCGCCTGTTCCACCAACAGTGAAATGTGTCTTACTCATTTCACCTTGCGTCACCCCTGGTCTCAAATCTAACTGCGCAATGACCAATATCTTGCCCGGTGGCACTGAAGCGCCCGGCTCATAGGTCGGAAGTTGCTGAGGCAAACACCCTAAAAGATTAAAAAGACTGAGCAACGCAACAATCTTGAACCATTTCATAACAATCTCTCCTTTATAAAAAACTGACCACTTATCAATATCAAAAAAACTATACGACTAAAAACATCTTCGACTGCTAACACCTGAATTAAGCCGCGCCGCGAAGCGGTGTCGGCTTGAATGAATTGTTAGCCGTGAACCGCCTGTGCTACAACAATGCTCTGGAAGTCAGACTCTCTGAGTATGCGGATTTGAACACCTTGGCCGATCAGCTCCTGCGCTTTTATGTGCTTGGAACTCTTGGACTTTCCGTTGAGCTTGGCGATGTCCTGGTCGCCGACGATGAGCAAAGTGGTCTTCTTTGTAACGGAAGCGCCAACATCACACCCGGCTCTTGCAGCTAAGTCAGCGGCCTCACGGCGCGGGATGGCAAGTGAGCCGGTAAAGACTGCGACGTTGCCGAAGAGCGGACCCTCAGCGTTTCCGTCACGGGTGATGGGTTGAGCAGTTGATGGGTCTATTGGCCGTTGTACCCGAGCGCACCAATCGTCAATGGTTAGTCCGGCATGAGCGCTAGCTCGGCACAGGACTTCGCCCGCAGCGCGGGCGTCTTCTAGTGCATCGTGATGCTTGAAATCAATGCCCAAGAATTTGGCTACGTTGCGCAGCCCGTAACCGGTAGCGGCAAACTTCTCCGGCCAAGCGCGACGCACCACGCGCGCGGTGTCTAGCCAACGACAGTCGATCTGCTCTAGGCGATACTTTTCACATGCCAGGGTGGTTGCGGCACGATCAAATGGGGTGTGGCATGCGGCAATGTTGCCGGAGAGAAAAGCGCGTAATTCTGCAACCACAGCCGGCCATTTTGGAGCGCCTATTACGGTCTGCTCGTCTATGCCGTGAATCGAGACATTGAAACCGTCAAACTCATCTTCTGGGTCAACAAGCGTTGACCAAGACTTTGTGTGTACGCCATCTTCGAAGAGTGCGACGCCTACTTGGCAGATGCTCGAAAGGTCAGCATTGGCAGTCTCTACGTCAATCGCTGCAAAGCGCATCGCAACCTCCATTCACGGCTAACGCCGCATTCAGCGGCTTGTCCGCTGCAATGTTTTGTTATGCGTAACCCGCAATTTTGTCCACCACATACATAAATTTATTATGCTGAAGAATGGGGATGTATTCAAAGTTTGAGTTCCCGCCTTCCTTCCAGATTACATATCTGCGACCATCAAAATCACTTGAACTAGCCAAACCTTTTGACATAAGCATAGGAACAATCGTCAAGTCCAACACAGTCATATTTGAGAACGTTAGCCAAACATGAACCTCCAGACTTTCATTGGGACAGAACCCTTTTGCCATTATCCTTTTCACAGAGGACTTCGATACCTGATAAACTTCCTTGCCTTTGTACTTAACGTTCCCGACAGTTATTGCGACCGGGGCAATATTTCCTATTTCTTGCGACATCCAGTTGTCATGAAACTGTTGCGAAACACTATGACACAGATTTGCAAGATCTCCTGGAGAGTTTTGTATAAATCCGCTTGCAGCAATACCGAGGCGATCGTCTAAAAAGCTCTGCAACTCCTTATCTAG
Organism: Desulfuromonadales bacterium; assembly: GCA_014859605.1. Classification (GTDB taxonomy): domain Bacteria; phylum Desulfobacterota; class Desulfuromonadia; order Desulfuromonadales; family UBA2197; genus UBA2197. The sequence continues at coordinate 29,215 of JACUTW010000027.1, forward strand.
GATACAGCCCTCAATTCGGCGAGTAACATCGTCATAGTTGAGTCCTTGTCGTTTTTGGACTTTGTCGAATTTTTCAAGAAACCTCATTGAATCAACGAACTGTGTTAAATATTTCATACTATGATCCTAGAGTATGCATAACGTTCATGATAACCGGCGGCGACGTGAAGGTTCGGCCACCACCGCAATTGGTTTTGCTTTTCAATTTAGCGCAGCCGTATTTTCCTTCCGGTTAATTAAATTGTTGTGCTGATTTTCAGTGGTACATCGTCATTTCAGTTGGTGATGGATATTTAACTGGAATTTTATTTATTGAAAATGGTAGTTCGCCTGGCTCATTTTTGTCTTTGTCCATCAGGCCATTTTCTTCGCAAAAATCGATCACTATTTTCAGATATCGCCGAAGAAGAAAAAGAGCCGGGAACCTACCTTTCTGCTCTGACCAATCAAGAAGGTCTTTCTTGCCTTTTGAACTATTGCAGCTTTGACAAGCCCATACAGAGTTGTCACCGCTGTGTACGCCACCTTTTGCTTGCGGAATCAGATGATCGACGGTCAATGTTGCGACGGTTCCGCAGTAGCAACACTGGTTTGCATTTTTGATCTTAATTTTCTCGTCATCAATCAAAGAACCAATATTCATTGTTCCTTTCATGAGGCCAGAAAACAACCTGCTCCGAATAATGAAATGTGTTCGATTGAATTTGACACTTCCTGATTCAACCGCAGAATGAGCCATTGCCAAATTTGCATACGACCAGTACAGCAACTCCTTCACGGTTTTAATTTCGCTTGATTTCATTTTATATTTCTTCAGCACAACCATCTAATTATG
>JACUTW010000028.1 GCA_014859605.1 Desulfuromonadales bacterium
GAAGGTACCGCTTGCGTCCAACGGGATTCGACAACAAAGCAATGTTCGATATCCAGCGGCAGGCCGCTTTTGACGGCGGATAGGGTGGTGTGATGGAGATTGTCGTCGACGCCATCAACAAAAACATCATATCCGCCTGCCGGAACACCGTAAGAGGTTGTCGGCAGTGACCATGACAATAGATAGCTGCCGTTGTTGACCGTGACGGATTGCAGTACCGGAGCTTCGTAGACTGCCGCAGCCACGGGGATATTAACCGTCACCGCGGCGGCAGCGGAAACCTTGCTGTTCCCGGCCGCGTCGTAAGCCTTGGCAGTCAGGCTGTGGTTACCGTTGTTAGCGCTGGTGATTGCCCAGGAAAAGCTGTAAGGGGAGGTGGTGTCGGTGGCCACCAGGGCTGTGCCATTGTAAAGCTCGACTTTGCTGACGCCGACGTTGTCCGAAGCCGCCGCAACGATTGTCACCGTCTGGGCGCTGGTAAAGGTTGAGGCGTTGGCAGGGCTGGTCAGCGTCACGGTCGGGGCAGTGGTGTCGACGGCGCTGTTGACCGGGGCAATGTCGTTATCCTGGATGGTGATCACCGAACTGCTGATTTTGCCAAGGGTCGTTCCGTAGGTCGGATTGGAAAGGAGGACTTCGAAGGTTTCGTCCGGTTCGACGACGGTGTCATTAATGATATTGACACTGACAACCTTCTGTCTTTCGCGGTGTGCGAAGTTCAGGACGGTTAAGGGAATGTTGACGAAATCACTGCCGGCCGCGGCGGTGATTGCGTTGGTCCGGAAACTGACGGAGGCGGCGCCGGTGCTGCCGCCGACGCGATTGATGGTAATGTTGACTTTGCCTGCCCCTTCATTGACAGAGTAGGTTGCCGTCGAGAAGGCGAAGGCGCCGGTGGCTGCCTGGCTGGCGGGGGCAAAGATCCCCAGCAGTCCGAGGACGAGGAAGAGAGTGCAGGTGAGTCTGTTGAAGTAGTTCCAGGTGTTCGTGCCGATAGTTGTTTCCACTTTTTTCTCCTTTGTTGCGGTTGCGTGTGTGGCCGATATTGCTTTTTTGTTGATGGGCGCCCACAAAAAAAGCCCGTCTTCTTGTCGAAAGAAGACGGGCATTATTGCGGGCAATGACAAAACCGAATAATGCTTTCACATCCTCTTCGGTAGCCCGACTAACCATTGCATGGTCTCGCGGCTTTGCGTCACCAGGTTGCCCTGGTTTTGCCTTTTCGGAGATTTTTTTGAACGGCCGGTTACAACATTTTGAACCTCTTTATATATTTGGTTGGGTGTGTCTCTATATATTTGTAGGCATTGATAAGATATTCTTTTGTACTGTCGATTTCTATCGATGTATAGCAGGTTGCATGCCAATAGTGTGTAGTAAAAAGTTGATACTTTATGGTTATATAAAGGAGATTTCATATAAAATTACAGTCAAACTTTAGTTTATTTATTGACGGAAGATAATTAGTAAATGATTTTTAAAATCGATGTATGGTTTTTTGCCGGACTGTGTGATGTTGAAATAATCAGTTTTTTTAGGCCGTTAGCTTTATGACTAAAAACCTGTGTGATTTAGCCGGAGAAAAAAGGGGGAAAGGTCACAGGTGTGTCGTCAGCGCCACGCTGACTTTTCAGTCCGGTTATTTCGAGGAAAATTTTTGATCCGGCGATAGAATTGATTGCAACCGCAAGAGAGGATCCGGTCATGAACAATCTCATCATCTACAGCCTGATTATTGTCGCCCTCTTCCTGATCAGTTGTGTGCGGGTCAACCAGATGTTCTACTACCCCGATCGCATCGTCTACGCCACTCCGGCTGATCAGGGGCTGCATTTTGAGGAGGTCGTCTTTTCGAGCCGGGATGGGACTGAGTTGAGCGGTTGGTTCATTCCTGCCGTCGGCGAAGCGCAGGGGACGATCCTCCACCTGCACGGCAACGCCGAGAATATGACCAGTCACTTCGGCTTCGTGAGTTGGCTGCCGGCCGCGGGGTTCAACCTTTTGGTCTTCGATTACCGCGGCTATGGACAATCCGCCGGCCGCCCGCATCGTGGCGGAGTCTATGAAGATTCGTGCGCCGCTTTGGCTTATCTCCGCTCCCGCGCCGATATCGATCCGACCCGGCTCCTTATTCTCGGCCAGAGTCTTGGCGGCGCCCAGGCCGTGACCGTGGTCGGCGGCGGGGAGCGCGCCGGGGTGCGGGCGGTGGTCGTCGAGTCGTCTTTTTATTCCTACCGCAGTATCGTCCGCGACAGCATCGGCAAGATGCCGCTCCTCTCCTGGGTCAAGACCCCTTTGGCTCATATCCTTATCAGCGATGAGCTCAGCCCTGCCGATTATGTCGACAAGATTGCGCCGATCCCTTTGCTCCTCATCCACGGCACTCAGGATGAAATTATCCCCTTCCGTCATGCCGAGCTCCTTTTGGAACGGGCCGGAGAACCGAAGACCCTCTGGCGCATCGAAGGGGGGCACCACACCCCCGCCTTTGCCGCTCCGGATTCCCCTTATCGTCGGCAGTTGGTGGAGTTCTTTGCTGCGGCCTTGGCCAGGAACTGATCACTCTGCTGGGGTCCATTACGGAAACAACGGATCGTTGCACTCTGTCTTGCTGATGTGCTTATAATGAGTTAAGTATTTTTCAGGATAAGGAGCTGCTGATGGCACCGCCGCGCTTCCCTTTTCAGTTTAATTCCCAGGCCGCCAACACCGCCGGCATCTATGCCCTCGTTGCCTCTCTCTGGATCTTCTTTTCTGACCGCGTCCTTGCTCTTTTTGTCACAGATCTCGATAAGCTGGTCGTTATGCAGACAGTCAAGGGCTGGTTCTTCGTCGCTGTCACCACCGCCCTGGTCTACGGTCTGGTGCACCGCCACATTACCCGGCTGTTGCAGACGGAAGCCAGCTTGCAGGCCAGCGAAGAGCGATATCGTGAAGTGGTCGAGGGGACGGATGATCTGATCACTCAGGTCGATGCCAACGGCTGTTTCACCTTCGTCAACCGCCGGGCGATCAACTATTTCGGGCTAAGTACCGACGATTGTATCGGCCTCTCGGCCTTCAGCTTTGTGCACCCCGAGGATCGCGAACGGACAAACGCCTGGTTCGCCCGCTGCCTGACAGCCCGCACCGACAGTGACAGTATCGAAAATCGCCAAGTGGCGCGTAGCGGCGAGAGCAGGCCAATGCTCTGGACGGTCAACTTTAGTTATTCCCCGGATGGCCATCTTCAAGCGATCCGCTCGATTGGCCGGGATATCAGCGAGCGGAAGCTTGCTGAACAGGCGTTGCATGAGCATCTGCGGATGAAGTCGGAATTTATCTCCACGGCCGCCCATGAGCTGCGCACGCCGTTGGCCGCAATCATGGGTTATACGGAATTGCTCCTTGATCAGGGAGTTATGGATGGGTTTGATCCCCGGCAGAAGCGCGAGTTTCTGGTCACGATCGAGGAGCGAGCGGAAGATTTAAACCGGATTGTCGACGAGCTCCTTGACCTGAGCCGGATCGAGGCCGGACAGAAGATCGCTCTCGATATTCGCCCCTGCAATCTCTCCGATGTCATCGGCGGGGTAGTCGATGATTTCCGCACCCGCTTTCCCGCCCGAACCATTCTCCTGCGCATTCCGCCCCAATGTCGGCATAATTGTTGTGCTGATCCTGTGCGAATGCGGCAGGTCATTGCCAACTTTCTTGACAATGCGGTGAAGTATTCATCCTTGACGGGGGAGATTGTTGCTGGTTGCGCCGCTCAATCTGACGTATGCCGGATTTATGTCAGTGATCAAGGAATTGGCATGTCGCCGGAGCAGAAATCGCGCATTTTTGATCAGTTTTATCGAGCAGATACTTCGGATACTGCCATTGGCGGGCTGGGATTGGGACTGAGCCTGGCCCGGCAAATCATTGAAGGGCACGGCGGCTGGATTGAAGTTGAATCGGAAGTGGGGAGGGGCTCGACGTTGACCGCTGTTCTGCCGCAATTGCAGTGTGGGGAAGGGTAGCAAGCGCATGCCCTTCGCCCCTCTGCTATAACTCACAGCAGGAATTAATCAGATCATAATTTACTGCCCCTCACATCGGAGCTGCCATGAAGAGAATCGATCCAGATCCTTCCGGTCTCGTCCCCCGGGAACGGGACGCCTGTGCCATCATCGCTTACATCAACAAGAGCGGCCGGCCCTCGCACGGCAACGTGCAGCGGACGATCGCAGCGCTGATCAAGATGGGGCACCGCGCCGGCGAGATCAATGGCGAGGGCGATGGCTGCGGCCTCCTCACCGATATCCCCCGCCTGCTGTGGCAGGAGATCCTGAGCAATGCCGGGCAGCGACCGGAGCTGGCGGACGATCCCGGCTTTAGCGTCGGCCATTTTCTTCTCGGTCGCGAGGATTTGAATACACAACCGCAGTTGCAGGAGAATATTCTTTCCCGCATCCGTGCCGCCGGGCTGGAGGTGCTGATCGAGCGGCCGGCGCCGGTGCGCAGCGAAGTCCTTGCCACCCGCGCCCGGGCGAGCGAGCCACTCCTTTGGCAGGTGGCACTGCACTGTCCGGAAGCGAAGGATGCGCCTTGTCGTCTCTTTAGCCTGCAGCTTGCGTTGGAGGAGGAATTCCCCATCCAGGTCGCGTCCCTCTCGACGAGCGTCGCTGCCTACAAGGTGCACGGCGCCCCGGAGATTTTGCCGCGCTACTATCCGGAGTTGAAGCGCCGCGAGTTCCTGTCCGGCGTCACCATCGGTCACAGCCGCTACTCCACCAACACCCTCCCCACCGTCCTGCGCGCTCAGCCCTTTTCGCTCCTTGGCCACAACGGCGAGATCAACACCATTGCCCGGCTGCGCGAAGAAGCACGGATGCTCGGCATAAACCTCCCTTATGGCGGCAGCGATTCGCAGGATCTCAACCGCACCCTGGAGGGGCTGATCTGCCGCTACGGCTTCACCCTCTTCGAAGCGATGGAGCTGGTCTTCCCGCCGGTCTTCAGTGTCGTCGAGGGGATGGCTCCCGACTTTCATGCCATGTACGGCTGGTTTCGCCGCTTCCTCACCGCCAGTGCCCAGGGACCGGCTGCCATCATCGCCCGCCACCACGATCGCTGCATCTTCAGCGTCGATGCCATGGGACTGCGCCCCCTCTGGTTCGGCGAGACCGACAAGGAAATCTTCGCTTCTTCGGAGCTGGGGGTCGTCCCGCACGAAGAGATTCTCAGTGATCCCAAGCCGCTGGCGCCGGGTGAGAAGCTCGGGATCAAGCTGGCGGCCGGCCGCGCACCGGTGGTCCTGGCCCACCACGAACTGCGCGCTGAAGTCCTCGCCGTCTTCCGGAAACGGACTGATCTCGCGGCGCAGGCGCGGAGTCTGGTTCAGGGGGGGGATCTTCAGTGTGAGGGAGAAGTTGGAAAATGGCAGCGCAGCTCCCGCCTCCTCACTGAAAATCTCCTCTCCGCTTTTGCCTGGAAATCGACGGATGTGCAGAATCTGCGGGAGATGGCCGGTAGTGGTCAGGATCCCATTGCCTCCCTCGGTTACGACGGACCGCTCGCGCCCCTGTCCCGCTCGCGGCAGAACCTCGCCGACTACTTCAAGGAACAGGTGGCGGTGGTGACCAACCCGGCCATCGACCGGGAGCGGGAGGCCGAGCACTTCTCGACCCGGGTCTTTATCGGCCCGCGGCCAACCTTGCGCGGTGCCCTGCAGCCGGCGGTGGAGCTGGCTCTGCCGCTCCTTTTGGGCGGGACGCGCCACCGCGGCGGGGAGGATTTATCCGCCCTTGGCAACCGCTTCGGCACCTGCACGTTGGAGAGTCTTTTGGTCCAGACCGGTGCCAATCGCAGTCGCAGTCTCAGTTGTACAATGAAGCGGAACGAAACACTGCCGGATGCACTTTCCCGTTTGACGCAGGAAGCGGTGACAGCAGTGCGGCGCGGCGTGCGGCTCCTCCTCCTCGATGACTCTGCCGCCTTTACCCCGACCCAGGCCTTTCTCGATCCGGCTCTGGTGGTGGCGGTGCTGCACAAGGCCCTCAAGGAGACGACAACCAACAACGGTGAATCGCTGCGCCGGCGGGTTGCCATCGTTGTCCGTTCCGGGGCGCTGCGCAATCTCCATGATCTGATCTTCGCTTACGGCATGGGGGCCGACGCCCTCTGCCCTTATTTGATGTGGGAGCAGGCCGCGGAGCAGGAGAGTGGCGTCGCGAATCTTCTCGGCGTTCTCGCCCGCGGTCTGGAGAAGGTCATCTCGACCATGGGGACCCATGAGATCGGCGGCTACGGCAAATATTTCGCCTCGATCGGCCTCTGCAGTCATCTTGCCGCCATCTTCGAGACCCCCAACTTCTGTGGTTCCGGCAGCGGCGGGCTGACATTGGAAGGGCTCGAAGCCGAGAACAAAGGACGCAGCAGCGTTGCCCGCAGCCGCGACAAGCAGCCGGTGCCGGTGCAGTTCCGCCTTTATCCGCGCATCTGGAAGATGGTCGGACAGGTGGCGAAGATGGAGGAGAGCTACGCCGATTTGTCCCGCCTCATCCAGCAGTTGGAAGCGGAGCATCCCACCGCCATCCGTCATCTTGTCGACCTGCGTTATCAGGAAGAGCTCTCCGTCGATCCCGAGGAGGTCGATACCTCCATCGGTCGCCATGATCTCCCCATCCTCTTTTCGGCGATGAGTTTCGGCTCGCAAGGGGAGACTCCTTTCCGTATCTACGCCGAGGCAGCGCGGCGGCTGAACATCATCTGCATGAACGGCGAAGGCGGGGAGATTGCCGACATGCTCGGCCAGTACCGTCACAATCGCGGCCAGCAGATCGCTTCCGGCCGTTTCGGGGTGACGATGGAGTACCTCAATTCTGCCGATATCCTTGAAATCAAGGTTGGGCAGGGGGCGAAACCGGGGGAGGGGGGGCATCTCCCCGGATTTAAAGTGACAGCGAAGATCGCCGCCGCCCGCCACGCCACCCCCGGCGTCTCTCTTATCTCTCCCTCCAACAACCATGATCTTTACTCTATCGAGGATCTCGCCCAGATTATCGAAGAGCTGCGTACTGCCAACCCGAGCGCCCGCATCAGCGTCAAGGTGCCGGCGGTGGCGGGGATTGCCACCATCGCTCTCGGCATCGCCAAGGCCGGGGCGGATATCATCACCATCAGCGGTTATGATGGCGGCACCGGCGCCGCCCGCAAGCACGCGATCAAGTTTGTCGGCCTCCCTGCTGAGATCGGCGTACGCGAAGCACACCGCGCCCTGGTCGAAGCGGGGATGCGCGATCGTGTCGAGCTCTGGGCCGACGGCGGTGCCCGCACCGGCCGCGACGTCGTCAAGCTCATGCTCCTCGGCGCCAACCGTGTCGGCTTCGGCACCATGGCGATGGTCATCATCGGCTGTACCACCTGCCGCGGCTGCCACCTCGGCACCTGTCATGTCGGCATCGCCACCCAGATCGAGACGGTGGAGGAAGCGCAGGCGCGCGGCCTCAAACGCTTCGTGCCTCGCGTCCTCGAAAACGGCATCATCTACGAAACCACCTTCTTCCGGGGGATGGCGCGGGAGATCAAGATCCTCACTGCCAAGCTCGGGTTTAGACGTACTCAGGATCTGGTCGGACAGGCTGAACTCCTGGTGCAGAGCCGCGGCCTTGACCGCCTCGATCTTGGCGACCTCCTTTCGCAGCCAGCCAGCGCCCCCCTGCCGGCACTGGAGAACGAGGTGCGGATTATCCGCAAACCCCTCAACTACCTGACCTCATTGATCTCCGGATTGGTCGCTGACGCCTTTGCTGCTGGCGAGGAGCGGGTTCGCTACGACGACGACAACGCCACCAGCTCGGACCGGGCGATCGGCACTCATCTCGCCGGCACCATGGTGCGGGGCTGGCAGGCTGGACTCTTCACCCCGGAGTGCGAGGCCCTCCTTCATTTCCACCACGATTCCATTCCCGGCAACGGCCTCGGCGCCTTCACCATCCCCCGCATCGCCATCCGCGTCGAAGGGGGGGCGCAGGACGGCGTCGGCAAGTCGACGCAGGGGGGGAAGATCGTCATCCTCAAAGGTGAGAACCGCAATGGCGTCCGTGTCGGCGGCTCGGTCGGCAAAGGACTCGCCTACGGCGCCCAGGGCGGAACCTTCATCATCCAGGGGGACGCCGACAGCCGCGCCTGCATCCGCCTTTCCGGTGCTGATGTCATCCTCGGCGGCCGCATCCGCGCCCGACTCGACGACAGTCTTGCCAATCTTGCCGGCCGCGCCAACCTCAAGGGCTTTGCCTGCGAATATATGACCGCAGGCCGCGTCGTCATCCTTGGTGATCCCGGTCCCTGGTTCTGCTCGGGGATGACCGGCGGCATCGTCTACTGTCATCTTGATACGACGATGGGGTTTGACCGCGCGGCACTACGGCGGCGGCTGGCGCGCGGGGCCGGGGTGGAGATACGCGATCTGGAGGAAGAAGATACGGCGATTATCGAGTTCCTGCTCGGCAAGTATCACCGCGAACTCATCCATTCGCATCAGGAAGAAGAAGCCGACTGGCTGGCATCGGTCATCGCCGCCTGCCGCAGCCGTTTTGTCAAGATTGTGCCGGAAAAGACAGTTTTGATGCCGCGCAGTACGGAGTAGATAAAAAGCTCCTTAACGCCATACGTATATATGACATGAATTTCACATGAAATACCTGTCAGGAGAATTGTCATGCCCTCAAAAGCCACCTTTATTATCGACGATCATGTGCTTGAAGATGCACGAGAATATGTGAAGACCAAGCATCTCAAATCGCTCAGTGCCTTTGTCGAGTGGGCGATGCGCGAAGAGCTGAAACGGATACGCCAGGAAAAAATACGGGCGGCATTGCTCGCTGCCGGTAATGATCCGCTTTTTATGGTGGATGTTTTGGAGATCCAGCAGGCGTTTGAGCATGCCGACTATGATGCAGGTACACCATCGCTACGAGGTGTTGCTGCTACGCTGGGTTGAGGTTGTCTGTCCAGCAACGGCTTCCACCTGATTTGCTACGCTCGTGGTTGGTAGGTCGCGTTACGATTCATCAACGCGACAATAATGGTGGCTGACGAAGACTGTATTACGTTTTCGCGGTGCACTAACCGTTAAACGGCAAGCACCAAATGCTGAATTTGAAAAAAATCAGTTGAGCCGTCGCGTTGATGAACCGTAACGCGACCTACGGAACTTTTATTGCTTCAAGTCGGTAGGTCGCGTTACGGTTCACCAACGCGACAATAAACTGGGGGGAATATGCAATATCGGAGAGCACGAACAACTGGCGGGACATATTTTTTCACGGTTGTGACCCACAACCGTCGAAAATTTCTTTGTACTCCTGAGAATGTCGCCCTGTTACGTTCGGCGTTCAAAAAGGTCATGGTGCGTCATCCCTTTGTTATTGATGCCATGGTCGTCATGCCGGATCACCTTCATTCGCTCTGGACTCTCCCTGCCGGCGACAACAACTATTCCATACGCTGGAGTCTTGTCAAACGCGAATTTACTCGTTCCTGTCACGAGGAGTGCAAGGGAGAGTTGTCTGCATCACGAATCGCCCGCAAAGAACAGGCGGTATGGCAGCACCGGTTTTGGGAGCACAAGATCCGGGATGAAGAGGATTTCGAACGACATGCTGATTACATCCATTACAATCCGGTAAAGCATGGTATGGCGAAAATCCCGGCCGCTTGGGAATATTCGAGTTTTCATCGCTATGTTCGGGAAGGGATCTATCCTGTCGATTGGGGGAGCTGTGTGGAGATGAAGTTTTGCGACACAATCGGCAAGGAGTGAGAAATTAAAGCGTCGCGTTGATGAACCGTAACGCGACCTACTGAATGTACCTGTTTTTCACGCAAAAGGCGGCCAAGTGGCCGCCTTTTGCTGTATCAAGATAAGTGTGACAGGGTACTAAGGGCGTTCACCGATAACCCAGAGGGCGAGGGGGGCTTTATGCATGAGATCGTGCGACACACTCCCTTGCAGCATCTCCTGCACCAGCGACAGGCCGCGGCGGCCGACGACGATGGTATCGCAGTCCAGTTCCAGCGCTTCATCGATGATATCCAGGGCGACGCCGCGCCGCAGGGGCTTGGCCGACGTTTGCAGTTGTGCGGCGGGGAAACCGTTGTCCACCAGGAGGTTGGTGATCTCCTGGAAAAAGTTCTCGACCTGCTGGACTTCCTGCTGATGATCTTCGCCGCCATGCACTTCCAGCGGGACGCTGCCGCTCAGCTTCTCGAGTTCGCGACTATCGTAGGGGATGCCGGTCATCACCGAAAAGAGGGTGACTTCACAGTCGGGCAGGTGCGGGGCCACCGTCGCCAGATACTCTGCAGCACTTTTCGAAGGGGGGGAACAGTCAACGGCAAATAGCACTTTCCTCACGTTTTATCTCCTTGTGTGGACGGCAAGGGGGCAGTTTCCCCCTTACAGGAAGAACAAAAAGGACATCAGCGCCAGAAAGAGGACCGCCAGCAGTACTCCGCCGCCGATCGGGTAGGCGCTGCGTTCGCAGCGGCCGGGTTCGTCTGCAGAAACCTCCTTGCCGATCATCTTGTAGTAGGGCGCCACGAACAAGGCGTGCAAGCGGTCAGCGGGATCGGCAAAGAAGCGGGCCAGGGCTGCCGGCAGGCGCCGGACAAAGAGCTGGTCGCCCCAGCTGTTCAGGCGGTTGAAGGAGCGCTCGGCGACCCGATAGAAGAGTTGCCCGCCGCGGCGATAGAACCAGTCCGTATCCAGGGAAATGGTTTCAGTGCGGCGCAGCATCGGCAGCAGCAGGAAGAAGGCGAGCGCCGAGAACATGAGCAGTTGCAACTGATTTACGGTGTGGTCCCAAGTGTAGGCGACAAAGTCGACCGGGTAGGGAAGGATATCGTACAGGGGCTGCGGATAGAAGCCGAGAAAAAGACAGATAAAGGAGAGGAAGGCCATCGCCGCCAGCATGTGTTTGGGGGGATCGCCCGGCCGCTGGCCGCTGTCTTTGGCAAAGAAGACAAAATAGGGGAATTTGATCCCGGCATGAAGGAAGACGCCGGCCGAAGCGATCTCCAGGATCAGCCAGACCCAGTACAGCCCTTCGTGGATCCCGGCCTCGATGATCATCGGCTTGCTGGTGTAGCCGCTGAAACCGGGGAAGGAAGAGATGGCCAGGGCGCCGATACAACCGAAAATCAGGGTCAAAGGCATGGTTTTGTACAAGCCGCCGAGATCGGTGCATTTGCTGCGTCCGGTCAGTTGCAGAACCGCGCCGGCGCTCATCCACAGCAGCGCCTTGTAAATGATGTGGGAGAAGGCATGGGCGGTGGCGCCGTTGATAGCCAGGGCGGTGCCGATGCCGATGCCGCAGATCATGAAGCCGACCTGATTGATAATGCTGTAGGCGAGAATCCGCCGCATATCGTTTTCGAGGATGGCGTAGATGATGCCGTAAACGGCCATGAAGCAGCCGACCACCATGAGGATTTCCCAGCCGGGGAAACCGCGAATCAGGGTGTAGACGGCAGTTTTGGTGGTGTAGGCGGTGAGAATGACCCCGCCGGTGACCGTCGCTTCAGGATAAGCGTCGGAGAGCCAGGCCGAGAAGGGGGGGGCCGCAGCGTTCACCAAAAAGCCGATCAGGATCAGCCAGGTCGGCAGCCCCCGCCAGGTGAAGGCCTCGAAGGCGACCGAGCCGGTGGCCTGGATGTAGAGCAGGATTCCGGCGAGAAAACAGAGGCCGCCGAAGAGATGCACCAGCACATAGCGGAAGCCGGCTTGCAGGCTCGGCTTGGTGCCACGGGCCAGGATCAGGAAGGTGGAGGCGATCGCCATCACTTCCCAGAAGAGATAAAGGGAGATCAGGTCGCCGGCAAAGACCGCGCCGAGGCTGGCGCCGATGTAGAGGAGAGCGGCGATATGCTCGAAGCGGGTGCGCAGATGCAGGGCAAAGAGGAAGGCGGCAAAGGCGTTGATGGTGAAGACATAGCCGAAGACCTTGCTCAAGCGATCGACCCGCAACAAGGTCAGTTCATGACCGAAGAGTTGATAGGTCCAGCCCTGCCCGAAGGGGAGTTGCCAGATGAGCAGGAAGGCCAAAGCCGGCACCGCCAGAATGACCGCGACCCGCCCCCGGTAAGGCAGCAACGGCAGCAGAGCAGCACCCAGAAAGAAGATGAGTGTCGGCGCGAAGAAATCAGTCATAGTAATTTTCTTTGCGCTTGAGGAGGAAGCCGAAGAGCTTGGAGATCAAAATGATCACGACGCAGGCGGTAAAGCCGAAGATGGCGAAAAAGCCCGGCCAGGCCTCAACCCCGTAAAAGTAGCTGTGCTTGTGCAGGAAGAAGTCAGGGAGCACGGTCAGGGCCAGAATGACGTAGAAAGCCATGCGCACCTTGCGGATGTTTTGCGGGTGGTCGAGCCAGTCCCATTCACGCTTTTGCTTCATCTATTAACCTCAAAAATCGACGATTGGGCGCGCGCTCAGGGAGCGATGGCCATTTCCACCAACCGGAGAAAGACGTTCGGATAAAAGAACAGGGCCAGGGAGCAGATGGCCGTAACCGACAGTGGCAGCAAACAGAGGAGCGGAGCTTCGCGGATGCCGGTCTCGGTCGTCGCGGCTGGAGCGGCGGCGAAAAAGGCCCGGTAAACGATCGGCAAAAAGTAGGCGGCATTGAGCAGGGAGCTGGTCAGCAGCACCAGCAGCAGCGGCATCTGGTCTGCCTGCAGGGCGCCGACGGCCAGATACCACTTGCTGATGAATCCCCCCAGCGGGGGCAGACCGATGATGCTCATCGCCCCGAGGGCAAAGGCGCCAAAGGTGATCGGCATCTGCCGGCCAAGGCCATCCATCTCGCTGATGTACTTTTTGTGGCTGGCGACGTAAATGGCGCCGGCACAGAAGAAGAGGGTGATCTTGCCAAAGGCGTGCATAGCAATGTGCAGCACCCCCCCGGTCATGCCGGAGGCGGTGAGCATGCCGGCGCCGAGGATCATGTAGGAGAGTTGACCGATGGTCGAATAAGCCAGGCGCCGCTTGAGGTTGTCCTGGGTCAGGGCGATCAGCGAGGCGGCGAGGATGGTGATCGAGACAAAGTAGGTCAGAGCCATGCCGAGATCGAGGGAGCGCAGCAGGTCCGGGCCGAGAATATCGAAGATGACGCGCAAAATCGAGAAGACCCCGACCTTGACGACGGCAACGCCATGCAGAAAGCTGCTGACCGGAGTCGGGGCGACCATCGCCGCCGGCAGCCAGCCGTGGAAGGGCATGATCCCGGCCTTGGCGAAACCGGCAACAAAGAGGATCAGCAGGAGGGCGACGGTCCCCGGCGCCACGCCGGTGTCGCTCAGGATCCCCCCGGAGGTGAAGTCGAGGGTGCCGGCGATGGCGTAGACGATGAGCATCGCCGGCAGGGCAAAACCGATGGAGGTGCCGAGGATGTAGGTGAGATATTTGCGCCCGGAGACCCGCGCTTCGGCGTTGCGCTCATGGGTTACGAGGGGATAGGTGGAGAGGGAGAGCATCTCGTAAAAGAGATAAAGGGTGAGCAGATTGGCCGAGAAGGCGACGCCGATGGTGGCGGAGATAGCGACGGCAAAGGAGGCATAATAGCGGGTCTGGTCATGTTCCTGCAGCGCCCGCATGTAGCCGATCGAGTAGATCGAGGTGCAGATCCACAGGAAGGAGGCGACCAGGGCGAAGAACATCCCCATGGCGTCGACCCGCAGCTGAAAAGGGACTCCCGGGATCAGTTCGGCCAGGGTAAAGACAAAGCCGCCGCCGGCCAGGACGGTCGGCAACATGCTCAAAACCAGCAGGAACTTGCCGACGGCGATCAGCAGGGTGACGCTTTCCCGCAGGTTGGGGCGGCGATTCGCCAGAATGATGAAGATGGCGCCGATTAATGAAATCCCGACCGCAGCCACCGGTAACAATGAAGTGATGATATTCATGATTCCTCGTGACCGCTAGAAGCCAGCCGGCAGGGCCGGGATAATCAGGTGTTCGACCAGCGGTCCCGCCGCCAGGCCGATCGCCAGCAATGCTACTGCTGACAAAAGGAGAGGGCTGAGCTGCCAGGCGCAGGCTTCCTGGCGCGGCATAGCGGCGCCATGGCCGTGCTCGCCGCCCCCCTGAAAATAAGCGATTTCAATAATGCGAAAGAAGAGGATGGCGTTGACCAGGCTGCTGATCAGCAGGGCCGCGACATAAACCCAGGCCCAGGGGCCGGCTTCGATGCCGCCGAGAATCAGATACCATTTACTGAAGAAGCCAGCCGTAGGGGGGACGCCGATCATCGAAAAGGCGCCGATGGTGAAGGCGGCCATGGTCAGCGGCATGCGCCGGTAAAGACCCTGCATCGAGGCGAGCTTGCTGTCGCCGAGGCGATAAACGATGGCCGAGGCGGCGAGGAAGAGGCAGAGGGTCATCAGCGCATCATTGACGATGTGCAGAATCGCTCCGGTCATCGCCGCGGTGTTGGCCAGCCAGACCCCCCCGACCATGTAGCCGACTTCGGCGACGATGATGTAGGACAGCATCCGTTTCAGATCGGTCTGCGCCAGCGCCAGTCCCGAGGCGATCAGGATCGCCAGGGCTGCGGCCCAGACGATGAGGTGCTGCACGCCGACGTGCTGAAAGAAGGCATAATCCGGGGAGAAGATCGAGAAGATGATGCGGATCATCAAAAAGACTGAGATCTTGGTCATCAGCGGCGCGATCAGGACACTGGTGCTGGAGGGCGCCAGGGAATAGGCGTTCGGCAGCCAGCCGTGCAGCGGCAGGAAGGCCATTTTGATCCAGACCCCGACCATCAGGAAGGCAAAGGCCGTCGCCACCGAGATCGAGCCGTACATGCCGGGGAGGATGCTCTGGATGTCGGCCATGTTCAGCGAGCCGGTGAGCATGTAGAGATAACCGACGCCGAGGAGGTAGAAGCAGGCGCCGATCGTCCCCATGATGACGTAGTTGAAGCTGGCCAGCGGCGCCCGCCCTTTGCCCATGGCGATCAGGCAGTAGGTGGTGATCGAAGTGATCTCCAGCATAACGTAGAGATTGAAGGCGTCGCCGGTGACCGCCAGGCCGAAGAGCCCGGAGATGAGGATCAGGTAGAGGGTGAAGAAGAGATGCTCACGGCCGGGGAGCTCCTGCCGGGCGCTGGCCAGAGCCGAGAAGGTTGCCAGCAGTGCCACCACGGCGATCAGCACCAGCATCAGGGCCGACAGCGGGTCGATGACCAGCTCGATGCCCCAGGGCGCCCGCCAGCCGCCGACCGTGTAGCGGATGGTGCCGTGCGCCAAAACCTGCTGCAGAACCAGCAGGGCGCTGATCGTTGAGAAGAGTAGCGCGCCCAGCGACAGGACCGCCACCGAACCGCGCCAGACGCGGCCGGCAAGGTTGACAACAAAGGCGGCCAGCAGGGGGGCGGCTAATACATAAAGGGGGAGGTTGCTAGTCATGAGCGACCAATCTTATCGAGGATTTCGTCTTCTTCCAGGGTTCCGTATTCCTTGTAGATGCGTTGCAGCACCGCCAGGGCAACGCCGGTGACGCTGACCGAGACGACGATGGCGGTGAGCATCAGGACATGCGGTAAGGGATTTACTACCTCTGCCACCTTGACGGCGCCGGCCAGGGCCGCTTCTTTGTCGAGGATCGGGATACCGCCGCCGCGCTTGGCCCCCATGGAGACAAAGAAGAGGATGATGGCGGTCTGGAAGATATTCATCCCCAACAGCTTTTTGACCAGATTACGTTTGCCGATCATGGCATAGAAGCCGATCATCATCAGCACGACATAAAGCCAGTAATTATATTTGGCGACCACGACACCCAGCATCGATTCCATGTGCTATAGCCCTTCTTCCATCTGGCCGCCGGAGGCCATGTCCCAGTAAAGGGAGAGCATGATGCACATGACTCCCAGTCCGACGCCGACCTCTACGAGAAAAATACCGAGCGAGCGCCACTCTATCGGATCGATGGGGAGCAGGCGGGTGAGGATGCTGTAGTCGAGAAAGTAGCCGCCGAGCAGTGCGCACAAAGTGGCAATGCCGGCAAAGATCAGGGCGCCGCTGTTGGCGAGTATGGCGTTGGTGCGGACCGGAAAGTAGCGCTTGCTGGTCGGCAGGTCGTAGCCGAGGGCGATAAGGATAAAGGCCGCGCCGAGGAGGACTCCCCCCTGGAAGCCGCCGCCCGGACTGTAGTGGCCGTGGACGATGACGTAGAGGCCAAAGAGCTGAATGAACGGCACCGTCAGGCGGATCGTCGTCTGCAGAATCAGGTTGTCGCCACCGCCGTTCTGGGCAAGCGCCTGTAAACTCTTCATGAATCACTCCGTCGCAACACCGCTATCACCCCCATGCCGGCGCAATAGATGACCACCAGTTCGAACATGGTGTCATAGCCCCGGTAATCGCCGAGAAGAGCGGTGACCAGGTTCGGCACATGGGTTTCCTTGACGGCCTGCTCGATATAGTAGGTCGAGAGATGACGGTTGGGGGGCGACTCCGGATCTCCCCAGGGGGCGAAGTCGGCTGTGCCGTAAAGGAGGATGGCGCCGGTGAGGATGGTCGCCAGCAGGGCCAGGGTTTTCAATCCTTACTCCTTCGCGTGGTGCGGAAGATGGCGGCAATAAAGAGGATGGTGCTGATGCCGGCGCCGACCGTCGCCTCGGTGAAAGCAACATCGACCGCCCCCATCTCCGCCCATAACAGGCACAGCAGGAAGCTGTAGGCGCCAAAGACGATGGCCGCCCCGAGCAGGTCGCGAATGGTGATGGTGGCAATCGCACAGATGACGACCATCAGCAGAATCAGCAGATCGAGTTGCCAGATCATGGTTTTCTCTGCTCCTTGGTCCAGGGTTCGACGCCGACCAC
Source organism: Desulfuromonadales bacterium (assembly GCA_014859605.1). GTDB lineage: Bacteria > Desulfobacterota > Desulfuromonadia > Desulfuromonadales > UBA2197 > UBA2197. The sequence continues at coordinate 16,858 of JACUTW010000028.1, forward strand.
CAGCGCCGCTTTGGTGAGGGAATGGGTCGCGGTCGGACTGGTGATGGAGAAGAAGGCGCCGATCGCCAGAATCTTCAAGCTGACCAGCAGGTTGCCGAAAGAGAAGTCGTGGAGATTAAAGAGGGCCACCGCCAGCAGCACCAGGACGGCCGCCAGGGTGTCGCATTTACCGGCGGCATGCAGGCGGGTGTAAAAATCGGGGAAGCGCAGGATGCCGATTGTGCCGATGGCAAAAAAGAAGACGCCGGCCAGGAGCAGTACGGAAACGAGAATATTCATATCAGGCAACCTCCTTTTCCTTGATCAATTCATCCTGCAGGTGGACGCTTTTGCGGCGCAGAAAGAATTTAGTGGCACCGAGGGTGGCGATGAAGTTGAGCAGGGCATAAGCGATGGCAATATCGACGAACATACCGACCTGGCCGTAAAGGAGACCGATCAGCAGCAGGACAATCGTTGTTTTGGTGCCGATGACATTGACCCCGACGATCCGGTCAAGGACGGTCGGCCCTCCCACTGCCCTGATCAGGGAAAGGAGGATCAGCAGCAGCAGGGCAATGGCGGCGGCGAGAAAGACCGTGGACATCTTGGTTAGTCCTTTTCCAGGGCGGCGATCAGCCGATCTTCCATCTCGCCCGGCAAACCGGCGGCGGCCGCAGCGGTCAGGGCGTAGACGGTGAACTCATCGTTGTCGAGGTTGACGGTGATGGTGCCGGGGGTGAGGGTGATGGACTGCGCCAGGGTCACCCGGGCAAAGGAACCTTGGAGGCGGGTGCGAAAACGGACCAATTGCGGGTCGATCATTTCCAGCATGCGCGGGTTCAAAACGATGTAAGCCACCTGCAGGTTGGAGAGGAGGATCTGCCAGAAGAGCCAGGGGAGGTAGAGGCTCATCCCGAGCACCTGGCGGAAGCGCACCTGGAACTCCGGACCGAAGAGGAGGTCGGCGGACAGAAAGGCGATCAGCAGACAGCAGAGCAGCCCCAGAATCAGGTGAAAGGCGTCGAACATTCCGGACATCAAAATCCAGAATCCGGCCATGACAATGAAGGTTGCTATTTTGTTCATAGGTGACCACGCAGAGAAATACAAATTAATTAGAAACACTGTTTGATGATTTTGTATCGATTTAGAGACGACCAATTTCCGCCAGCGCCGTACCATTTATCATGCTTTTTCTTTGTGGGTCAAGAAAATCCGGCATCCGTTTTTGCTTTTTCCGTCCCCGTTCGGGCGAGGGAATTTATTGTTAATAAATGGCTTCAGGATTTTATCAAACACTATTTGTTGTATACACATTTAAGCGCCAGTGGCATGCTGTAGCGATCGTGCCCCTTGGGTGACGTGGGGTGATTTTCCCCGCTTGAGTTGAAAAGAACAAAATCTCCGCTAGACTTTAATCTCCGGGAAGTCTCCTTCCCGTTGTTTTTTATCCTTGTCATAAAGAGCAGGAGGTTCAATCGATGCAGTTTCCTCCCTTCGACATCGGCGCGACCCCGGTGCCCGGTGGCGTCAACTTTCGGGTCTGGGCTCCGGCCGTCAGCCGGGTCGAGGTCGAAATCCTGGCGGCCGCCGGCGGGAAATTCCTTTTGCAGCAAGACGGCGACTACTTTCAGGGCATCGTTGCGGCCGCTGTCGGGGATGACTACTGGTACTGGCTAGATGGCACGCTGCGGCGGCCGGATCCGGCTTCCCGCTCGCAACCGCAGGGAGTGCACGGCCCTTCCCGCATCATCGATCCGGCTTTCCCTGAGAAGGAAGGGGAATGGGCCGGCATCGCCCTCGACGCTTGCATCTTCTACGAGCTGCACATTGGCACCTTTACTCCGGCCGGAACCTTCGACGCGGCCATCGACCGCTTGCCTTATCTTCGCGAACTCGGGGTCACGGCGCTGCAGATCATGCCGGTGGCGCAATTCCCCGGTGAACGGAACTGGGGCTACGACGGGGTTTATCCCTTTGCGCCGCAAGCAAGTTACGGCGGCGCCGCTGGACTGAAACGCCTGGTCGCCGCCTGTCACCGGCAAGGAATGGCAATCTTCCTTGATGTGGTCTACAACCATCTCGGCCCGGAAGGGAACTACCTGCACGCCTTCGGCCCTTACTTCACCGACCGTTACCGCACTCCCTGGGGCGATGCCGTCAACTTTGACGGCGCGGAGAGTGATGGTGTGCGCCACTACTTTATCGCCAACGCCTGTTATTGGCTGCGCGAGTACCACTTTGACGGTCTGCGTCTCGATGCGGTGCATGGCATCTTCGACTTCAGCGCTTGCCACATCCTTTCCGAACTGACCGAAGCGGTGCATGCGCTCGCCGCTGAGCGCGGGCGGCCGGCTTATGTCATCGCCGAAAGCGATCTCAACGATCCCTGCCTGGTCATCGATCGCCAACACGGGGGTTTTGGCCTCGATGCCCAGTGGTGCGACGACTTTCATCATGCTCTCCGCACCCTCTTAACCGGCGATTGCTCCGGATACTACCTCGACTTCGGAGGGTTCGCGCCGCTGGTTAAGAGTTTCCGCGCCGGATTTGTGATGGCCGGCGACTATTCCCGGTATCGGCGCCGCCGCCATGGCGCCTCTTCGGCGGAGATCCCCCCCCGCCAGCTGCTGGTCTTTTCCTCGAACCATGACCAGGTCGGGAACCGCATGCGCGGCGAGCGGCTCAGTGAACATCTGTCGCTGCCGCAGCTGCAACTTGCTGCCGCCACGGTCCTCCTTTCCCCTTATCTCCCCCTCCTCTTCATGGGCGAGGAGTACGGGGAGATTGCTCCCTTCCCCTACTTCATCAGTCATGGCGATGCGGAGCTGGTCGCGGCGGTGAGGCAGGGGCGGAATGATGAATTTCTCCCCTTCGCGTGGCAGGGGCATCCTCCCGATCCCCAGGCCGAAAGCACCTTTCTGTCGGCAAAAATCGACCCGGGGCAGCACCGGCAGGGGGAACAGCAGGTGCTCTTCACTTTCTATGGTGAGTTGATCCGCTTGCGCAAGGAGTGCCCGCCCCTCGCCCAGCTCGACCGGGCGGGGATGGAGATTCATGCCGACGAGGACGAACAGTTGTTGGCGATCACCCGCCGGGCCGGGGGGGATGAGATCCTTTGCTTCTTCAACTACAGCGATCAAAGTCGGGTTCTGCGCCCGCCGCTGCTGGTCGGCGCGCTGCAGGTTCTCCTTGATTCTGCGGGGCATTCGCCGCCGGGGCAAAAGGTTGTCGTCAATTCGGCACACCCTGAAACCTTCCCGACGCTGGCTCCTTTCGGTGTCCTCGTTTATCGCCAGATTGTCGATGTTCAATCGACAGCAGGGGGAGAGATATGAACGGCACCGGACTGCGCATACCGTTATCAACCTACCGCCTCCAGTTCAATTCGGACTTCTCCTTCAGTGCCGCCCGGGAGATTCTTCCCTATCTGCAGCTCCTCGGCATCAGTGATATCTACGCCTCCCCCTATTTCAAGGCCAGCCCCGGCAGTCGGCACGGCTACGACATTCTCGACCAGAACAGCCTCAACCCTGAAGTCGGTTCAGAGGAAGAGTACGAAGCGCTGGTCGCCGAGTTGCAGCGCTGCTCGATGGGGCAGATCCTCGATATCGTCCCCAACCATATGTGCATCGAAGGGCAGGGGAATCACTTCTGGCTGGATGTGCTGGAAAATGGCCCGAGCTCCATCTATGCGCACTTTTTCGATATCGATTGGCACCCGGTCAAACAGGAGTTGGAGAACAAGATCCTGATCCCGATCCTCGGCGATCAATACGGGGCTATCCTTGAAAATGGCGAGCTGCAGCTGGCTTTTGAAGAAGGCTCCTTTTTTGTTTACTACTATGACAACAAACTGCCGATCATCCCCAAGGCCTACAGCCACATCCTTACTCTCGGCATTGAAACTCTCGAACAGGAACTGTTGGCCGAGAGCCCGCAGTTTCAGGAGTTGATGAGCATCATCACCGCCCTCAAGCATCTGCCGCCGACCACGGAACAGGATCCTGAGCGAATCATCGAACGCTACCGGGAAAAGGAGATCGTCAAGCGGCGCCTTTGGAACCTTTATCAGGAGAGCCTGGCCATCAGTGATTTCATTGATCGTAACGTCGTCACTTGTAACGGCCAGCCGGGGGAGCCGCACAGCTTTGATCTTCTCGACAAACTCCTGCGCGAACAGGTCTATCGCATCTCCCATTGGCGCGTGGCCACAGAAGAGATCAACTACCGGCGCTTCTTCGATATTAATTCCCTCGGCGCCATCCGGGTCGAGGATCCGACCGTCTTTGCCGAGACGCATCGCCTGCTCTTCCGCTTGATCGCGACCGGCAAGATTAACGGCTTGCGGATTGATCATGCCGATGGGCTGCGCAATCCGGAGGTTTATAGTCAGCGCCTGCAGGCGAGCTGCTTTATCCATCTCAACCGCGCCAACGCCGTAGAAACCGGCGATGCGGATGAGGAGGCCACCCTGCGGGGGAGGTATGAGCAGATGGTCGCGGCCGATCCGGGCTACAAACCCTTTTATATCCTCGGGGAAAAGATCCTCCTCAAGAGCGAAAAACTCCCCGAGGGCTGGGCGGTCTTCGGCACCACCGGCTACGATTTCGCCAATCAGGTCAACGGCCTCTTTGTCGATAGCGGCGCGGCGAAATCCTTTGAAAAAATTTACAGTCGTTTTGTCCAACAACGCATCGACTTTCAGGAGGTTGCCTACGAGCGAAAAAAGCTGGTCATGCAGGTGGCGATGTCGAGCGAAATTAATACTCTCGGCCATTATCTCAACAGGATCTCGGAACAGAACCGGCATACGCGCGACTTCACCCTCAACAGTTTAATTAAGTCGATCATCGAGGTGATCGCCTGTTTTCCGGTCTACCGCACCTATATCAACAGCTTCGAGGTCGCAGAACGGGATCGTCTCTACATTGAAGCGACCATCGGCCGGGCGAAACGGCAGAACCCGGCGATCAGCGCTTCGGTCTTCGACTTTATCCGGGATGTCCTTTTGCTCCGTTTTCCGGACACCGTCAGCGACGAATCCCGACAGGTGTGGCTCGATTTTGTCAAACGTTTTCAGCAGATTACCGGTCCGGTCATGGCTAAAGGGGTCGAAGATACCGCCTTCTATGTCTACAATCGACTTCTTTCTCTTAACGAAGTCGGGGGAGCGCCCGAGCGCTTCGGTATCTCTTTGGAGGCCTTCCATGGCCAGAATATCGAGCGGAGCAAGAGCCGCCCCTTGGCGATGCTGGCCTCTTCGACGCACGATACCAAACGGAGCGAGGATGTGCGGGCGCGGATCAATGTCCTCACCGAGATCCCCGAACAATGGCGGGAAGGGCTGAGCCGCTGGAGCCGCCAGAACCGTAAACATAAGGTGCTGATCGAGGGGAAGTTGGCGCCGAGCCGCAATGAAGAGTACTTCCTTTACCAAACCTTGATCGGCACCTGGCCTTTTTCGCCGCCGGCGACGGAGGAGTTTGCGACTTTCCGGGGGCGGATCAAGGATTACATGCTCAAGGCGCTGCGCGAGGCCAAAACCGACACCAGCTGGATCAGCCCGAACGCCCCCTATGAAGCGGCGGTCCTTGCTTTTATTGAAGCCATTCTGAAATGTTCCCGGCACAACCATTTTCTGGCTGACTTTACAGCTTTCCAAAGATTGACCGCAGCGGCGGGCATCTTCAATTCCCTGGCGCAGACCCTCCTCAAGATCACCTCGCCGGGGATTCCGGATTTCTACCAAGGGAATGAACTGTGGGATTTCAGTCTGGTCGATCCGGACAATCGCCGCCTCGTCGATTATTCCTTGCGCCGCCGCTGGCTCGACGACCTGCTGCGCCGCGAAGCGACAGACGGTCCTCTGGCCACCGCCCAAGACGTGGTGGCGTCCCGCCAGGACGGGCGGATCAAGCTGCACCTGAGCTGCAAGGCCCTCAACTTTCGCCGCGACCATCGCGCCTTGTTCGAGAGCGGCCGTTATCTCCCGCTGACGGTGGATGGGGCCCGTCATGAGCACGTCTGTGCCTTTGAACGCGCTCTCAACGGCAGTTCCTTTTTGGTGGTGGTGCCGCGTCTTTGCAGCCATTTGATCGAAAATGCGGAGGGCTTGCCGCTGGGGCCGGAGGTCTGGGCAGAGACGCGGGTCCTCCTCCCCGCCGAGACGAGCCCTGGCCGTTATCGCCATATTTTCAGCGGCGAGATTCTTGAACCCACCCAAGAGGACGGGCGGGGTACGCTGGCATTAGCGGAGATTTTCGCCACCTACCCGGTGGCGTTGCTGGAAAGGATCGACTCATAAGTCTAAGTTCCTTCCCCTTCAAGGGGAAGGTTAGGATGGGGATGGGGTTCGTCCTTGTTCACTTTGATAGCTCAAGCAAATTGCGCCCATCCCCACCCCGGCCCTCAGCCTTGAAGGGGAGGGGGAAGTTTAATGGAATTGGAGTTCTGGTTATGCTCAATAAACGTGGCTGCGGTGTCCTCCTCCACCCGACCTCCCTCCCCAGTCCCGGCGGCATCGGCACGCTCGGGGCGGATGCGCGCCGTTTTATCGATCTTCTGGCGGCAATGGGGATGTCTTACTGGCAGGTTTTGCCTTTGGCGCCGCCGGCCTGCGGCAACTCCCCGTATTCCGGCCTGACCGCCTTTGGCGGCAATCCGCTGCTGATCGATCTCGACGCCTTAAGCCGGGAAGGGGATTTGCCGCCACTGCACTACAGTGCCGCCGCCCGGCCGGACTGGGTCGATTTTGCCGCAGTCACCGACAGCAAAATGGCGCTGCTGGCTCAGGCCGGCGCCGCCTTTCTGGCGCAACCCGAATCCTCTCGCACCCTGGAGTTCCAGCACTTTTGCGTTACTCACTCATGGCTCAACGATTTCGCTCTTTTCATGGTTCTCAAGGAGAAATACCAGGGGGTCAGCTGGAACCGCTGGCCGGCGGCGGTTGCGTCGCCGACGCCCGAAGGGCGCCGCGCCCTGGCCGAAGAGTTTGCCAGGGAAATCAGCGTGCAGAAGTATCTGCAGTGGCAGTTTGCCAAACAGTGGCAGCAGTTGCGCGTTTATGCCAACGCCCAGGGGATCGCCATCATCGGCGATATCCCGATCTTTGTCGCTTACGACTCGGCTGAGGTCTGGAGTCACCGCGAGCTCTTTCTCCTCGATCGTCAGGGCCGGCCGTCGGTGGTGGCCGGCGTCCCCCCCGACTACTTCAGCGCCACCGGCCAGCTCTGGGGTAATCCGCATTACGATTGGGATTTGATGGCAACACGGGGCTTTGCCTGGTGGATCGAACGCTTCCGATCGATGTTCGAGCTCTTTGATATCCTCCGCGTCGACCATTTTCGCGGCTTTGAAGCGGCCTGGCAGGTGGCGGCGGACGCGACAACCGCTGAACAGGGATGCTGGGCGCCGGGGCCGGGGGAGAAGCTCTTCGATGTCATCGCCGCAACCCTGGGGCACCTGCCGATCATTGCCGAGGATCTCGGCGTCATCACTCCGGCGGTTCTGGCCCTGCGCGACCGTTACCAATTCCCCGGCATGAAGATTCTACAGTTTGCCTTTGATACCGAACCGATCAATCTGCCCCATCATCATCGTGCCAACGGCGTCGTTTATACCGGTACCCACGATAATGACACCAGTCAGGGCTGGTATGATGCCCTGTCAAAGGAAAAACGTCAGGCGATGCAGGACTATCTCGGCTGTGCCGAGGAGGACGGTGCCGGCACTTTGATCCGCACGGCGCTGATGTCGGTGGCCGACACGGCGATCTTGCCGCTGCAGGATCTGCTCCGGCTCGGCAGCGCCGCGCGCATGAATATCCCCGGCACCCCCTTCGGCAACTGGGAGTGGCGCTTTTCCTGGGAGATGTTGCCGCCGGATCTGGTGAAAATTGTGCAGGACCAGCTGCAGCGCTATGATCGGCTGAATAAGGGAGAAAAAACTGATGCCCCGTGATGAAGCTTTTCTTGAAGACAACCCCTTGTGGTACCAGGATGCGATTATTTACCAGGTTCACGTCAAGGCCTTCGCCGATGCGGACGCCAATGGTATCGGTGATTTCCGTGGTTTGATGGGGAAGCTTGACTACCTGCAACAGCTTGGGGTGACGGCCCTCTGGCTCCTCCCCTTCTACCCCTCGCCGCAACGGGACGACGGCTACGATATCGCTGATTACTACACCGTCAACCCGGTCTACAACACCCTGCACGATTTCAAAAAGCTGCTGCGCGCCGCCCATCGGCGCGGCATCCGCATCATCACCGAACTCGTCCTCAATCACACCTCGGATCAGCACCCCTGGTTCCAGCGCGCCCGCCATGCCAAGGCCGGTTCTCCGCATCGCGACTACTATGTCTGGAGCGATACCCCCGAAAAGTACCGCGATGCCCGGATTATCTTTCAGGATTTTGAAACCTCGAACTGGACCTGGGACCCGGTGGCCAAGGCTTACTACTGGCACCGTTTTTATTCGCATCAGCCGGACCTTAACTTTGAGAATCCCAAAGTACAGACGGAGATGTTGCGGGTCATCGATTTCTGGATGGCGATCGGCGTTGACGGCGTCCGCCTTGATGCGGTCCCCTACCTCTTTGAGGAGGAAGGGACAAACTGCGAAAACCTCCCCCCCACCCATGCTTTTCTCCGCAAGCTGCGCGCCCATCTCGACAAATCCTTTAAGAACCGCATCCTTTTGTCGGAAGCGAACCAGTGGCCGGAAGATGCCGCCGCCTATTTCGGCAAGGGAGATGAAAGCAATATGGCTTTCCATTTTCCGCTGATGCCGCGCATCTTCATGGCCATCGAGATGGAAGACCGTTTCCCGATTGTCGACATCCTCGATCAGACGCCGGCCATCCCCGCCGGCTGCCAGTGGGCGATCTTCCTGCGCAATCACGACGAGTTGACGCTGGAGATGGTCACTGACGAAGAGCGCGACTACATGTATCGGGTTTATGCTTCCGACCCCCTCGCCCGCATCAATCTTGGTATCCGTCGCCGTCTGGCGCCGCTGATGGGGAATAACCGGCGCAAGATCGAGTTGATGAATATCCTCCTCTTTACCCTCCCTGGCACGCCGATCATCTATTACGGCGATGAAATCGGCATGGGCGATAACTATTATCTCGGCGATCGCAACGGCGTGCGCACCCCGATGCAGTGGAGTCCCGACCGCAACGCCGGCTTTTCCACCGCCAGCCCGCAGAAGCTCTTTCTCCCCGCGATCATCGATGCCGAGTACCACTACGAATCGATCAACGTCGAGAATCAGGAACGCAACCCCTCCTCGCTGCTGTGGTGGATGCGGCGCACCATCGCCATGCGCAAGCGCTTCAAATCCTTTGGCTGCGGCTCACTGGAGATGCTTGCCTCCGATAATCCCAAGGTCTTGTCCTTTTTGCGCTGCCACGAAGAAGAGAAGCTGCTGGTCGTCATTAATCTGTCCCGTTTTGCCCAAACGGTCACCGTCGATCTCGGCCGTTATGCCGGGATGATCCCCGAAGAGCTCTTCAGCCGCAACCGCTTTCCGATGATCCAGGAAAGCCGTTACCACTTCACCATGGGGACTTATGATTATTTCTGGTTTGTGTTGCGCAGTAGCGACGGCGCCGGCGAGCTGCGGGATGAAAGTGTCAAGCTGAAGCTGCGCGACGGACATCACTGGTGGGAGGTTTTGCAAGGGAAAAGCGGCGAGCGGCTCTGCAGCCACGTCCTCCCCCCCTATCTGCAGCGGGTCCTCTGGTTTTGCGGCAAAGGGCGGGGGATCAGCCAGGTCAACATTCTCGACAGTTGCCAGCTGCAACAGGAGGAGCAGGTCTTTCTCCTGGTCTTTATTCAGGTCACCTATACGGCGGGAGATCCGGAGATTTATCAGATCCCCATGACCTGGTTGTCGAACGAGCGGGTGCAGGCATTGAGCGAGCGCCACCCCCTGGCGACGATCACTCCGCTGACTCTCGGTGATGTGGATGGTGTCCTCTGCGACGCCATTTACTTCGAAGAGTTCCGCGAGCTCCTCTTTATGCTGATGGTCAATCGCAGCAAGGTGGCGGGGAGCCATGATTCGCTGCTGGTCGGTCTGCGCGGGCGCGGTGTTACCAAAAGTTCTCCGAGCCGGGTCGAGCTCTTCCCGAGCCGGGTGGCGGCGGTGGAGCAGAATAATACCAGCATCCTGTACGGCGAGCAGCTTTTGCTCAAGATGTACCGGAAGCTGGAAGCGGGGATCAATCCCGAAGCGGAAATCCTCCGCTTTCTGGCGGAAAAGGAGCGCTTCAGTCAGGTGCCGGCGTATGCCGGCGGCATCGAGTACCGCAGCAGTCGTGGTCAGGCTTATGAGCTCGGGGTGCTGCAAACTTATGTCCCCTGCCATGGCGATGGCTGGCGCAACGCTTTGACCAGCTTGGCGCAATTTGTCGAGTATCTGCTGACCCACAAGCACGAGCTCCCCAAACTGCCGACCCGCCTGCCGACTTTGCTCGAAATTGTCGATCAGGGCATCCCCATCCCCTTCGGCGATCTGGTTAGTGGACTGCATCTGGAGATGGGCCTGCTCCTCGGGCAGCGGACCGCCGAGTTACACCAGGCGCTGGCGACGAGAACGCCGGAGGGCGCCTGGAGTATGGAAGAGTTTTCCACCCTGTACCAGCGTTCAGTCTTCCAGTCGATGCGGGCGCTGCTGCGGCGGAATTTTCAGCTGCTGGCGAGCCATCTAACCGATCTCCCCGAAGAGGTGCAGCGCCGCGCCGGGCCGCTATTGGCGGCCGAAAAGGAGATTATTACTTGTTTCCACAAAATCACCGATCACCGTATTTTTGCGATGAAGAGCCGGATTCACGGGGATTTCCATCTCGGCCAGGCGCTCTTTACCGGCAAGGATTTTGTCTTTATCGATTTTGAAGGGGAGCCCTCTCATTCTCTGGGGGAACGCCGCCTGAAACGTTCGCCGCTGCGCGATGTCGCAAGCATGATCTATTCGATCCATTATGCGGCGATGACGACCCTGCAACATCACGGCAGCAGCCATCCTGATGATGCCGCTTTACTCGCTTCATGGCTGGAGGCCTGGCATGTCTGCGTCAGTGGCTCCTATCTCAAAGCCTATCTGCAGGGGATGCAGGATTCCCCCCTCGTTCCGGCGGATCGCGACGATCTGGCGACCATGCTGCGCTGCTTCCTGATTTATAAAATTATTCACGAACTCGGCAAGGCCTTGAACAACCGTTTGGAGGGGGTTGATCTGCATCTGCGGGGGCTGGAAATGACGCTGCGGCATTCTCGCTGTTTGTAAAAATCAGGAAAAACAAGTAGTTCTGAATAGTGCCTGGCCAGGGTGTGCTGAGCACCTGGTTTCTATGTCCGAAGGAGAAGAGCATGCGCTATCTTTATTATGGCCTTTTTGTGATCGGGGCTTATCTGGTCCTGGCCATGGTTCCCCTCTTTGTGCTGCTGGTCGGACCCGATATCCCCGGCCGCGGCTTCTGGCGGGAACTTTCGGTGGGGCTCGGTTTTGCGGGGTTGTCGATGATGGGGCTGCAGTTCTTTTTGACCGGCCGCTTTCAGGTGGTCACGTCACCGTACGGTATTGACGTGGTTTATCACTTCCACCGGGCAATTTCGTTGCTGGCCTTCTTCTTTTTGCTGCTCCATCCCGCTATTCTCCTCCTTTCTGCCCCCGCCACTCTCGGGCTGTTAAATCCTGTTTCGGCGCCGGAGTGGATCACCGCCGGCAGCATTGCCCTTTTCGCTTTTGCCCTGATCGTGATTTCCTCCCTGTATCGGCTGCAGTTGGGGCTCGGTTATGAATGCTGGCGGATGATTCACGGCTATGTGGCGGTTGCCGCCGTTGCCCTCTCGCTGGGGCACATGATCGGCGTCAACTACTACCTGCAAGTGTCGATGAAGCGCGGACTCTGGATTGCCATTACGATCACCTGGGTTCTGGCCCTCCTTTACGTCCGTCTGGTCAAGCCGCTGCTGATGCGCCGCAAGCCCTACACGATCGAGGCGGTCATCCCGGAGCGCTGCAGCAGCTGGACATTGCTGCTCCGGCCCGAGGGACACGCCGGGATGGAATTCAAGCCCGGACAGTTTGTCTGGCTCACTATTGGTAAATCGCCCTTCACTATCCGCGAGCATCCTTTTTCTTTCTCGTCGAGCGCCCTGCATCCGGAAAAATTGGCCTTTACCATCAAGGAACTGGGGGATTTCACGGCCACGATCGGCAGCGTGACCCCGGGGACACGCGCTTACATCGACGGACCCTACGGCAGTTTTACCCCTGACCGGCACCAGTTTTCAGGCTATGTCTTTATTGCCGGCGGGGTTGGAATTACCCCGATGATGAGTATCTTGCGAACCTTTGCCGATCGCCATGAGCTGAGGCCGCTTCTCCTTTTCTATGGGAGCAAGGAGTGGGAAGAGGTGACCTTCCGTGAAGAGCTTGAGCTGTTGCAAAGCCAGTTGAATTTGAAAGTGGTTCATGTCCTCACTGAGCCGCCGGCCGGCTGGACAGGAGAGCAGGGCTATATCGATGCGGAGGTGATGGGCCGCCACCTCCCGGAAAAAAGAATGGAATGTGAGTATTTTGTTTGCGGGCCGCAGCCCATGCAAGAGGGGATAAGATCAGCGCTGGAGCAGTTGGGGGTCCCCTCCGAACAGGTTCAGTCAGAAAGCTTCAACTTTGTGTAAGGTGATGATATGAGAGAAAAATATGCAGTGCATCTGGCCCTTGCCAGCGGCGGCTTCATCTTTTTGGTGACGATCTTGTTCGCTCTTGTGCAGTCGCCCGATATTTTGTCGGCTTCGGTGCAAAAGGGAGCGGCCGTCCCTCACCCCTTTGCCGGCTATCAGGAATGTGACAGCTGTCACGGTCGGGCTGGAATGATACCGTATCCACTCCGTCATCTCGGGTGGAGTAATGGCAGTTGTCAGGGATGTCATGC
>JACUTW010000029.1 GCA_014859605.1 Desulfuromonadales bacterium
CCACCGGGGAAGGGACCGAACACCGCCTCTTCTGGTTTTTGCGCTGGTAAACAGCGTCTCAACCCCTCCGTCGAAGTCTTTTTTGCCTGTAGTTTCCGTTGACAGTGCGGGGAGGGCTTTGCTAGCTTTGCCGCAGAGTTCCGAATTATTAAAATCTCTGCAATGCCTCGCGCTTGCACCTTGGCGGAAATGATGAAACGGTTTATCCCGGCAGGCCTGTTACTGCTCCTTTTTGCTCTTCCTGCTTTAGCGATGCCAGAGGAGGGTTCGTCTAAGGTTGAACAGTTGCGCCGATCGGTCGAGGCGATTCCCGAGAATTTGAATCTGCGCTACTACCTTGGCAGCGCTTTACTCGAAGACGGATTTTTCCCCGAGGCGATCGTCGAACTCCGCAAAGCTTATCCCGCTTATGTCGATTCAACCGAGATGAATTACACGCTGGCCATCGCTTTTTATCAGGTGGGGGATCTTGATAGCGCCCTCCTTTACCTCGAACAGGCCGAGGATTTAGGCGCTTTACTGCAGCCGGAAACCTACAGCGTCGTCAATCTTCACTATAAAATCGGCCTTAAACACCTCGAACGCGCGTCTTTTCAGGAAGCCGAACGGGCTTTCCTCAAGGTCCTGCAGCTGGGTGCCGGACGTCTGCAAATTCACCGCACCCTGGGAGATCTGTATAACCGGATGGGTGATCCGGATCGTTCTCTTGCCGAATTCGAGCGCTACTACCACCTCTCTCCTGAAGATGACGAGGTTGAGAAGTTTCTGTACAACAGCTATCTGAACCGGGGTCTCGATCTGTTAAATGCCGGGGAAGCGGCTCAGGCCGGGGTCCTTTTTGATAAGGCGCTGGCGATCAACACCGAGAATTCCCGGGCAGCCTACTTCAAGGGGTATCTTGCCTATCAGCAAGAAGACTACTCCCGCGCAGCCCGGATTCTTCTGCCGCTCCTCCCCTTGTTGTCCGAAGAGGCCCGCAGCAACAGTCTCTCCCTCCTTTATAACTGCGCACTCGAGTTATCCAAAAGTGACGCGACGCTGCAAGAAGCGCTCGATATCCTCACCCCCCTCCTGGCCGACGAAGAGGCCGGAGAAGAAGAGCTCTTCCTCGCCGGTCATGTGTTGATGAAACTGGGGCATTATCAACAGGCGTTGGCTCTTTATGAAAAGATACTAGCGCACGAACCTGCCCATGAGGGGGCACTGCTCAACCTGCTGGTGGCCCAGAGAAGAGCAGTGGAAGAGTTGACGGCGAAAGGGTGGGATCTGCTCAAGGAGGGGCGCATCGTTGAAGCGCAACAAACGGCCGAGGCTGCCCTCAAGATCGATCCTGCCCATAAAAGAGCCGGCCTCCTCAAGGGGCAGGTGCTTTATACCCGCGACCAATATGTTGACAATTATCTTGTGGAAGCGGAAAAGCAGTTGACGCAGGGCGACCTTGCGGCGGCTCTTCAGCAAGCCCGCCAAGCCCTGGCCCTGAATCCTGAGCTTGGGGCCGGGAGCTTGTTGCAGGAGAAGATTCTGTCTGTGCTGAGTCAAGAACTTGGTGACCGCCTGGTCCAGGGACAGGCCGCTTTGCTGAAGGAGGATATCGCCGCCGCTGCCGGGGCTTTTGATGCGGTCCTTCTCCTCGATCCGGATAATGCTGCGGCATTATCCGGCCGGGAGAGAATAACGACGATTCTTCAGGAACAGGCCGAGAAGAGCGCGGAAAAGGGACGCATCGCTCTTGAAAAAGGGGCTCCGGCTGCTGCCATTGTCGCCTTCACGGCGGCATTGCAGGTGCTGCCGGAGCTGCCGGTGGCGACGGAGGGTCTTGCGGCGGCGCATGCGCTCAGCGAAAAGATCGTCAACCAAAAAATCCGGGCGGCAAAAGAGGCTCTCGGCAACAATAATTATGGTGAAGCTCTGCGCCAGCTGCAGTCAGCCCGGCAGCTGCAGGATTCTCCTCTCCTGCGTCAAGAGATCGAGGCAACCCGGGTTGCCTTGGCGGCCCGGGTTGCTGAACTGATCGCGAGTGCCGAGCAGGCTGCCGGCAAGAACGATTTTAAATATGCGACCAGCCTTTATCGCAAAGTCCTCGACATTGATCCTGGCAATCCCACGGCCAAAAGCAGAGTTGCGGAATTGAACCGGGCGGGCGATTCCGCCCTGTCCGGCTATTTGCGGCAGGCCCGTGAAGCGATGCGCGAAAATAAGATCCCACTGGCTTTGGCTGCCTACAAAAAGGTCCTGGATCTCGACTCGGGGAATGCGGCAGCGCTGCAAGGCTTGCGGGACTGGGAAGCACAGGCGGGGCAGCATCTGCTCAGCCTCGAAACCCGGGCCGCAGCGGCTCTTGCCAAAGGGGACTATGACCAGAGTGAGCAACTTTACAAGGAAGTTTTGGCTCTGGCGCCGGGGCGGACAACTGCCAGCGAAGGGATAAAAAAGCTCGAACAACTTCGCGGCGCCGGTCTCAATCCTGCTGACGGTGAGCGATTGTATCTGGAAGGGATTGCACTTTATACGCAGGGGCGTTATAGCGAGGCCGTGACCGTTTGGCGAAAAGTTCAGCAACTCGATCCCGGGCATGTCAAGGCCGGGCTGAATATCGAAAAAGCGCTGCGCAAACTCCAGAGTATTAAGGAAAGACGTGATGTCTGAAAAAATCGGATTTTTCTCAAGCCTACAGTTCAAGATCGTTCTGCTGATCACGATCTTTTCCGCCGTCCTGATGGGTTCGGTGATTCTCTATCTCGAGCGGGATATTCGTGAGTCGATGATTGCCGAAAGTGTCGAGAAGGGGCTCGGTATCGCCCGCGGGGTCGCATTTAATGCAGAGGATCCGCTCTTGACCGGAGATGACCTTTACCTCTTTTCAGCGGTGAATGTCGCCCGGAAATCGCAAGGGGTCGTTTATGCCCATATCGTCGGCGATAAAGGACTGATCAAAGCATCGAGCCATATCGAACTCACCGGAACCCCTTATCTCCGACCGGCCGGCACCCCTCTGCAGGTGGTGGGGCAGCAAGATCACAAGATTCTCCGCACGAGCTTTGAAGGGGAGAGCGTGCTTGATCTCAACGTCCCGATCGTGGCCGTGGCCGACCCCACCCTGGTGCTGGGGCAAATTCATCTCGGCCTGTCCGAAGATGTTATTTCCGCCGCCGTTGCCAGCATGCAGCGCAACTTACTCATCTTAACAGTCGTCGCCTTGATCCTCGGGGTCGTCGTTGCTCTGTTTCTGTCCCGTCTTTTGACTCGTCCCATCGATGCCCTGGTTACCGGAGTCACCGCGATTGGCGACGGCAAGCTGGAGCAGCGGATTGAGCTCAAGCGCAACGACGAATTTGGGGTGCTCACCCGCGCTTTTAATGAGATGGCCGCGAGTTTGTGGGAAAAGGAGTTCATCAAGAACACCTTCGAGCGCTACGTCAGCAAGGAGCTCGCGCACGAGATTTTACAACATAAAGAAGAGCTGCAGCTCGGCGGAGAAGAGAAGGAGGTTACCATCCTCTTCGCCGATCTCAGGGGCTTTACCTCGTTGTCGGAAAAACTTGTCCCTGCCGAAGTCGTGTCGCTCCTCAATACCTACTTCACCGGCATGATTGAGGTTATCACTTCGCATCAGGGGATGGTCGACAAGTTCATCGGCGATGCGATCATGGCCCTTTTCGGCGCCCCGATCCGCCGCGGCGACGACCCCTTGCAAGCGGTGCGCTGCGGCCTGCAGATGCAGCGACAGATGCAGAGTTTAAACGAAGTCCGGATCAGCCAGGGGTTGCCGCCCCTGATCATGGGGATCGGCATCAATACCGGCTCAGTGGTCGCGGGGAACATCGGCTCCATCCATCGGATGGAATATACGGTCATCGGCGACACGGTCAATGTCGCTTCGCGTCTTGAGGGGGCGAGCCGCAGCGGCGATGTCCTGATCACCGAGGCGACCTATGTGAAGGTCAAAGACGCCGTGCGCGTGACCCGCCTCGAACCGATGATCTTCAAGGGGAAGAGTGCAGAGATCAATGTCTATCGGGTCGATGGCTTGATAGTGACGTAAACGCGGGATTCCGGCGGACTTGCCTAATCGCAGAAAGCCGGTAGACTTGATGGCGTTCATATACGAGGAGGTCTGAATGCGCTGGCGATTCTTCTTTGTTCTCGGTCTAATTCTCTGCAGCACCCTTGCCTTTGCCGAATCACCGACGATTCGGGTGGTTTCCATTTCTGATCCAATTACACCGGTGACCGCCCGTTTTCTTGAGCGCAACCTTGATGAAGCGGCGCGGCAGGCAGAACGTCTTGTTCTTATTGAGCTCGATACCCCCGGTGGTCTCGACACGGCGATGCGTGAGATCGTCAAGGAGATCTTCGCCAGTCCGGCGGTGGTCGTCGTTTATGTCGCCCCCTCCGGGGCGCGCGCTGCCTCGGCCGGGGCGATTATTTGTCTGGCGGCGGATGTCTGTGCCATGGCCCCCGGCACCAACATCGGCGCGGCCCATCCCGTTGCCCTTGGTGGCGAAAAGGTCGATCCGACCATGGAGACAAAGCTGGTCAACGACGCCGAAGCCTATGTCGAGTCGATTGCCCGCCAGCGCGGCCGGGATGCAACCTTGGCGCGCCAGATGGTGCGCGACAGCCTCTCCCTCAGCGCGGATAAGGCCCTGGAAGGGAAGGTGATCGATCTGATCGCCAGAGATCAAGCTGATCTTCTGCAGCAACTGGAGGGACGGACGCTGCTCAAAGGGGGGCGCGAACTCGTTCTGCAACTGCAGGGCGCGCAAGTGACGGCGGCGGAGATGACGAAAGTGGAGCGGATTCGCAATGCGATCAGCAATCCGAACGTCGCTTATGTGCTGATGATGCTCGGCATCCTCGGCATCTTCTTTGAACTCTCCAATCCCGGCGTCATTCTGCCGGGGGTGATCGGTACGATCTCTCTCCTCCTCGCCCTCTTCGCTTTTCAGACTCTGCCGGTCAATTATGCCGGAGTATTGCTCATCCTCCTTGCCCTGGTTCTCTTGATTGCCGAGATTAACGTCGTTTCCTACGGCATGCTGACCGTCGGCGGATTGGTCGCCATGGTGCTGGGCTCCCTCCTCCTCTTTGATTCGCCGGAACCCTGGCTGCGCCTTTCCTGGAAGGTCGTCCTGTCGACGGTGCTGGTCGCGGCCGGCTTCTTCCTTTTGATCGTCAAGAAAGCTTTGACCGCCCAGCGCCGGCCAAAAACCACCGGTCGCGAAGGGCTGATCGGCGAAGCCGGGACGGCGCAAAGTTCTATCGACCCGGAGGGGAAGGTCTTTATCCACGGTGAATACTGGGATGCGAACAGTGACACGCCGATTGCCGCCGGTGACAAAGTCGTAGTCGAGGCGGTGGAAGGAATGAATCTCAAGGTGCGCAAGATAGCAACGGGGGATTGACTTCATCCCTCATCTTTCATAATTCATAATTCACTGCGTGGAGGTTTACCATGTTCGAGCTGATCAATTTTATCCCACTCATCTTTCCGGTTGTCCTTTTTGTCATGTTCATCGCCAGCGCGGTCCGCATCCTCCCCGAATATGAACGCGGTGTCCTCTTCCGTCTCGGACGGATGATCGGGGTGCGAGGACCGGGCCTCTTCTTTATCATCCCCGGCGTCGACCGCCTGGTGCGGGTGAGTTTGCGCACCGTCGCTTTCGAGGTGCCGCCGCAGGATGTCATTACCCATGACAATGTCACGGTCAAGGTCTCGGCGGTCATCTACTTCCGGGTCATCGGACCGGATAAAGCGATTATCGAAGTCGAAGATTACCTCTACGCCACCAGCCAGCTTTCGCAGACGACCCTGCGCAGCGTCCTCGGTCAGGTCGATCTCGACGAGCTCCTCTCCAATCGCGAAAAGATCAATCAGCAGCTGCAAGAGATCCTCGACCGCCATACCGGCCCGTGGGGGGTGAAGGTCGCCAATGTCGAGGTCAAGAACATCGACATCCCGCAGGAGATGCAGCGGGCCATCGCCAAGCAGGCCGAGGCTGAGCGCGAGCGGCGCGCCAAGGTTATTCACGCCGAAGGGGAGCTGCAGGCCTCGGTCAAGCTCGCCGAAGCGGCCAAGGTTTTGGCGGTGGAGCCGACCTCTCTGCAACTGCGCTATCTGCAGACCTTGACCGAGATCGCCGCCGAGAAGAACTCGACGACGATCTTCCCGGTCCCTATCGATCTGATCAGCATGTTTCTGGAGAAGCGGGAGAAGTAAGTCAACGAGTTCAAGAAATCAGAACCGCCCGACGGCTGTTGCCGTGCGGGCGGTTCTTTTGTGATGCTCAGCTTTTCGAGTCAAACCTGCCTGATTGTGAGGTTCAATATGATAGACAGCAAGAAAATGACCGAGCAATTGCTGACCGGGGCTGCGATTGCGGATGGATGGGACGAGGTGGCGACGCTCCGGCTCGAAATTTTCCGGGAGTATCCCTATCTGTATCAAGGAAGGAGGGAAGATGAGCTTGCATACTTGGGCACCTATGCTGCGGCGCCCGATGCCTGCGTCATTCTCGCCTATGATGGAGAGGCGGTTATCGGGGCAGTTGCAGGCATGCCTCTTATCCATGAAGACCCCGAAATGCTTGACGCTTTTGCCGGGACTACATTTTCGCTCGATGAGGTCTATTACGTCGGGGAACTGCTCTTTCGGCCGGGCTACCGCAATGGTGGACTGGGCCAGAAGCTGCTTGCCCGACTGGAAAGCCATCTCTGTTCTCTCGGCCGTTACCGCAGTCTCACCTGCGCCACGGTTGAACGCCCCGATGATCACCCCTTGCGCCCGCGTGACTACATCCCTATCACAAAGTTTCTTGCTCGTACCGGTTTTGCCCGGCTCACGGGGGTAACTACCAGCTTCACCTGGCGTGAGCTTGATGGTGTCAAACGGGACCACCTCATGCAATTCTGGATCAAGTCGATTGATGGCAAATAAAGGCGGTTGACAAAGGGTAAGTCATTACTTTTTACGTTGTTTCAGCTATTTATCCAATGACTATGGAGAGCCGTGGCATCCCCCGGCAGGATTTTTGCTGGAGAGCCGTGCCAGGGTTTCGGAAATCTTCAACCACAAGCGTGGGCTCACGCTGACCATGATCCGCAATCTGTACGACAAGCTCGGCGTACCTGCCGAGGCGCTGATTCGAACGGTAAATTTGCCTCATGCGTGAAACAGCAAAGGCGGCCAATTGGCCGCCTTTTTAAATATCTTGTGATTTTGGAAAATTCAGCGGAACGCTGTTATCTATTTATCTATTGAAAAATACAAGGGCTCCAAACGACAAAAGCCCGAGCCAGGCGGGCTTTTGTCGTTTTACCAATCCCATTCCTATGCCGCATCCTTCACGCGGATCTCGTCCAGCAAGTCGGGATGACGGTCGAGCAAGCGCAGAAGCTTGTCGAGCGCCTTCCCCTGCCGGGTTTCGCCCCGTTCATACTGGGAAAAGGCGCGGATGCCGCCGCCAAAGATCTCTCCCGCTTCTCTCTGGCTCAATCCTAACTTCTTCCGGATTCTCCGCACCTCCGTCGGCACCAACGGTTCGGCATCGACGCTCGCCCGGAAGGCGGCAACCGTTGCCAGGTACTCTTCCGATTCTTCACTTGTGAAAATACCTTCACCACAGGCGGCACAGAAGTCGCCGCTCTGGCGAATGATCGTGCTCCGACCTCCATAGGTGTAGATGAGATCGTGAGATTCCCCAACCAGATTTCCGGCGCCGCAGACTGGACATTTCATGATTTATCTCCTCTTGAAGGATACGACGAGCAAATTCTCTGCCGCATAGACCGTCACTTTTACATAGATCGACGTACCGTTAACGGTCGGGCGGTAGACATCCTGCCAGATGGAGCCATCGGCATAGGTGGTCATGCTCTTGTAGAAATCCTCAGTCCTTAACTTCGAGACCACCGCTACTATTTTCGTCGTATCGTAGCCGAGTTCTGCCGCCCCGTCCAAAGCAACCCGGGTAAATCTGGTTCGTGCCGGGTCAGCGGCCAGTTGCTGTACCAGGGTCAAAGGATAGTGGGAGCGGCGTTTTTCCATGTGCCAAAAGTAACTTAACTTGTTACATTGTGCAATCGTAAAATAGGATGTCGAGTTTCTGGATTTGTAAAGCTTGAAGTGGGCACCCACAAGGGGCGCCCCTACCAGCCAGGTGCAATCAGGAGTTGTCACTCCCCCTTGACAATGGCGCGGCGCATGATTACCTTGCCACTTCGATTTATCTATTTAACGAAGGAGAACAACTGATCATGGCCACAGAAAAAGGTTCCATTTCGATCCACACTGAAAATATCTTCCCGATCATCAAAAAGTGGCTCTACAGCGAAAAGGAGATCTTCCTCCGTGAACTGATCGCCAACGCTGTCGATGCAATCAGTAAGTTGCAACACATTAACCTCGTCGAAGGATTGGGGCTGGCGGAAGATTTTCACGTCGATCTCATCGTCGACAAGGAAGCCGGCACCCTGACGATCAAGGATAACGGCCTTGGCCTCACCGCCGATGAAGTGCGGCGTTATATCAACCAGATCGCCTTCTCTTCGGCGGAAGAGTTTATCCACAAATTCGAAGCCCTCAAGGACAGCAATCAGCTCATCGGCCACTTCGGCCTCGGTTTCTACTCCGCCTTCATGGTCGCCAAAGAGGTGGAGATCCGCTCCCTTTCCTGGCAGAAGGATGCCAAAGGCGTGCACTGGCGCTGTGACGGCTCGACTGGTTATGAGCTCGACGAGATCGACAAAAGCGACCGCGGTGCCGAGATCATCCTTCATCTCGAAGAGAGCGAGAAAGAGTTTCTGGAGCCGGATCGCCTGCGCGAACTGGTTAAACGCTTCTGCAACTTTTTGCCGGTGGCCATCCGTATCGACGGTGAAACGATCAACGAACGTAATCCTCTTTGGACGCGCAGTGCCAACGAAATTACCGACGAGGAATATAAAGCTTTCTATCATCAGCTTTACCCCTTCAGCGAAGATC
This sequence comes from Desulfuromonadales bacterium, assembly GCA_014859605.1. Classification (GTDB taxonomy): domain Bacteria; phylum Desulfobacterota; class Desulfuromonadia; order Desulfuromonadales; family UBA2197; genus UBA2197. The sequence goes on from JACUTW010000029.1 coordinate 8,984, forward strand.
CCCTCTTCTGGATTCATCTCAACGTCGACTTCCCCTTCAACCTCAAAGGGATCGTTTACTTCCCCAAACTCAACAACGAGTTTGACGTCAGTCGCAGCCACATCAAACTCTTTTGCAACCAGGTCTTTGTCTCTGACAACTGCCCGGAACTTATCCCGGAATTCCTACTCCCCTTGCAGGGCTGCCTCGATGCGCCGGATCTGCCGCTGAACGTGTCGCGCAGCTACCTGCAGAACGATCCGCAGGTGCGCAAGATCCGTGAAGTCCTGGCCGGACGGGTGGCGGCGCGGATCAGCGATCTCGCCAAGAATGATCGTGAGGAATATGGCCGCATCTGGGCGGATATTCATACCTTTGTCAAATACGGCATGATGCGTGACGACAAGTTCTTCGACAAGGTCAAGAATGACGTTATCTACCGTAGCAGCGATGCCAGTGGTTATACCACCCTCCCCGAGTATCTGGGGCGGGCCGAGGCGACCCACAAGGATCAGGTCTACTACGCCAGCGATGCCACGGCCCAGGCCGCTTATATCAAACTTTTGCAGGGGCAGGGGATCGAAGTCGTCTTCCTCGATTCGACCATCGACAGTCACTTTATTCAGTTTTTGGAGATGAAGGAGAGCTCGGTCAAATTCCAGCGCGTCGATGCCGATATCAGTTCCAGTCTCATCGATAGTGATAAAAGTGCCGAGTTGGTCGAAGGGGAAGATCAGAAGACCCTGGAGCAGAAGGTGCGGGAGGTCTTCGAAAAGCGTCTGGCGATCGAGGGTTTGACGGTGCGGGTGGAGAGTCTCAAGGATAGCACTCTTCCCGGCATGGTTCTGATCTCGGAACAGATGCGCCGTTTTCGTGAAATGATGCGCTCGATGGGGCGCGGCAAGAGCGAGAGCGAAGAAGGGATCGGCGATCATACCTTGCTGGTCAACGTCGCCAGCCCGATCGTCCGCTCTCTGGCGCGCTTTGAAGAAGAAGGGCGCAATGACGATGCCGATCTGCTCGTCGGCCAGGTTTATGATCTCTCCATGCTCAGTCATCAGGAGTTCAGCAAAGAGCGGATGGAGATCTTCCTCGAACGCAGTAACAAGATTCTTGAGCTGATCTGCAAAAAGTAGACAAAAAAAGAAGACGTGATAGCAGCGGGGTGATCCAACAGGGTCACCCCGTTCACTTTTGGCCCTGACGATACTTTCGCTTGACCGTTTAATCCTCTGTCGTTATGGTGCCGTGTTGTCTCGGGGAGAAGAGCATGGATGAGTTTTTTGAGATTGTCGACGCAGCGGATCGGGTGATCGGTCGGGCCTTGCGCTCCGAGTGCCATGGGAACCCGCAACTGATTCATCGCGTCGCGCATGTCCTGGTCTTTGACCGGCAGGGCCGTCTGCTTCTGCAAAAGCGCTCGATGAACAAAGATGTGCAGCCGGGGAAGTGGGATACCAGCGTCGGCGGTCATCTTGATCCGGGCGAGACCTACGCCGCAGCGGCCAAAAGAGAGATGTTCGAAGAGCTCGGGATCGCCGATCTTCCCCTGACTTTCCTTTATGCTTATCCAATGCGCAACGACTTCGAATCAGAGAATGTTGCCACTTTCACCACCTGTCACGATGGCCCGTTCCTTTTCTCTGTGAGTGAAATTGACGAAGTCCGTTTCTGGACAGCACAAGAGATTGACGCCGCGCTGTCCAGCGGTATACTCACCCCAAACTTCGAAGACGAATGGGCGCGCTGGCAGAGACATCAGTCTCTTTAATCCAGTCGTTTGCTCTTTTTGTAAGCAGTAAAATCACCGCCGTCTATTTTTTAGGCGAATCCCAACCTTTTTTGTGGTCACAATTCTCTGAATTCCTTTAAAATCAGCAAGTTATTTTTTTACTGAATTTCGGCAAGGTCTTTGCTCTAGTAAGGTGCTAACGAGCCAATTGACACGGGAGGCTATGACAATGCGTAAAGTTGAGGCAATTATCAAACCGTTCAAACTCGACGAAGTCAAAGAGGCTTTGAACGAGATCGGAATTCAAGGGATCACGGTTTGTGAAGTCAAAGGTTTCGGTCGCCAAAAAGGGCATACCGAACTCTATCGCGGCGCCGAATATGTCGTCGACTTTATCCCCAAGATCAAGATGGAGATCATCGTCAGTGATGAGATGGTCGCCAAGGTTGTTGACACCATTGCCGAAGCCGCCCGCACCGGACGGATCGGTGACGGTAAGATCTTTGTCACTCCGGTCGATGAAGTGGTGCGGATCCGGACCGGCGAACGCGGTAACGATGCACTTTAAGATTTTGAGTAAGTTAGCTGCCGGAGGTTTGCGGGTCTTTTCCTCGCGATCGTTCCGGCCTTCCCCTACCCACCACTAGACACCTTATGAGGGAGAGTTCCATGACTGGCAAAGAAGTCGTCGAGTTCGCAAAGAAGCATGATTGCAAAATGGTCGATTATAAATTTCTCGACTTTATCGGCATCTGGCAGCATTTCGCTCAGCCGATCAGCATGTTCAGTGAAGAGACCTTTGAAGAAGGGATCGGTTTCGACGGTTCCTCGATCCGCGGCTGGCAGCCGATCCACAACAGCGATATGCTCCTCCTCCCGGATCCGACCACGGCCAAGATCGATCCTTTCCCCAAGGTTTCGACTCTGAGCCTGATCTGTAACATTATCGACCCCTTCACCCGTGAAGGCTATACCCGCGATCCCCGTTTTGTCGCGCAAAAGGCCGAGGCCTACCTCAAGTCGAGCGGCCTTGCTGATACCTGTTACTTCGGCCCGGAGCCGGAATTCTTCATCTTTGACGATGTTCGTTACTCTTCGAGCGCCAATCAATCTTTCTACGCTGTCGATTCGATCGAAGGCGCCTGGAACAGCGGTCGCGAAGAGTTCCCCAATCTCGGTTACAAGCCGGCTCACAGAGGGGGCTACTTCCCGGTCGCTCCGACCGACTCCCTCGTTGACCTGCGTAACGAAATGGTCGAAGTCCTCCAGCGCGTCGGCATGCAGATCGAAGCGGCCCACCATGAAGTCGCCACCGGCGGCCAGTGCGAAATCGACATGCGTTTCGATAGCCTGATGAAGATGGCTGACACCCTGCAGTGGTTCAAGTACATCGTCCGCAACGTTGCCTTCCGCAACGGCAAGACCGTCACTTTTATGCCGAAACCCCTTTTCGGCGACAACGGTTCCGGTATGCACTGTCACATGTCGTTGTGGAAAGACGGCAAGAACCTTTTTGTCGGCGACGGCTACGGCGGCCTTTCGAAGATGGCCATCTACTACATCGGCGGCATCATCAAGCACGCCAAGGCCCTCTGCGCTTTCACCAACCCCAGCACCAACTCCTACAAGCGCCTTGTCCCCGGCTATGAAGCCCCGGTCAACCTCGCTTACTCGAACCGCAACCGTTCGGCGTCCCTGCGTATCCCCGCCACCAGCAACCCGAAAGCCAAGCGCGTCGAATACCGCACTCCGGACCCTTCCTGCAACGGCTACCTCGCCTTTGCCGCGATGATGATGGCCGGTCTTGACGGTATCGAGAACAAGATCGACCCGGGCCAGCCCCTCGACAAGGACATCTATGGCCTGTCGCCGGAAGAGCTCAAGGATATCCCGACGGTGGCTGGTTCCCTCCTTGAAGCCCTTGAGTGCCTGAAAGCCGATCACTCCTTCCTGCTCAAGGGCGACGTCTTCACTGAAGACCTCATCGAGAAGTGGATCGAGTACAAGATGGAAGCTGAAGTCGATCCGATTCGCATGCGGCCGGTGCCCCTGGAGTTCCAGCTTTACTACGACTGTTGATTACGGCTTTCGTGCTGCAACAAAAAACGCCCCCGGTTTTCCGGGGGCGTTTTTTGTTGGTCTGATGGCAAGGCGGCCGGGCCGTGACTGCATCCTCCCCCTCCTTTCATGTTGACGCGGTCTTTGCTTCAGGTCGGCGTACTTTGCGCGCCTTCAGTCCGCAACCCGGGCAGCGTTTTCCCGGTACCAGGCGCTCACACATCACGCACCAGTAGGGAAGGGAGAGATCCTGATCGCACTGCCGGCAGGTCGTACCGGCATCCTTGTCGTTACAGTGGCATTCCGGTCGGGCCAGAAAGCTTCCTCCTGCGAAGAAGTTTACCCTGCCAGTCGCCGACTGCAACCTGTCCAGCCCCATGCCGCCGGCATCATCTCAAGAAAAGGATAACGGAGTAATCTGCGGGAGATTGCGCGGGGGATGGGGAGGTGTTGCTCTCGCTACTTGACCACCTCAGCCTCAAGGGGGGCGAGAATGATCTGGATGCGGCGATTCTGGGCGCGGCCTTCGGGGGTGCTGTTGTCGGCGATTGGCCGGAACTCGGCAAAGCCGCTGGCGGAGAGACGTTCGCCGGGGACATTGAGGGTGTTGCGCAGGAACTGGACAACGCTGATCGCCCGCGCTGAAGAAAGCTCCCAGTTGCTCGGGTAGATCGACTTTAAACGGGGACTGATCGGCAGGTTGTCACTGTATCCTTCGACGCGGATCTCTTTATCCTCGACTTCGTTGAGGATGGTGCCGACTTTGCTCAAGACCTCTTTCCCGCCGCTCTTGATCTCGGCGCTGCCGGAATCGAAGAGGATCTTTTCAACCAGGTTGACGGTCAATTTCCCTTGCAGCTCAGAGATGGTGATTTCGCCGCGGGAAATTTCCGAACGCATCTTGTCGATCAATTCACCGTAAGTATCCTGCGCCGCGAGCAGTTCTTTCTCGCGATTCTCTTTTTCCCGAGTGAGACGGTCCCGTTCCTCTTTCAGTTTTTCTGCGTCGACGTTGAGGCGATCGATCTCCTGACGCATCTGTGTCATGGTCCTGCCCGCTTCCTGATTGCGGTCAGACAGGACTTTTTCAATGCGGACAATATCGGCCTGCGCCCGTTCGAGAGCGATCTGCTTCTCGTCGAGTTGCTTTTGTGTCTCTGCGCGCCGGCGTTCACTGTCAGCGAGATCTTTGCTGCACAGGGCGGCTTGATCCTGAAGTTTTCTGTGCTCGGCCGTCAGGTCAGACAGGTTTGCAGTGAGGGCGGCCGCTTCATCGACACTCTTTTTATGGGTAGATGTGCTGACACAACCGACAGCCAGCAGGCTGACAAGACTCAGAATGGAAAGAGAGCGAAGAGGATCCATGTATTAACCTTTCATCGGAGGAAAATAGAGTATTGAAGCGGTGAATATTTGAACCGAATCAGGGGGAAAAGTAAAGGGGGAATCGCCGTTATTGTCAGCGGCTTTTCGGTTGCCGGCTGTAAAGTCGCTGTGTTATAAAAAACACAATTTTAAAGTCAATGGAGATCGCCAGATGAGTGAAATCGATCGCATCATCCGTACGGCGCTGGCTGAAGATATCGGCTGGGGCGATATTACCACCCGGGCCTGCATCGAGGCCGGGAGCCAGTCCCGGGCCGAGCTTGTGGCTAAAGAAGATTTTGTCCTGGCCGGTATTGATGTCGCGGCCCAGGTCTTTGCTGCTGTCGATACCACGGTCTCCTTTGAAAAGCTGCGCGAAGATGGTCGTACCATCCGCCGCGGTGAAGTCTTTGCCTGGATCAAGGGGGCGTCGGCTTCCCTGCTGCAAGGGGAGCGGGTCGCCCTGAATCTGCTGCAGCGGATGAGTGGCATCGCCACCTTGACCGGTCTCTTTGTCGAGGCGGTCGACGGCACCGGGGCGCGTATCGTCGATACCCGCAAGACGACGCCGGGGCTGCGTTATCTCGAAAAGTATGCGGTGCGGGCCGGCGGTGGGCAGAATCATCGTTATGCCCTCTGCGACGGGATTTTGATCAAGGAGAACCATATCCATGCCGCCGGCGGGGTAACAGCGGCGATTCAACGCGCCAAGGTGGCTGCACCGCATACGATCAAGGTTGAGGTCGAAACGACGACCATCGCCGAAGTTGAAGAGGCCTTGCTTGCTGCGGCCGATATTATTCTGCTGGATAACATGACGCTTGATGAACTGCGTCAGGCGGTCAAGCTTGTGGATGGCCGGGCGTTGACCGAAGCGTCGGGCGGGGTCAATCTCAAGAGTGTGCGGGCGATTGCCGAGACCGGTGTTGATCTGATTTCGGTCGGCGCCCTGACTCATTCATTTCGCGCCGTCGATATTTCCATGCTCTTTCGTTAGGTACTCACTTCGCAAGGCATTAAATTTACAGGGATGAAAGGGATCAAGGGGATAAAAGACATAAACAAAAGTTTTACTGAAGGGCTAATCTTCCGCAGAACCTAAATGTGTCATTCCCGAGGCGCTTCTGGTCGGGAATCCAGCTTCTAACCGACCGAAATCATGGATCCCCGATAAAGACATTCGGGGATGACAAACTTATTGAGGAAGATTGAAACTAATCAGGAAAGTTTTTTGTTTATGCCTGGCAAAGCTTAATGCCTTTTTTAAAATGGTTTTATCCCCTGCATCCCCTTTATCCCTGTTAAAAAGTTTTTGTGTTCTGGTTTTTCTTGTTTGAGGATATTGATCGATGAGTTCTGAGAGTCATGCTGAAATTTTGCGTTTGCTTAAGGAAACCGCCGGCGGTTATCTGTCGAGCGCCCGTTTGAGCGCGCAACTCGGCATCTCCCGGGCCGCGATCTGGAAACAGATCGTCGCTTTGCGCGAGCAGGGCTACGCCATTGACGCTACCCCCTCCAAGGGCTATCGTCTCGCTGCCGGTCCTGACCGGCTCTTGAGCGAAGAGATTCAGGACGGACTCGCAACAACCGTGATCGGCAGGGAGATTATCTTCTTTGCCGAGACCGATTCGACCAATCACCGCGCCGCCCTCCTCGCTGAAAGTGGGGCCAGGGACGGGACGGTGATTGTCGCCGAGGCGCAGAGTGCTGGTAAGGGCCGCCTTGGCCGGCGTTGGACCTCGCCGGCCGGGGTCAATCTTTATCTGTCGATCATTCTCCGCCCGGCGATTGCGCCGCGGGCAGCACCACTGCTGACCTTCCTTTCCTCATTGGCGACGGCCCGGTCGATCGAGTTGGAGACCGGTCTGCGTCCGACGGTGAAGTGGCCGAACGATGTCTTGTTGGGCGGCTGCAAGGTGGCTGGTCTGCTCAACGAAATGAATGCCGAGACCGAGCGGGTCAACTATGTCATCCTTGGCATCGGTGTCAACCTCAACATGACGCAGGAGCAGTTTCCGGATGATCTCCGTTATCCGGCAACCTCGCTGGCGCTGGCATTGCAGCATCCGGTCGATCGCGTCCGCTTTTGTCGCCGCCTCCTGAGTGAGATCGATCTGCTTTACCGCGATTATCCCGCCGGACAGGAAGCGATTCTTTCCGGTTGGCTGGCTTACTTCGATCTGCTCGACAAAAAAGTCACGGTCGATGAGCCGTCCCGCAGCATCGTTGGCACCGTCACCGGTATTGCGGCCGATGGTGCTTTGCTCCTTACCCTGGCAAACGGCGACAGTGAACGAATTCTCGCCGGCGATGTGCGACCGTTGCCCTGAGTTTCTACTGAATTTTTAAAATGAGAGTCATTGTCCATGCTTCTGGTCATCGATGTCGGCAATACCAATATCGTCCTGGGGATCTATGACGGGATAACTCTGCAGCACAGTTGGCGGATTACCACCGACAAGCGGCGTACGGTTGACGAATATGCCGTGCTTGTGCGCGACCTCTTTGCGCTGGCCGAGATCGGCTTTACTGACGTCAAGGATGTGGTGATCTCTTGTGTGGTGCCGCCGCTAATGGCGACATTGGAAAGGCTCTGCACGGATTATTTCCAGTTAAAAGCGCTGGTGGTCGGATCGGGGATCAAGACCGGTATGCCGATCCTTTACGATAACCCGCAGGAAGTTGGTGCTGACCGGATTGTTAATGCAGTGGCGGCTTACGAAAAACATCGCTGCTGCCTGATCGTCATCGATTTCGGCACAGCGACCACCTTTGATTTCATCACGGCGCAGGGGGAATATCTCGGCGGCGCCATTGCGCCCGGGATCGGCATCTCAGCCGAAGCCCTTTTTGAGAAGGCGAGCAAGTTGCCGCGCGTCGAATTTGTCGCCCCACCAACCGTGATTGCCCGCAATACTGTCAACAGTATGCAGGCGGGCTTGATCTATGGCTATGCCGGTCTGGTCGACGGCATCGTCAGTCGCATGCAGCAGGAAAGCAACGACGAAGCGCTGGTCGTTGCCACCGGCGGCCTGGCGTCGCTGATCGCCCCGATCTCCCGGACGATTAATCAAGTCGATGCGAATTTGACCCTGGCTGGGTTGCTTCTTCTTCATCAGCGTAACGCTGGAGCTTTATGACCACAGGTTAAAGAGTTTGTTATCGGTCGAATTGTTGTGAAGTGCAGTTATTTCTCATCACCCTTTAATGGAAAAGGAGAAGTTTCATGGGCAAGTACACAACAGCAAAGATTCGTAACCTCGGCATTGTCGGACAGGGCGGGGCAGGGAAGACTTCACTGACGGAAGCTATCCTCTTCAATACCGGGATGAACGATCGTCTCGGCAAGGTGGACGAGGGGACGTCGGTGATGGATTTTGAGCCAGAAGAAGTCAAGCGCGGCATTACCATCAGCTCCAGCCTGAACCATTGCGAGTGGAAAGAACACTCGCTGCACATTGTCGATACCCCCGGTTATACCAATTTTCTCCACGATACCCGTAACTGTCTGCGGATCCTTGGCGGCGCCGTCCTGGTCGTTTCGGCGGTCGACGGGGTCAAGGCGCAGTCGACGAAGATCTGGGAATGGTGCAATGAATTCGAGGTGCCGCGCATCGTCTTTATCAACAAGATGGATCGCGAACGCGCTCACTTTCTCAAGACTGTCGATGAAGTCGAAAAGACTCTGAAGACCCGGGCGGTGGCGGTGAGTATGCCGGTCGGCAAGCAGGATGACTTTCGGGGGATCATCGATCTGGTGACGATGAAGGCCCGCTTCTTCAAGTTTGATGAAAAGGGGACTTACGACGAAACCGACATCCCGCCCGAGCAACTCGAACAGGCCGAGCGGCTGCGCACCCTGCTTGTCGAAGCGGCGGCTGAGGCGGACGATGTGCTGATGGAGAAGTATCTGGAGAGCGGCGAACTGAGCGAAGACGAAATTCTCCTCGGGCTGCGCGAAGGGACGTTGACCAAGGCCTTTACTCCGGTCTTCTGCGGCAGCGCGACTGCCAATATCGGCGTTCGCAATCTGCTCAACTTTATCGTCAACTGTCTTCCTTCACCGCAGGATCGTGGTTTTCAGTATGGGACGAATCCGAAAAGCGGTGAGGTCGTACACCGTCATCCCGACCCGCAAGACCCCTTCTCGGCGATGGTCTTCAAGACGATCAGTGATCCTTTTGCCGGCAAATTGACCCTCTTTCGTGTCTATTCCGGGACGCTGAAGAGCGATTCAATCACCTATAATCCTAACAAGGATGTGACGGAACGGATCGGGCAGCTTTACGAACTCGAAGGAAAGAAGCAGCGTCCCCTCGCCGAGGCCGAGGCTGGCGATATCGTTGCCGTTGCCAAACTCAAAGAGACCGAGACCGGTGATACCCTGTGTGACGGTGCCAAGCCGATCCTTTATGAAAGTCCGCTCGCCTTAAAACCGGTCATCTCCTTTGCCCTGGCCACCAAAGGCAAGGGGGACGAAGACAAAATCATGAGCTCTCTGCACAAGCTGGTCGAAGAAGATCCAACCCTGCATGTCAGCCGCGATGAAGAGACCAAAGAGATGATCCTGTCCGGCATGGGGCAGGTGCATGTCGAGGTGGCGGTGGAGAAGCTCAAGCGCAAATTCGGGGTCGAAGTCATCCTTAAGGAGCCGAAGGTTCCTTATCGGGAAACGATCAAGAAATCGGTCAAGCAGCATTATCGCCACAAAAAGCAGTCCGGCGGCCGTGGTCAGTTTGCCGATGTTCATATCGAACTCGAACCACTGCCACGCGGTGCCGGCTACGAATATGTCGACAAGGTGGTCGGCGGCGTCGTCCCCCGTCAGTATATTCCTGCTGTCGATAAAGGGGTGCACGAAGCGATGCGTCACGGCATCCTCGCCGGATTCCCCGTTCAGGATTTTCGCGTCACTCTTTATGATGGCAGCCATCACTCCGTCGACTCGTCGGAGATGGCTTTCAAAATTGCCGGATCGATGGCTTTCAAGGAGGCCTTGACCCAGGCATCACCGATCCTCCTCGAACCGGTGATGCGTATGGAAATTACCGTTCCGGATGACTGCATCGGAGATGTCATCGGCGACATGAACTCGCGGCGCGGTAAAATTCTCGGAGTTGAACCGCAGTCGGGGAGTCAGGTCGTGCAGGTCCTGGTGCCGATGGCAGAAATATTAAAATATTCACAGGATCTGCGTTCGATGACTTCGGATCGTGGTCTCTTTAGTCTGGAGTTTGACCATTATGATGAAGTTCCCCCGCATATGAGCGCCAAGATTATCGCCGCGGTGAAAAAAGGCGACTAGTGGAATGATCTTATCCCTTCTGATGTCATTTTAAAGGAGACCATGAATTTATGTTTGGTATCGGTAAGAAGAAAGATGCGGCAAAAGCAGCTAAAGAGGGGCAAAAAGAGACGGAAAACGAGATTCAGTTCGATTTCGACGATGACGACAAACTCCCCTTTGATGACGATGATGGTTTTGCTGACGAAGATATGGAGGAAGAGCCGCCCCGCAATGGGTTGCGTCAGTTGCTGTCGCAGCGCAGCCTTCTTCTGATCCTCTTGCTTCTGCTGGCTCTAGGCGCTGGGGGCTATTACTATCTTAACGGCCCCCTTGAACCGGCACCTCAGCCCGCCCCGCCGGTCAAGGCCAGGGTTACTGTCCAACCGGCGGCGCCGAATACGGTAGAGGTGAAGCCGGAGACTCCGGTCGCGGCTGCTCCTGCCCCGGCTCAAGCCCCGCAAGCCGAAACGCCGGCAGTGTCGGAGAAGGTTGTTCCTGCCCCTGCCGAAACAGTTGCCAAAGCGCCGGAACCGGCGACCAAGCAGCCCTTCACCCTGTCCGCCGGTGCTTTTGCCAACAAAGAGAATCAACAGGAAGTCGAGAAGAAGATCCGTCGCCTGGGCTACACTCCCAAAGTGCAAACAATCTCCGGTATGGTGCCGATGACCCGTCTTCTCCTCGGGATTTACAACGATCCCGCAGCGGCACAGGCCCGCAGTCAAGAATTGTCAACCCTTATCCCCAACCTCTTTTCTCTGCAGGAAGGGGATAAAGTCGCCCTTTATGCCGGTTCGTTTCAAAATATCGATCAGGCCCGACGGTATGCCGAGAAACTTCATCAACAAGGCATATTAGCGGATGAAGAGACGGTTTCTGTGCGGATGCCTTTGAAGAAGATCAGTTTTGGTTCTTTTGCCAGTCGTGCCGAGGCGGAGAAAGCCGCAAAACGCGCCATGGCCGCCGGACTGACAGCGCAGGTTGCCAAGCGTTAGCAGTTGTAGCGTTGCTTATTGATTGAGGGATAATGGTTGCACAAGTGCCACAAAGGATTACGGTCTCTGCCGCCGTAGCTAAAATCGTCAACAAAGATGCTTCCTATGCAGAGCGTCTCGCTGCTGCCCGCGGCGAGACATCTCTGGTTGGCAGAGATCTGCTCACCGCCCTATACTTCCTTTATTGTGGCGGGGATCGAGATATTCGTACGGCTGGCGTGCGCACGCTGCGGCAACTTCCTCCGGAATCTTTGGCGGCGGTTGCGGCGTTGCCTGATTTGCCGCCGCGGATTCTCCATTTCCTGGCGCAGGTGCGGGGGAGTGAGCCATTACTTTTTCAGGCAATTATCGATCATCCGGCCTGTCCTCAAGAGACCGTGGTCTTCTTGCTGGAACATGCCGAGCGCCGCCTCTTTTCGCTGGTCTTTGATCGTGAAACGTTGTGGAGATCTTTGCCCGAGGCGGTGAGTGCTTTGTTGCGCAATCCGCAGTTGACAGAAGAAGAGCGCGCCGCCCTGGTTAATCCGGTTGAGTCAGATCCTCTTGATGATGAGGAAGATGGTGCGGAGGTCGTTGTAGAGGAGGATGCACCGCCTCCGGACGACGAAAATCTTTCCAAATATCAGCTGGCGATTGAAATGGGGGTTTCCGAAAAGATTAAAATGGCGCTGACCGGGGATAAGGAATGGCGCTCGATTTTACTCAAGGATTCGAATAAACTGGTGAATACCGCCGTCCTTAAAAATCCCCGCGTCACCGACGGCGAGGTTCTCGCCGTTGCCAAGAATAAAACCTCGAGCGAAGAGTTGATCCGCATTATTTTAATGAATAAGGATTGGATGAAACTGCCGGTTGTTCGTTCGGCTCTGGTCAGCCATCCGAAGACGCCGGTAGGCTCGGCATTGCGTTTTATGGATACTCTGACCTTGAAAGAGTTGAAAGATCTGAGCAAGAGCAAGAGTGTCTCGCAAGTTGTGGTGGCCGCTGCCCGTCGCGTCTTGACGGAGAAAGCGAAAAAGAAGTAACGATGGCACTTATTAATTATGCAAAACGGGAAATTAACGCCAAAGTTGTTTATTACGGGCCGGGTCTTTGCGGCAAGACAACAAATATTAAATATATTCACGAAAAAATACGGCCGGAGACCCGCGGCAAGCTCCTGAGTTTAGCGACAGAGACCGATCGTACCCTCTTTTTTGACTTTCTCCCCGTCGATCTCGGCGAAGTGAAGGGGTATCAGACCCGTTTTCAGCTTTATACCGTCCCGGGTCAGGTCTTTTACAATTCGACGCGCAAGATGGTCCTCAAGGGAGCGGACGGAATCGTCTTTGTTGCCGATTCCCAGCGGGAGATGCTGCAGGCAAATCAGGAAAGTCTAGCCAACCTGCGGGAAAATCTCGCCGAGCAAGGGCAGAACATCGACGATATTCCGATGGTGATCCAGTACAACAAGCGGGATCTTCTCAACGCCATGCCGGTTGAAGAGCTTGATCGCTTCCTGAATCCGCGCAAGTTGCCGACCTTTTCGGCTTGTGCTCACGATGGTAGCGGGGTGTTGCAGACCCTTTCCAGTATTGCCAAGATGATCCTTTTCAAGATGCGGGAATCGGTCATCCCCTCCACTGACAATAAGGTGGAAAAGGAGTTGGGGGCCAGCTATCGCACTGCGCGCAAGGGCGAAGATCGCCTCGCTGTTCCCGGCGGTTCTGCTCAACCGCTCCAGGCTGCACCACCGCCACCACCGCCACCACCGCCACCACCACCACCGCCACCACCGCCACCACCGCCACCACCGCCACCCCGTTTTGCGCTTGAAGCTGTCCCCGGCGGGACGATTATTGATCCATCCCGCGCTATTTTTCCGGTGCAGGTCAAACTCTCCGGAGTCGCGACAACCTTTGAAATCCAATTGCGGATTGGACTCGATGCCAGCGGCACGCCGCGCGCGGTCGTTGAAGGTGTCACCAGGAAGGATTAAAGGAATGGAACAGGGACGGATTCTGGCGGTTTGTATCAGCGAGCGTAAGGGAGAGCGGAAAAAAGCCATCGACCGTGGGCTCTTGATCGAAAACTTCGGACTGCAAGGGGATGCGCATGCGGGTGACTGGCATCGCCAGATCAGTCTGTTGGGTGATGAAAGTGTCGACAAGATGCGCGCTGCCGGATTGGATGTCGGTGCCGGTGACTTTGCCGAAAACCTGACGATTGTCGGCATCAATCTTCCGGCGCTGCCGATCGGTACACATCTGCAGGTCGGTTCTGTCGCCCTCCTCGAAGTGACCCAGATCGGCAAAGAGTGCCATCAGCATTGCGCTATTTACCATCAAGTCGGCGATTGCGTCATGCCGCGCGAAGGAATCTTTGCCCGGGTGCTGCGCGGCGGCCTGGTCAGCAAGGATGATGCGGTCATCGTTGTTGAGTCGGGCGTATGATGTTTCGAATCGGTATCCTCACCCTCTCGGACAAAGGGGCTCGCGGCGAGCGGGTCGATAGCAGCGGTCCGCTGTTGGCGACGCTGGTCGCCGAACTCGGGGAGGTCATCAAGACAGCGATCATCCCCGACGATGCTGCCACCATTGCCGCCACGCTCTGCATCTGGGCGGATCAGGAGCATCTTCAACTCATTCTCACTACCGGCGGTACCGGCCTTTCACCCCGTGACGTCACCCCCGAGGCGACGCTGCGGGTTGTCGATCGCCTCGTTCCCGGCATGGCCGAAGCCATGCGCGCCGCCAGCCTGCTCAAGACTCCCCATGCCATGCTCTCCCGCGCCGTGGTCGGTATCCGCGGGTCGACCCTGATCATCAATCTCCCCGGCAGTCCCAAAGGGGCGAGCGAAAATCTCACCATTCTCCTGCCGGCGCTGGGGCATGCTCTCGCCAAGTTGCAGGGCGATCCTGCTGATTGCGCCATTCCCTAAGCAATCCCCTGTTTTCGTCATTTTCCACTTCCCTCTCGTCCTCCTTTGTGTGCCCCCCGCCCGTTTCCCGATTTTTTAAAAATTGACTTACGTCAATAGCAATTTCCTTAGCCTCTGTTAAAGTTTGAGAAATTTTATTATTGGTGGTGGTGATCCTGGGATGGCGGAATCCCCGGACCTCTGTCACCACTCTCTCAACTACGACCGGACGATTGTTCGGTCATTCATGAAGAAGGAGGAAAGATGATGCGCAAGAGGATGTGGACTCTGTCGCTGGCGGCGGCAATCCTGCTCACAAGTGGTTTGCCGGGGCTGTCGCAAGCCGCCAAGGGCGCCAACAAAAACGATTGTTTCTCCTGTCATGCCGAGGTAAAAAAGCTTTACAGCGGCTCGACCCATGGCAAACTCGCCTGCGAGACCTGCCATTCCGGCCTTGCTGATCATCTGAAAGATGACGCGGTCAAACCGGTGACCAGTCTCGAACTCTCTACTTGCGGCAAGTGTCATAAAGATCAGTATGAAAGTTTCTATCGCGTCAACTGGGATGCGCAGGCGCGTAAAGAGAAGGGCGATCCGGCGGGTCGTTCGCCGATGCAGGATAAACTTCTCGCCCCACATGGCTTTACCAAGGAGCATAACGAGCCACGCAGTCATGCTTTCATGGTCGTTGACCAACTTAGCGTCGATCGTTTCGCTTCCGGTCGTTATCAGTTCAAGGATATGTTCGGTTACACCCGTCCCGGCCGGACCTGGGATGTCCTCACCGATACTGGTAAAACCTATCCCAAAGAAGTCTCCGCTTCCGCTGGTAATCCGGTCTGTCTGCAATGCAAAACCAACGATTTGACCCTGACCTGGAAACATATGGGGGATAAGGATCCCAAAGCGAAATGGGATCGTACCTCTGACGTTAATGAATTGATCAAAGATGTCCATAATCCGGTCGGTTGTATCGGCTGTCACGATCCGCATGCCGCCAAGCCGCGTATCGTTCGCGATGCGCTCATCGACGGCATTGAGCGGGACGGTGCCCGTCCTTACGATGCCGATAAAGGTAAAGGATTGGTGGAAATCATCTCCTTCCGTGACGATTTCCGTAAGATCGGCCTGGTCTCGAAGAAGAATTCGAACCTGCTCTGCGGTCAGTGCCATGTCGAATACAATTGTAACGGCGGTTTTGAGCCCGAGAGTGGCGACAAGGTGACGATGGCGGATCGCCGTGCCAATCACTTCCCGATGAAGAATGCCCTCGACCTCCTCGCTCATTATGACAAACTTAAATTCCGCGATTTTAAACATGCCGTCACCGGGGCACGTTTGATCAAGCTGCAGCATCCTGAAATGGAGACCTACTGGGGGAGCGTGCATGATCTCGCCGGGGTCGGTTGTTCGGACTGCCACATGCCGAAAGAGAAGAACAAGGCCGGCAAGACCTTCAGCAGCCATCAGGTCGTCCGTCCCAAGCACCACGTCAAGGAGAGCTGTCTCGGTTGTCATCCGAAATCGAGCGTCGAAGAGAAGCTCTATCAGATCCAGGCGGTGCAGAACTACACCCGCGGCAAGATGCGTGAAGCGGAAGCTGCTATTGGTCAATTGATCGACACCTATGCTAAAGCCAAGGGAAAAGGCGTCAAGGAAGAAGTTCTTGCCCAGGCGCGGCAGCAGCATGAAATTGCCCATGTCCTTTGGGAGTGGTGGACGGCTGAAAACAGCGACGGCTGGCACAACCCCCAATTGGCTCAGACCAGTCTCTTCGATGCGATCGTTGCCGCAAAGAAAGGGACTGATCTCCTGACCGCTGCGATGGCACCTGCTGCCAAGTAGCGTTATAACCGGTAAAAATCATGTAATGACAAGTCGGGGTCCGCACTTTGGACCCCGTCTTGTTTGTGGCGATTTTTTTCTGCTTCTGCCATAATCCCGCGAACACAATTAGGGTTCAAAGCTTAATTCAGGAGTGACTCACGTGGCAGAAGATTTTATTGAAAAACCAGTCAAGCGCGGCTTCCTTCACCACCTCAAGACCAGGTTGATGGCGGGACTCCTCATCGTTATTCCCCTCGGCCTGACCATCTTCATTCTTAAATTCCTTTTTAATCTCGCCGATGGCTTTCTCGGACCGTTAATAGCCAGGGTTTTGCGTATTTTCTATGTCAATAGTGAATACATCCCCGGCCTCGGGGTCATCGCCGGTCTTTTAGTGATCTATTTCACCGGTGTGTTGGCCGCCAACTTTTTCGGCCGCCGCCTCTTGGCCCTTTCGGAGGATCTCCTTTGCCGGATCCCCTTGGTGAAATCGATCTATTCTTCCTCCAAACAGGTGACAAAAGTCTTTTCGAGCAGTGACCATGACGAGCGGCGCGCAGTCTTTGTCGAGTTTCCGACGTCGGGGAGTTATGCCATCGGTTTTCAGACCAACAGTCTCTCCTCATCGGATCAGGAGCGTTTTCTCAGTGTCTTTGTACCGACAGCGCCGAATCCAACCTCGGGTTTTATCCTTTATGTTGAGGCTGCGAAGGTCTTTCCGGCGCCCTTCGGGGTTGAGGAAGCGATGAAGATCATCGTTTCCGGCGGGGTGGTGCCGCCGGCCATGATCAATGTCAGCAGAACCCAGCCCTATACCGCGAAGCAGGCATGATGTCTCAAGAAGAAGAGCTTCCGGATGTTGTCGAATTGCCGATCGATGGCTGTCTCGATCTCCATGCTTTTGCGCCCAAGGATTGTAAAACCTTGATCCCCGATTATCTCGCCCTCTGTGCCGAGCGTGGTATCTTTGAGGTGCGCATCATTCACGGCAAGGGGCATGGTATCCTGCAACGTTCGGTGCATGCCATTCTGGCGCGTCTGCCGCTCGTGGCGCATTTTGCACTCGCCGATGGCAGTGGCGGCGGTTGGGGCGCAACGCTGGTGACCTTATACCGCCGAATTTAATCAACGTTTGTGATTCGTTCCTTCCTATCACTTGAAATAAGGAGCTCGATAAAATGGATCTGCCGAAGATTCTCCGTCAATCCCCGCTCTTTGCCGGCACCACCGATGAAGATATCGCTGCTATCCTGCGCATCTGCAAGGTCAGGGATTACGACCGTGGCGAAGTCCTTTTTGACGAAGGGGAGATAGCCCAGGGTTTTTACATCGTCGCCGCCGGTCGGGTGAAGGTCTACAA
This sequence comes from Desulfuromonadales bacterium, assembly GCA_014859605.1. Taxonomy (GTDB): domain Bacteria; phylum Desulfobacterota; class Desulfuromonadia; order Desulfuromonadales; family UBA2197; genus UBA2197. Next base: position 26,483 of record JACUTW010000029.1, read on the forward strand.
ACTCTCTCCGGAAGGGAAAGAGCGCATCCTCCATGTCGTGCAACCGGGCGGCAACTTTGCCGAGGCGGCGATCTTTGCTGACGGGCTTTATCCGGCGAGTGCCGAACCGCTGGAGAAGTCGACGCTGATCTTCTTCCCCAAGCGTGATTTCCTTGACCTTCTCACCGCACAAGGGCGGATCGCCATCAATATGATTGGCGGCTTATCGCGTTTTCTTCGTCTCTTTGCCGGTCAGATCGAAGAACTCACCTTCCGTGACGTCCCCTCCCGTTTGGCCCGCTACCTCCTTGATCTCAATAACGAACGCAACGGCGCGGTAGAACTTCCGACATCCAAGTCAGCCATCGCCTCCCGACTCGGCACTGTCAGTGAAACCCTGTCCCGTACCTTTCGCAAGCTCAGCGATGAAGGGTTGATTCGTGTTGAAGGGAAGACCATCGTCATTCTCGATGCCGAGCGCCTCAGCGATCTCGCCGAGCGCTTTGCCGGTTGATTGCTAACCTTCTGCCCTCACGAACGGTTGTACTGCTTATGTCGACATTTTCCCTCCGTCGCTGCACAGTCAGCGTCTCTCTTCTTGCCTTTATCTTCTCCGGTTGTCTCGCAACCCCCCCGGTAGAATTGCCGCTCCCTCCTGGTCTGACAATACAGACCGTCGCGGAGAAACTGTTGCCGCAGAGTCCGGTTGTCGTCAGTCCCGACGGATCTGTGCTGGCGCTGGTCCGTCGGGACGGTCTGTTGCTCCGCTCTTTGGTGAGTGGCGTGGAGAAGAAGCTGAGCACAGAAAAGCCTGTCGCGCTCGCCTTTAATCCGGATGGGAGCGAGTTGGCAGCGGCCTTTCTTGCTGCTGACGGCAGCCGTTTGCAACGAATTGCAACGAGCAACGGCAAGGTTCTGGCGGAAATCTCTTTCTCCGGCCGCTGCGAAGCTCTGTTGAGCCGGCAAGGTGAGTGGTTGGCTTTTGTCACGACGGTCGAAACTTTTCGTTTCGGTGGTAATCTGCGCAGTCGCTTACTGCGCTGGGACGGCAAACAGGCGCCGATTGAAGAGTTGTTGAACGATGTCACTCTCGATCGTTCGACACTGGCGGAAAAAGAGACCCTGTGGGCAACGTTGCGCCCGCAACTTTCGCCGTATGGCGATGAAATTCTGTTTTTACGACTGCACGATCCTCCGGCGTTTGATCCTTACATCGCTGTGGTCCTCCGTCATCTCGAAACGAGGAGTGAACGCACTGTTGCCAAACTGCCGAAGTTGCGCGGTGCGGCCATCTATCTCGATGGCGGGGAGGCGGTCGCTTATGGCGACGGGATGATGGTCCGAATTGTCGACCCCTGGAGTGAGAAGGAGAAGCAGCGACTGTCCCGGTCCGGTCAGCAACTCGCGGCTTCTCCCGCCGGCGAAATTCTTTGGGCGGATAACGACTTGCTCCAGCGCGACGGACAAATAGTGATGAGCTTTGCTGCGACGGCGGAACCGGTCGCTTTCCTGGCGGACGGTCGCGTCCTGCTGCGCGATAACAAACGACTTTACCAGCTGAGTGGACTTTCCGTCGCGCAACCTGAAACGCCGGCACCTGCTTCGGATCGGCTCCTTTTGTTACGTAAGTGGCGCGCCGAGGGTTTGATTGATGTGCGGGAATATGTCGAGCAAGTCGGGAAATGAAAGGATAATTGAGATGAAACTTTTGAAGATAAGTTGTCTCCTTGGTCTGCTAACGGCGTTGTTTCTTTTTGCAAATATCGCCATTGCCGCAGATGACTGTTTGAGTTGTCACCAGGGCAAGACGCCGGCCACCGTGGCCCTGTGGCAGAGTAGTGCGCATGGGGACAAAGTCACTTGTGTTGAATGCCATGGCAGCGACCATGCCGCCATGCTCCGTGGTGAAGGCTTGGTGCCGGCAACCGTTTGCGGTAAATGCCACGAGCAGGCTTTTCATGAGCATTCAGCCAGCCGGCATGGCATGGGTCTCCATTCCGGTTGGGGCTGCACCCGCAATCTCACCAGTCGTAATCCCGCCGAGTGTCGCTTCTGTCACGAAGAGGGGAGCACTCTGCCGAAGACGACAGTCCAGTGTGCCCGGTTCCAGATGCAAAGTGCCGAGATGCGCGAGATCGGCTGTAATCGCTGTCATCGCGTCGAGTCGAGTTGCGCTTCCTGTCACACCGGCCACATGACCGATGCGAAGATCGTTCGCGATCCCGGCGTCTGCGCCAAGTGTCATATGGGGCCAGATCATCCGCAGTGGGAGATGTGGCAGACATCACAACACGGTACCCTTTATCCGGTGATCGGAGCAGAGCGGGCTCCGGACTGCCAGCGCTGCCACATGAGCAAAGGGACCCACAACGTCTCTTTCGGTATCACCGCTACCCCCGGCGGCGTCCCCTTCCCGGAGCCGGTTTACAGCGAGAAGCGCCAGCAGATGTTGACCATCTGCAGCGAATGTCATGCAAAGGGCTTGGCGCAACGGGAGTTGACCGCCGCTGATGCGGTCCGGGTCCAGAGTACGGCGCTGACGGCGACAGCGGATAAGATCGTCTGGGATCTCTATGATCGCGGCAAACTGCAGCCGATGCCCGCCGATCGTCCGCCCCATCCTTTGAGCGGGCCGACTCTGGTGACCGACAGCCAGCTCCTTTACGAAGACACCTCGGCGATCGAACGCCTCCTCTTCAAGATGAAGAAGTACGATTGGGCGAAAGCCGTAAAGGGTGCTTATCATCAGAATCCCGCTTATGCCCATTGGTACGGTAACGCCGAGTTGAAGATGGATTTGATCGACATCCGCTCCGAAGCTACGCGACTCCTCGGTGAGAAGGCGGCACCGCTCGAGAGCCGGCCGGTCACGAAGGCGGCCGGGATTGAGGAAGAGTTACGGGTATTGAAGAAGCGTTTTGAGCGGAAAGAACTGACGGAAGAGGTTTATCTGCAGGAGAAGGCGAAGCTTCTGGATGGGATGTAGAAGAGAGAGCGCCCCTCTCCCCGGCCCTCTCCTTTAGGCCCTGCGGGTCCACAGAGGGGAGAGGGAGCAGGGCTGAGTCGAAAACCAGCGAGTTGCTGAATTTTCTGCATTTAATCCGACATCGCCGGACTTCTTCTGCAATCTGTACTAAACAACAAGGGAATGTGTTGTCGTAATTGACAACACATTCCCTTGTTGTTATTCTTGCCAACATGAATGCCAAGCTAATGCTCAGAGAGCGTCACGT
>JACUTW010000030.1 GCA_014859605.1 Desulfuromonadales bacterium
GACTCGATGGCAATGAGCTGCTAAAAGCTGTGAGGAAGTATCAGGAAACAGTTCGCTGAAGCTTGCAGGGAAGGTCATCGAATGAATAACGAACAAAAGCGTCTGAACAAACAGCAACTGGGAGAAGAAGACTGGCGGCTCTGGGGCCCGTATCTGGCCGAGCGCGCCTGGGGGACAGTGCGGGAGGATTACAGCCCCCATGGCACCGCCTGGGACGACTTCGATCACGATCAGGCCCGCTCTCGCGCCTACCGCTGGAATGAGGATGGACTGGGCGGGATCTCCGACAACGAGCAGCGCCTCTGTCTCGCCCTGGCGCTCTGGAACGGCCGTGACCCGATCCTCAAGGAACGCGCCTTCGGGCTGACCGGCAGTCAAGGGAACCATGGCGAGGATGTCAAGGAGGAGTATTTCTATCTGGATGGCACCCCCAGCCACAGCTTGCTGCGTTATCTCTACAAATATCCGCAGGCGGAATATCCCTATCAACGCCTCGTCGATGAAAACCGCCAGCGGAGCCGCCAAGAGCCGCCTTTTACCCTTCTCGACAGCGGGGTCTTTGCCGAGAGCCGCTACTGGGATGTTGAGCTGACTTATGCCAAGGCCGACCCTGAGTCGATCCAACTGCGCATCATCGTTCACAATCGAGGGCCGGAGCAGGCAATACTGCATCTGCTGCCGACCCTCTGGTTTCGCAATAGCTGGTCGTGGGAGCCAGATGCTAGTGAACTGCCGGCGATCAGCCGCATGGAAACACCTAGCGGTGCTGCCTGGGGAGTGAAGGCGCAACATCCCACCCTGGGAGAGTACCATCTCTATGGCAACGCGCCGGCCGAACTCCTGTTCACCGACAATGAAAGTAACAGTGAGCGACTCTGGGGCGTTCCGAGCCCCTCGCCCTTTACCAAAGACGCTTTTCACCGGCGGGTGGTCAACAACGATTCCGGGGCGGTCAATCCTGTCTCGACGGGGAGCAAATTTGCGGCCTGGAGCACGCTGGAAATCGCAGCGGGAGAGTCGGCGCAGATCGATCTGCTGCTGACCACGCCGCGCTATCACCTGCCGTTTGCCGAGTTCAGACCTTTCAAGAAATTTGACACAATCCTGGCGGAACGTAGTGCCGAAGCGGACAACTTCTATCGTGACCTCCTGCCGGCGGCGAAGCAAGAGGATGCCGCAATTCACCGGCAAGCGCTGGCCGGGCTGGTCTGGAGCAAACAATTCTATCACTATGACGTCGCCCGCTGGCTCAAAGGAGATGAGCTTTCTCCCCCTGAGATCAGAAAAGACGGCCGCAATGCCGGCTGGAGACATCTTGCCTCCGCCGATATCATCTCCATGCCCGATACTTGGGAATACCCCTGGTTTGCGGCCTGGGATCTCGCCTTTCATGCGATTGCCATGGCACTGATCGATGTCGATTTTGCCAAGGAGCAACTGGAACTCCTCCTCTCTGATCGCTATCTCCATCCCAATGGCCAGATTCCCGCCTACGAATGGGCCCTGGGCGATGTCAATCCCCCGGTGCAGGCCTTTGCCGCTCTGGAATGTTTCCGTATTGAAAAAGAGCAGCGCGGCAGTGGCGACCGCAGCTTTCTCCTGCGCATTTTCAACAAACTCATCCTTAATTATGGCTGGTGGCTGAACCGGAAGGACGGAGAGAGCCGTGGCGTCTTCGAGGGCGGCTTCATGGGGCTGGACAATATCTCGGTCTATGACCGTTCGCAGCCGCTCCCGGGCGGTTACAGTCTCAAGCAAGCCGATGCCACCGGCTGGATGGCGATGTTCGCCCTCAATCTGACCGTCATTGCCCTGGAGTTGGCCCAGGATGATCCTTCCTACGAAGAGATGGCGATTCAGATCCACAGTCAATTTTTCGCCATTGCTTCAGCATCGCACGGCTACAACGAAAAAGGGGTGGCCCTGTGGGACAGCAATGACCAATTTTTCAAGGATGCATTGGAAACCCCACAGGGAACATACCATCTTCCGGTCTACTCCTGGGTCGGTTTGATTCCACTCTTCGGCAGTGAAATCGTCGGAGAGGAAAGTCTGGAAAGACTCCCCCGTTACCGCAAATTTCTGGAAAGCCATATGGGAGGTTTCTATGATGGAAAGATGGTCTGTGCCTGTCCTCACACGGCGAATGCGCACGGTGATCACCTCTTTACCCTGACGCAACCGGCCCACCTCGCCAGTATCATCGAACGGATTCTTGACCAGGAACAGTTTCTCTCGCCACACGGGATTCGCAGCTTGAGTAAGGTGCATAGCCACCAGCAGGAGTTAGGGAATATCCCCGGTTTGGGAACAATTCAGATCGGCTATGAACCGGGCGAGTCACTCTCCGGCCTCTTTGGCGGCAACTCCAACTGGCGCGGGCCGGTCTGGATGCCGCTTAACTTCATGCTGGTCGGCGCCCTGGACCGTTTCCATCGTTATCTGGGGGATACCTTCACGATCGCGGCCCCTGCCTGCGGCAATGAGCCTGTCACTCTCGGGGTGGCGGCGGAGAAACTTGCCGCAATGCTGGTTGCCACATTTCGTCGTGACCACGAAGGAGTGCGGCCCATCTTCCCGCCAGAAAGCCCCTTTCAGCACGATCCCCACTGGCGTGACCTGCTGAAGTTCCACGAATATTTCCATGGCGAAACCGGCCAGGGCCTGGGCGCTGCGCACCAGACCGGCTGGACGGCATTGGTGGCGAATCTGCTGATGCGGCAGTACCCAGGCAAATAGCAACCAACAGAGTCCTTATCCGGATCAAAGGAGATACGCCATGCAAATCGGAATGATCGGAATTGGCCGCATGGGGGGCGATATGGTGCGGCGCCTGCTCAAAGGTGGACAGGAATGTGTAGTGTACGACCGTAATACAGTGGTGGTGAATGCCCTCGTCGCGGAAGGGGCGCAGGGGTGTGATGAACTCACCGCTTTCATCTCCCGACTGACTCTCCCCCGAGTGGTCTGGCTGATGATCCCGGCGGCGGCGGTTGACGGGGTGATTGCTGATCTCTTACCGCTCCTGAGTGCCGGCGACATCCTCATCGACGGCGGCAACTCTCACTACCACGATGATATCCGCCGCAGTGGCGAGTTAAGCGCCCAGGGGATTCACTACCTCGATGTCGGGACGAGCGGCGGGGTCTGGGGGCGGGAGCGCGGTTACTGCCTGATGATCGGCGGCGAAGGTGAGACGGTGCAGCATCTCGATCCGATCTTTGCCACCCTGGCACCGGGGAGTGGAGCCGCACCGGCAACGCCCGGACGGAGCGGCGGGGAGACGACGGCGGAACAAGGCTATCTGCACTGCGGCCCGAGTGGCGCCGGACACTTTGTCAAGATGGTCCATAACGGCATCGAATATGGCTTGATGGCGGCCTACGCCGAAGGGTTCAACCTTCTCCACCATGCCAATGTCGGCAGCGCCGGGCGGGAAATCGATGCCGAAACGACGCCGCTGCGCCACCCCGAGCACTTCCGCTACGACCTCAATCTGGCCGACATCTCGGAACTCTGGCGGCGCGGGAGTGTCGTTTCCTCCTGGCTCCTCGATCTCAGCGCCCAATCCTTCGCAGCCAATCCGACCCTCGATGGCTTTGCCGGGCGGGTCTCTGATTCCGGCGAAGGGCGTTGGACGATTAATGCCGCCATCGATGCCGGGGTGCCGGCGCCGGTCCTCAGCGCCGCCCTGTACCAGCGCTTCAGTTCTCGTGGTGAGGGAGACTTTGGCAATAAACTCCTCTCGGCCATGCGCTACCAGTTCGGTGGCCATCAAGAAAAATCCCGCAAGAAAGGGGAGTAGAATGCCGAAACGTTCCGTTCTTGCCCCGACGATCATGGTCATCTTCGGCGCCGGTGGCGATCTTGCCTGGCGCAAGCTCATCCCGGCCCTTTACAACCTGCTCCTCGATGGGCATCTCCCGGAACAGTTTGCGATTATCGGCGTGGCGCGCAAGAATGTTGAAAGTGCGGGTTTCCGTGCCAAGATTCGCATCGGCGTTGATCAGTTCTCGCGGCGGGGGGTGATCGATGAATCCCTCTGGGATCGTTTTGCCGAAACGATCTCCTATGTCTCGGAAGATCTTGCCGACCCAGGTTCCGGAATCGCTCTCAACGCGCGATTGGCAGAGATCGAGGGCATGTGGGGACTCAGGGCCAACCGGATCTACTATCTCGCCATCCCCCCCACCACCATGGAGCCGGCGGCAGCCATGCTGCAACGTTTAGGCGTCTGCCGGGATTGCAGCCGCGACCGACTGGTCGTGGAAAAACCGTTCGGCCGCGATCTTCCCTCGGCACAAATGCTCAACCGCTTTCTCGGCAACATGTTTGTCGAATCCCAGATCTACCGGATCGACCATTATCTCGGCAAGGAGACCGTTCAGAATATTCTCGCCTTCCGTTTTGCCAACTCCCTTTATGAGCCGATCTGGAACCGGCGCTATATCGACCACGTCCAGATTACCGTGGCCGAAACGGTCGGAGTCGAAGAGCGGGGAGATTATTACGATCATGCCGGGGCGCTGCGCGACATGGTGCAGAATCATCTCCTGCAGATCCTCTGCCTGGTAGCGATGGAGCCGCCCATTTCCTTTGACGCCGACGAGATCCGTAACAAGAAGGTCGATGTCCTGCGCGCCCTCCGGCCGATAAAAAGCGAAGAAATCCATCGCGTCGCCGTGCGCGGCCAGTACCGCAAAGGGACGATTCACGGCAGCCCGGTGCCGGGCTATCGGGAAGAGGCAAGTGTCTCGGCCGAATCCGCCACCGAGACCTATGCCGCTTTCACCTTTCATATCGACAACTGGCGCTGGCAGGGGGTCCCCTTTTATCTCCGCACCGGCAAACGCCTGCCGTCCAAGGTCTCGGAGGTCACCATCATCTTTCGGTCACCGCCGCACCAGCTCTTTCCCTCCGCCGCCGTCGAAAGCTGGCAGCCGAACCGCATCGTCATCCGAATTCAACCGGAAGAGGGGATCGACACCCGCATCCAGGTCAAACAGCCGGGGACCCGCCTGCTGCTCGGCGCTGCTGACATGCAGTTCCGTTACAGTGAGGCCTTCAAGGCGCCGGCGCCCGAAGCTTACGAGACCCTGCTACTCGATGTGATTCGCGGTGATGCCACGCTCTTCATGCGGGCCGATCAGGTGGAGTGTGCCTGGCAGGTGGTGACACCGATTCTCGATGCCTGGGAAGCCGTCCCTCCCGCCGATTTCCCGGACTACCCGGCCGGCAGTTGGGGGCCGGAAGCGGCGGATCTGATGCTGGCGCGCGAAGGGCATAGCTGGCTGCACCCGGCCGGTCGGGAGGAAGCGTGATCAAGGTTTTTGCCGACAAGGAGGCGCTGGCATGGGCGGCGGCAGAGCTCTTCGCCGCGCAGGCGAGGCAGGCGATCGCAGCGCGCGGGCGCTTTCTGGTGCTGTTGGCCGGGGGCGAAACGCCGCGCCGCACTTATCAACTCCTGGCACAGGACCCCCATCGCCGCCAGATTCCCTGGTGGGATGTCCATTTCTTCTGGGGAGATGAACGTTGCGTCCCTATCGATGACCCCCGCAGTAATGCCGCAATGGCGCAGAAAGCGCTCCTCGACCATCTGCCCTTACGGCCGGAGCAGATCCATCCCATCCGCTGTGACCGATCGCCGCAACTCTCTGCCGATCGCTATCAGGCCGAGCTGATCGATTTCTTTGCCGGAGCAGTGCCGTGCTTTGACCTGGCGCTCCTGGGCCTCGGGGATGACGGCCACACCGCCTCTCTGCTCCCCGGCTCAGCAGCTCTGGAAGAACAGGTGAACTGGACCGCCGTCACCCGCCGTCGCGAGGAGGACTTCAGCCGGATTACCCTGACCACGCCGATCATCAACCAAGCGGCAGTTGTCCTCTTTCTGGTGGCGGGAGGAGGCAAAGCAACGGTGCTGGCAAAGATCTTGAATCCACCGACCGAAGCAATATCGTACCCGGCGCAACTGATCCGTCCCCGGTCCGGCGACCTGCGCTGGTGGGCGGATCATGCGGCGGCGAGTTTGTTGGATGAATCGAGAATCTGCCGTGGCATATGATCTTAAAAAGCATACGATGGCAGAGCAACTCCCTAACGAAATAGCCTTCGGACGCGAAATCTGTGGCGATATCGCGCAAGCAGAGCGTCGCGAATGGTGGCTGTCAAACGGTCTTGGCGGTTATGCGAGCGGAACAATAGCCGGCACACTTACCCGTTGCTACCACGGCCTGTTGATTGCTCCGATCCAGCCGCCGTTGGGGCGCATGCTCCTAGCGGCCAAGGCCGATGCCACCTTGATCGATACCGCTGGCCGGGAGTGGCCACTCTTCACCAACCGCTGGAGCAGCGGAGTGGTTGACCCGGTCGGGCACCAGTTCCTGGAATCTTTCCGTCTTGAAGGGCGGATGCCGGTCTGGAAATTTCGCTGCAGTGGTCACCGCTTGGAGATGCGGATCTGGCTGGAACCGGGAGCGCACACGACCTGCGTCGCGTACCGTCTGGAAGCAGATATTCTGCAACCGGCGGAAGCGATGCTGAAAATTCGCCTCCTGACCAACTTTCGCGACCATCATGGCCGAACAGTTCCCCGCAGTTTCGACCCGAGCGTGGAAGAGACCAGCCAGGGACTGCGGCTAGTCCATCCGGGGGAGACATCCCTCTATATCAAAACCTGGAAAGGGTCCGTGCGCGCTGAGCATGCCTGGGTCGAAGGGTTTGATCTTCCAGTGGAGCGAGAACGCGGCTTACCGGATCGCGACAGCCATTTTTCGCCAGGAGAGGCATTCTTTACTTTGCGGCCCGGGGAGTGGAGCGGGGTTATTTTCTCGCTGGACGAGAATGCTGAACCGGATCTGGATGCGTCGTTGCAGCGATTTCGTTCTGCCGATGTAGACGTGCTGGCGGGTGCCGAAAACTATAATCCGGCAACAAAGAATGCTCCCGAGTGGATACGGCAACTGACTTTGGCGGCAGACAGCTTTCTCTTTGCCCGCCCCCTACCGGGAAATCCCGAGGGTGAATCGATCATTGCCGGCTATCCCTGGTTTGGTGACTGGGGGCGCGACACCATGATCGCCCTGCCGGGGCTGACCCTGGCGACCGGCCGCCACGGCGCGGCGCTGCATATTCTCGAAACTTTTGCCCGGTTTATCGATCAAGGCATGTTGCCGAACGTCTTTCCAGGGATTGGCGATCTTCCGGACTTCAACACCGTCGATGCAGCGCTCTGGTATATCGAGGCTTGGCGGGCCTATGTTGAAACGACCGGTGACGTGGACGCATGCCGTCGTGCGTTTCCCGCCCTGAAGGAGATTGTCCATTCCTACCAGAAGGGGACCCGCTACGGTATTCACATGGATTTGGCTGACGGCTTGATCTTCGCCGGAGAACCGGGGGTGCAGTTGACCTGGATGGATGCCAAGGTCGGTGACACTGTCTTTACGCCGCGTATCGGCAAACCGGTTGAAATCAACGCCCTCTGGCACAACGCCCTCTGCACCATGGCCGCTCTTGCCGAGTTGCTTGAACTCCCGGCGCCGCAATACCACTTACTCGCAGCAACAGCGCGGGCCGGGTTCCAACGATTTGCCAGGGAAGATGGCGAAGGGCTCCTTGATGTGCTCGATGGTCCCGACAGCAACGACCAGAGCATCCGCCCCAACCAGATCCTGGCGGTCAGTTTGCATTATTCTCCCCTTGAAGCGGAGGCGCAGAAGAGCGTCGTGGCGGTCTGTCAAAGTCACCTGCTCTGCACTTTTGGACTCCGCAGTCTGGCCCCTTCCCACCCGGATTATCGTTCACATTACTTAGGTGGTGCCTGGGAACGGGACAGCGCCTATCACCAAGGACCGGTGTGGGGTTGGCTCCTTGGTCACTATGCAGTGGCATTGCAACGGGTGAGTGGTGATACACGGCAGGCGCAGGAGCTATTGGGTGGCATTCGTTTTCATCTGCACGATGTCGGTCTCGGTACCATCAGCGAAATCTTTGATGGCGCACCACCACACCATCCGCGGGGCTGCCCGGCTCAGGCCTGGTCTGTGGCCTGCACCCTGGAGGCATGGTGGAAACTGTAGCGGATTAAACACCTTAAAGATTCGCAACGGGAGAGATGATGAATCATAACGAGATCGTTCTAGGTATCGACATCGGCGGCACGACGACCGCCTTCGCCTTCGTCGACAAAAAAGGGAGACTCCTTGCCGATGCGGTGATCCCGACACAGTCGCAACAACCAGCAAAAACGCTGGTCGCCCGCCTCCATGCAGAGATCGAAAAGATGCGAGCGGAGCTTCCGCCCGATCTCCAGTGGAAAGGGATCGGCATCGGCGCCCCCAATGCCAACTATCTCCGGGGGACAGTCGAGAATCCACCGAATCTGAACTGGGGAGCATCGGCGAATCTGGTAGAGATGTTCCATGGCTACTACGATCTACCCGTGGCTATCACCAACGATGCCAATGCAGCGGCGCTAGGTGAAATGTACTTTGGCGGCGCTCGTTATATGAAGGACTTCATTGTCATAACCCTGGGGACCGGTCTTGGCAGCGGCATCGTCACCAATGGTGAATTGGTCTATGGCGCGAATGGTTTTGCCGGGGAACTGGGACATACCGTTGTTGATCCCGATGGCCGCCACTGTGGGTGCGGAAAACAGGGGTGCCTTGAAACCTATGTCTCTGCCACCGGACTTTGTCGGACGGTCTTTTCTCTGTTGGCGGAACAACGGGACGCCAGTCCTTTACGTGATCGGAGCTACCAGCAATTAACCGCAAAAGATGTCTACGAAGCCGCGCGCACGGGAGACAACATTGCCTTGACCGCCTTCGATAAGACCGCCCGAATTCTCGGAATGAAACTGGCCGACGCTGTTGCCCATACCGGTCCCGAGGCGATTTTCCTGTTTGGCGGCTTAGCGACCGCCGGAGATCTTTTATTGGCGCCGGCACAACATTATTTGGAAAGTTTTTTGTTCTCACCCTATCGGGGGAAAGTTCGACTACTGCGCTCAGAGATACAGAATGGAAGCAGTGCGATTATGGGTGCCGCAGCAATAGGGTGGCATGAAATCCAAAAATTGATGATCTCAACAATCGCTGATTCCCCCTCATGAGAAAAGAGGTGCTACTTGAACAGTCAAACGACTGGCCCGCCAGTTAATCAGAGACCTGGAACGGCTCGCCCCTCTGGCCAGATTGACGGCGGCGGACTGGAGAAAGTGAGTGTCCCGCCGACGCTGAGCCCGCATCATCACAGGATGTGATAAAATAACAACTCATTCTCAAAAGCTCGCTAAACCATAAAAATTGGAGAGAAAGTTAAAAACATGGTCCCTATATTCAAAGATCGTCTACAGGCCGTTAATCCCGAGTTTGAAACCTTTGCAGGCTTGCAGACCCTTCAGATCAATCTCGGCAATCTCTGTAATCTGCACTGCCACCACTGTCATGTTGACGCGTCCAGTCGTGGTACGGAAGTCATGGGGCTTGAAGTCATCGACCAGATAACAACCTTCCTTGCCCGGCACCCCCCCCTCACCCTCGATATCACCGGCGGATGCCCGGAGATGAATCCGAACTTTCGCGCTCTCATCGAAAAGACAAAGGGTTTGACGCCGCACCGACTGCTGCGCAGCAATCTGGCGATTATGGCCGAACCAGGGTGGGAGTGGTTGCCGGAGTTTTGCCGGGAGCATGAACTGACGATCATCGGCTCCCTCCCCTGTTATCTCGAAGAGAACGTCGACGGGCAGCGCGGCCACGGGGTCTATCGGAAGAGTATTGAGGTTTTAAAGGAACTGAACACCCTCGGTTATGGGCGCGAGCTGGAGTTGAATCTCGTTTACAACCCTGGGGGAGATTTTATCCCCGGCCGGCAACATGACCTGGAAGCGACCTACAAAGAAGAGCTATTGGTTCGGCACGGAATCACCTTCAACCACCTCTTCACGATCACTAATGCGCCGATCGGCCGTTTTCGCGAGCATCTCGAAGCCAGCGGCACCTATACAAAATACCTGGAACTACTCGCAGGTCGTTTCAATCCTGACGCTGCGGGAAATATCATGTGCCGCAGCCTGATCAGTGTCGATTGGCAAGGGAAACTCTATAATTGCGATTTCAATCAGGCTCTCGGCATGGCTATCACTACTGCCGATGGTTCGGAAATCTATCTTTCAGAACTGGATGACAGCGGCATCAATGGCAAAAAGATCCTCTTGTCCGAGCATTGTTATTGTTGCACCGCTGGCGAAGGTTCCAGTTGTACCGGCGCATTGCGTCCGTAAATCGAGAGCGCTAGACATGAACATACCACCATCGTTTCCTTTGTACAGCCAGCCTATTGTTGTCGCTTTATTTGTGCGGGTTCCTATCCCCGGTCGGGTGAAGACCCGTCTTGCTGTCAATCTTGGCAATGAAGGTGCCTGCCACCTTTATCGAGCCATGGTCAATGACATTCTGCACAATATCAAGGCCTGCGGTTACTCAATTTATCTCTTTCATGATGGGGACGATCAAAGCGAATTGCCGGACAACTGGCGACAAGCTGCGGACGGCATCGTTGCGCAACGAGGTGAAAATATCGGGGAGAGGATGTCCGCAGCCTTTGAACACTGCTTTGCAAATAAGGTCGAGAAAGTCATTCTAATCGGGAGTGATATTCCAGGTCTCGATTCCAGTATCATCATTTCGGCATCCGTCGCTCTCCAAAATCATGATGCCGTTTTTGCTCCGGCTGCTGACGGCGGGTACTGCCTGATTGGTTTACAACAAGGAGCGTATCATCCAGCTCTGTTTCAAGACATCCCTTGGAGCACTGAGCAGGTTCTACGAACAACCCTCGAAAAGTGTGAAGTAAGTTGTTTACGAGTCACCTTGCTGAAGGTCTTGCAGGATATTGATACAATTTGTGATCTCAAGGCTTATTGCCAAAACATCTTCGGGCCAGCGATTGCCACGAATAGATATCTCACATCCGCCGGTTTTTTATAACACACCACCCTATATCGGCACATGATGGCGGCCAAAGATACGCCGTCTTTAATTTACTGTCCCATCCGGCTGACGAGGCCCCGGTGGATCGCCTCGAAAAGATGTTGTTCACGGATCTGCTCGGAGCGGTCGTGGCGATGGTGCGGGCGATATTGATGATGCGCGAGGAGCTAAGGGAGAAGAGTCCGAGGCGCTCGGTGCCGAGTTTGAGGAGGCGGTACCCAGCGACCACTCCATCGTCGCCGTCTTAAACTCGGTTTGTACCAGAAAGACGTTGCCAAAATCATCGGCGTCACGACTTCTTCGATCTGGAACACCGTCAGGCTATTGTTCTTTAGAGTTGTATTTCTTTAAACATGATCAAGCAGGGCCTTTGTCGGTTTAGCTCTTCGTTGATACGGTCGAACAAGAAGTGATCAAGACGGGTCTCATCAGGATGCCGGAGAACAAGACAATCGATTTCTTTGTCGCCGATGGCCTTCATGATTTCTTCAACCGGGTTACCCTCCTTTATCATTTCCGTGACGCTCAGTCCTCCCACTCTGACACACCGGAGAATCCCGTCCAGGGTAGACTTTGCGTTCACAAAGGCATCCGCGAGCTCCTCATTAGAACAGACGGTCGATGATTCCAGCTCCTGTAATTCAAGAGGATCAGGACCGATATGGAGAACGAAGAGTTCTGCACTGTATTTCCATGCCAGGGCAATCGCGTATTTAAGGCTCTCCTGGCAGTTCTTGGTTATCCTGCTGACAACGAGAATCCTATTGATCTCCTGCATGTCGCCTCCTTATAAAAATCAACCACTTGAGAATCTACCGTTTGTTTGAGTGGTTGCTATGCAAAATTAGTCGTGTTCACGAGTTTTTAAAAAGCTGATGTCCGGCCACTGTTCAGCGACAAAACCGAGACGCCATTCGCTCGCGGCCAGATAGGTCAGGTTCCCTTCCGCATCCATCGCCAAATTTGCTTGATTCGTCTTTTCGAAAGCCACCAGCCGCTTCGGATCGGCGCAGCTTACCCAGCGAGCGGTGGCGTAATCGACCCCCTCATAGACAGCGTCGACGCTGTATTCGGCTTTGAGCCGCGCCATGGTCACATCGAATTGCAGCACTCCGACCGCGCCCAAAATGAAATCGTTCCCGAGCAGGGGGCGAAAAAGTTGAACCGCCCCTTCCTCGGCCAACTGAGTCAGGCCTTTCTGTAGCTGTTTCGCTCGCAGGGGCGACTTCAAGCGCACTCGCCGAAAGTGTTCAGGGGCGAAGCTGGGGATGCCGGTAAACTTGAGGGGCTCCTTTTCGGAAAAGGTATCGCCGATCTTGATGGTGCCGTGGTTGTGCAGGCCGATAATATCTCCCGGCCAGGCCTCTTCCACCAACTCCCGGTCCTGAGCCATGAAGATGATCGGATTGGCGAGCAGAACTTCCTTGCCAATCCGGTGATGACGAACCTTCATCCCGCGTTCAAAACGCCCCGAACAGATACGCAAAAAAGCGATGCGATCGCGGTGCGCCGGGTCCATGTTCGCTTGAATCTTGAAGACGAAGCCGGAAAAGGGCTTTTCGTCCGGGGAGACCATGCGGGTCGTCGTTGGTCTGGGGATGGGGGCTGGGGCGATTTCGACAAAGGCATCAAGCATCTCCCGCACACCGAAATTATTCACCGCGCTGCCGAAAAAGACCGGGGTCTGATTCCCTTTCAGATAATCCGCCAACACGAAAGGATTGGCGGCCCCTTCCAGGAGGGCGATATCCTCTCGCAGCTCATCGGCCTGGCTGCCGAGCAACTCGTCGAGGAGCGGATCGGCAAGATCGTGAATCGTGAGCATCTGGTCGGTCAGATGTTTCTCCCCCGGCGTAAAAAGGTTCAACTCCTTGCGATAAAGGTTGTAGGAGCCCTTAAACCGTTTTCCCATACCGATGGGCCAGGACAAAGGCGCACACTCAATTTGCAGACTCTCTTCGATGTCGGCAAGAAGATCGAGGGGGAACATCCCCTCACGGTCGAGCTTGTTGATGAAGGTCAGAATCGGCGTGTTGCGCATCCGGCAGACCTCCATTAACTTGCGGGTCTGGGTCTCGACCCCCTTGACGCTGTCGATCACCATGACGGCGCTGTCCACGGCGGTCAGGACCCGATAGGTATCCTCGGAAAAATCCTGATGGCCGGGAGTATCGAGTAAATTGATTTCAAAGTCGCGATAGTTGAATTTCATCACCGAACTGGTCACCGAGATCCCGCGTTCCTGTTCGATGGCCATCCAGTCGCTGGTGGCATGGCGGTCGGACTTGCGGGCCTTGATCGCTCCGGCCATCTGTATCGCTCCGCCAAACAACAACAGCTTTTCGGTCAGGGTCGTCTTGCCCGCGTCGGGGTGACTGATGATGCCAAAAGTCCGGCGACGTTCAATTTCAGATTTTAGTTGGTTTGGCATTGTTATCATTCTCCGGCGTTGATCGTTTCTCCACAGTTGTTCGGTGCAACAGAGGAAGACCGCCCGAACTCTGCATCTATATTGAATCTTAAAAAAACGTAACTATTCAGCATGTCGAAACAACCAAAACAAATGCTATTTAACAGGGATACAAGGGATAAAGGGGATAAAACATAAAACCATAAAGGCATTTTTGGTTTAAAACCAAGAAATAGTAGCTTTGATTTTTGCCGTTATCCCTTTCATCCTGTTCATCCCTGTTAAAATAAAGGTTTTTTCTTGCCGGGCTGAATAGTTACAAAAAAAAACATCAATAACAATTTCAGCCCCCTGGCAATAGCAGGGCTGGGCATGGTTCATGGACAGCAGTGTGGACGGAACAAAGTTTGGTTGAAAGGGGAGGAAACTGTAAACCTGGGGATTAGGGCGGAGTTAGTCGGAAGGGGGCCGCGCAAAAATAAGCTGTCGGGACGAAGGGGGAAGACGATGGTGTAGTAAAAATCATTTGTAAATGCATGCGCATAAACTATAGTTTCCCGCCGAAGGCGTCAAGATTTATATCCCATTCCTCACTATCCGAAAAAATTTCGGGGTGGACAGGATAAAAAAAATTGTTTATAATTCGCGCTATTATGATGATGCACTCGAATAATCACCTAAATCGCCGCCGTAACATCCTCCTTTCCCACCCGCTCTTCGCTCTTTCCCTTACGCCACCCTGAAAATCTGTTCGCCGCAGTCAGCCGACCTCCCTGTTCACAAAGTCTGTCCGCATCTTTTTGTAAAACTCGCTGTCGACACCTCTGTCGAGATGGCAAGATAATCTCACCCTTTCTCATTGATCAGGAACCTTCACGCATGAAAATCGAAATTTTCGAATCCGCAAAATGCCATCCGAGGGCGAGCGATTCACCCTCCGCCGCCCTGAAATGGGCCGAGGGGCTCGAAGCTCTCGCTCTGCGTGGCATCCAGCTTTGAGCGGTTCATTTCACCGGACGAGTGAGCCTTGGGGCTATCTCCCTTTTTTCCGGAGCCAGCCGCAGATCTTGTCCTTTGGCCTGCTGCTGACGCTCTTCTCCAGTTTTGGCCAGACATTTCTGATTTCTGTCTTTGTCCCCCAGTTTCTGACGACCTTCGCCCTCGATACCGCGCAGTTTGGAACGCTGTACGCCGCCGCCACCTTGGCGTCGGCGGCCTGTCTCCCCTATTTCGGCCGCCTTCTCGATCGCGTGCCGCTACGCCGTTTCACTTTGGCGGTCGGACTGGGGCTGGCGCTCTCTTGTCTGGCCCTGGCTCTGGCCCCGAATGTGGTGGTCCTCTTCGCTGCCCTCCTCGGTCTGCGACTGACCGGGCAGGGATTGTTGACGCTGACCGCTTCGACGACCATGGCGCGCCTCTTCGTGTCGGGGCGAGGACGGGCGCTGAGCCTCTCCGGGCTCGGCTATCCCCTTGGCGAAGGGATTTTCCCCCTCGGCGTGGTCTTCCTGGTGCATGGCGTCGGGTGGCGGCTGAGCTGGACGATTCTCGGCGCGGTCATCGTCCTGGTCCTGCTGCCGGCGATCGCCTGGCTGCTGCGTGAAGTGCCGGCTAACTCTGGCCCGGCGCCGGACGATCATCTCGGCCCTCCGGGCAATTTTGCGCTACTGCGGGACGGGCGCTTTTACGCCCTGTTGCCGGGGAACCTCTTTTTGCCGCTGGTCCTCACCGCCCTCTTTCTTTACCAGATGCCGCTGGCAGAGAGTCGGGGCTGGACGACCCAGATGATGGCGACGGGCTTCATCGGTTTTGCCGGCGCCCGCATGGTCGCTTCACTCCTCATCGGCCCGTGGATCGATCGCTACGGAGCGCTCTGTCTCTTTCCCTTTATCCTCCTGCCCCTCTGTGCCGGTCTGGTCATCCTGGCTCTGGGCTCGGCGCCTTGGGTCGCGCTCCTCTACCTTACTCTTGCCGGAGTGAGTCAAGGGATCGCCGGACCGACCATGACCTCTTTGTGGGCGGAGATTTACGGGGTCGAATCCCTGGGGGCGACCAAGGGGACGGTCGCGACGGTCGGCGTCTTTGCCACCGCCCTCGGCCCGGTGCTGCTCGGCGGGCTGCTCAAGGTCGGTGTCTCCTTCTCGTTGATTATCGTCGGTTGCGCCGGACTGGGGCTGCTGGCGGTCGGGGTGAGTTTTCTCGTGCGCTGGCGTCTCGGCGGGGTCTCCGTCGAAGTGCCGGCTTAAAGTTTTTCCCAATCATCCATGTCAGGACAGTATTGCCCGATGAAATTCGCAAGTAGTCACAAAGCCAAAGACCAGAACCCCGAGGCGGAAGAACGCGCCCATCTCGCCGATGTCCAGCGTTGCCTGCAGCGCACCGTGCAAAAGATTGACGCGCGCCTTTCGCGCTATCAGCAAGAAATTCAGGAGCAGAAGGGTTATCTCTGGGAAAATCGCTCGGAGATGGATCACGTCGAAAAGATCGCGATGCGTGAGGCGATCGGGCAGACGGTTATGACCGGAGATAGCATCCTGGCGCAAAGAACGCGGCTGCTCAAGCTGGCGCGTTCCCCTTATTTCGGGCGCTTCGACTTTGCCCAAGGCACCGGGACCGCCAGCAAAGCTTACTATATCGGCGTGCATCATTTCTACGACGAGCACGAGAAGGAACACCTGGTCTTCGATTGGCGCGCGCCGATCGCCACTCTCTTCTACGATTTCGAGACCGGTCCGGCCGCTTATCTCTCCCCGGCGGGGGAGATCCCGGGCAAAGTCACGCTCAAGCGGCAGTTCCGGATTCGCGATGGCGTTATGGAGTTCATGCTGGAGAGCGGGCTCAACATCGTCGACGATGTCTTGCAGAAGGAGCTGGCCCAGGCCTCGGACGACGGCATGAAGAATATCGTCGCCACCATCCAGCGTGACCAGAATGCTATTATTCGCGATGAAGACGCGCAAACCCTGATCATCCAGGGGGTCGCCGGTTCCGGCAAGACTTCTATCGCCCTGCACCGGATTGCCTTCCTGTTGTACCGCTTCAAGGAGACCCTGAGCTCCAGGGATATCCTCATCCTCTCCCCCAACCGGGTCTTTGCGGACTACATCTCCAACGTTCTCCCCGAACTCGGGGAAGAGTCGGTGGCCGAGATCGGCATGGAGCAGCTTGCTGATGAGCTGCTGGAGCGCAAAGTCCCCTTTCAGACCTTTTTCGAGCAGATCGCTTTACTCCTCGAAACCAACGACGCAGCGATGCGGCAGCGTATTGCGGTCAAATCCTCGGCCGATTTTCTCAAGAAACTGGGGGCGTATGCCGAGCATGTGGAAGCGACAATCTTCACCGCCGCCGACCTTTCCCTGGGGCGCCGCTGCGTGCCGGCCAGGTTCATCGCTGACACCTTTGCCCGGCATCGCGGGGTGGCTGTGCCTGAGCGTTTGACGCGGGTGGTCGGGGCGATCGAGACCAAGCTGGGGATTGACTACAACTACGATATCAGCAGCGAAGAGCGCCGAACGCTGCGGGCCGCGCTCAAGAAGATGCACCGCACTGCGACCCTGCGCACAACGTACAAGGGGTTTTATGACTGGCTGGGCGAGCCGGAACTCTTCAAGCCCGCCAAGGGGAGCAAGCTCGAATACGCCGACCTCTTCCCCCTGATCTACCTCAAACTGCGCCTGGAAGGGGTTGACAACCCGCACAAGGCGGTCAAGCACCTGCTCATCGACGAGATGCAGGACTACACACCGGTGCAGTATGCGGTCCTCGCCCGCCTCTTTGCCTGCCGCAAGACCATCCTCGGCGATGTGACACAAGCGGTGAACCCCTACAGCGCCTCACGGGCGGAGGACATCCAAAAAGCCTTTGCTGGCGCCAACTTCATGACTTTGACCAAGAGCTATCGCTCCACCTTGCCGATCATGCAATTCGCCCAGCACATCTGTTTCAATCCGGATTTGGTGCCGATGGAACGCCCAGGTCGACCGGCTTTGGTGCTGGCCTGCCGGAGCAAGGGCGAGGAGATGACAGCGATCCGGCAGCAGGCCGAGGAATTCCGCGCTTCGGACCACAATACTCTGGGGATTATCTGTAAAACGCAGAAGCAGGCCGAGAAGATTGCGGCCGGGCTGAATAAGGAGGGGTTTTCGGTGCGGCTCCTCGATGCGCGTAGCGCCGTGTTTTCGGGCGGGATCATCGTCTGTACGGCGCACCTGGCCAAGGGGCTGGAGTTCGATCGCGTGGTGGTGCCGGATGTCAGCGCCGCCACCTACCACACCCCGATGGACCGCAACATGCTCTATGTTGCTTGCACGCGGGCGATGCACGTTCTGGTTCTGACCCACACGGAGGCGCCGTCTGATTTTCTGCCGCGCTGAGAAGGAAGGGCTGTCATTTCCCCTTCGCCTTTCTGGCGCAGTCGATACAAAGCAAATTACCGGGATCGATGCGCAGCCGCCCTTCCGCAATCTCTTCTTCACACTGCACGCAATAGCCATAATCGCCCGACTGCCAGCGACTCAGCGCCGCCCGTAGTCGCTGTGCTTCGATCTCGGTGCGCTGTCCGGTCGCCTGCGCCATGGCCTGCTGCTGCATGGCGTCCATCCGCGACAAGCGGCCAACGCAGGTCTGATCGAGAGGAACCGGTGCCCCCTCCTTTTGCTGCGCGGCCCGCCCGGCTTGAAGGTTGGCCAACTTCTCTTCGATAAGTTGCTTAAAAAAGTTCAGATCGAGATCGTCACGCATGGCTCATTCTCTTCCCGGATTAATTTCAATCTTCCGCAAGGTTCAGTTCCTCCCCTTTCAAGGGGGAGGTTAGGAGGGGGATGGGTCTTGTTGGTGCCGAAATCTCCCCATCCCCACCCCGACCCTCCTTGAAGGGGAGGGAGTAAATCCCAGTGCGGAAGATTAGCCCTTCAGTCCTTCTTTCCTTCGGCATTCTCAACCAACAACAATCGCGTCAGCGCAGCAGCAGCAGCGGCACGGTGGAATTGCGAATCATCGCCGTGGTGGTGCTGCCGATCAGGAGTTGGCGGATCCGCGAATGGCCGTAGGCGCCCATGATCATCAGGTCGATCATCTCCTTTTGTTGGTAAGCCGTCAAGACCTGTTCCACCTCGCCGGGAAGGATCACCGCCGGGGCTTCAAACCCAGCCTCTTCCAGGGTTTGACGGGCATGAGCCAGCTGGGCGCGGGCATCGACCGTATCGGCACCGACCATGACCAGATGACAGGGTAACCCTTTGAACATCGGGCTGGCCGCGACCAGCTCGACCCCCTTGCGGGTGGTGGCACTGCTGTCAAAGGCGAGCATAATCCGTTGCGGGGTGCGGAAGGTGGCAGTCGTCACCAGAATCGGGCGATGCATGGCGCGAATCACCCGTTCGAGATGGCTCCCGAGGTGCTCGGTAGCTATCTCCGCCGAGGAGCCGCGTTTGCCGAGAACCAAAAGACGGATCCCCTCTTCGAGTTCGATCAAAGTTTCGACCAGCTCGCCATGGCGCTGGCGTCCTTCGGGCTCGGCCACCCCGGCGGCGCGGGCGCGCTCTTTGGCGGCGGCCAGCATCTGGCGTCCCTGTTCCTTGGCGAGTTTGCCCCGCTGCTCATCGAGCGCGGCCATCTCTGCAAGGAGGGCTTCCTGGGCGCCAAAGCCGATACTGCCGCTGAGATCGGCCAAGCGATCATCGCGCACTTTGTTCCTCACCCGCAAAAAGGTCAGGGGAGCGTCGAGGCGCAGGGCCGCCCAGGCCGCATAATCACAGACAGCCGGAGAATAGGTGGAACCGTCGATACAAGCCAGTACAGTTGTCTTCATACGCTCTCTCCCGGTTAGTGGGCCATCAGACGCTCGATCGCATCGGGTTTATCGTGAATGGCAAAACGGTCGACCATGGTGGCGCTCGCTTCGTTGAGCCCGAGAATTTCAACCTCGGTCCCTTCGCGCCGGAACTTCAGGATCACCTTGTCGAGGGAACTGATCGCGGTAATATCCCAAAAATGGGCGCGGCGCAGATCGATCTGCACCTTCTCCAACGCTTCCTTGAAGTCGAAGGCGGCGATGAACTGTTCGGACGAGGTGAAGAAGACCTGGCCGATGACATCATAATGCCGGGTCAGGCCCTCGTCCCACAAGCTCGAACTGACATAAAAGATCCGGCTGATCTTGTGGGCAAAGAAGAGGGCGCTGAGGAGGACGCCGACCAGCACCCCCTTGGCGAGATCGTGCGTCGAGACGACGACCAGGACGGTGGAAATCATCACAATGCTTGAACTCTTGGGATGGGTGCGGAGATTGCGAATCGAACCCCAACTGAAGGTACCGATCCCCACCATAATCATCACCGCCACCAGCGCGGCCATGGGAATGCGCGCCACCCAATGACCGAGAAAGACGACCATGAGCAAAAGGAAGACGCCGGCCAGCAGGGTCGACATTCGTCCGCGCCCCCCGGATTTGATGTTGATCACCGATTGCCCGATCATCGCACACCCGGCCATGCCTCCGAGAAAGCCGGACGCGATATTGGCGACGCCCTGACCGATACATTCGCGATTCTTTTTGCTCGGGGTATCGGTGAGATCGTCGATGATCGTTGCGGACATCATCGATTCGAGGAGACCGACCACCGCCAGGGTCAGTGAAAAGGGGAAGATGATCGCCAAGGTGGTGAAATTCAGCGGCAGATCCGGGAGGAGGAAGATCGGAAGGCTGTCGGGGAGGACGCCCATGTCTCCGACCGTACGGATATCAATCCCCATATACATCGTGATCGCAGTCAACACGACGATGCAGACCAGGGGCGAAGGGATCGCTTTGGAGATATAAGGGAAGAGGTAGATCAAAGCGAGTCCGGCCGCGACCATGGCATAGACCTGCCAGCCGACATTGGTGAGTTCGGGAAGCTGGGCGATAAAAATAAGGATCGCCAGGGCATTGACAAAGCCGGTCACCACCGAGCGCGAAACAAAGCGCATCAGCGCCCCGAGGCGGAAGGTCCCGGCGAGAATTTGCAGCAGACCGGTGAGGACCGTCGCCGCCAACAGATATTGCAGACCATAATCCTTGACCAAGAGCACCATCAGCAGGGCCATGGCGCCGGTCGCGCCGGAGATCATCCCCGGCCGGCCGCCGGCAAAAGCGGTGATGACGGCAATGCAAAAGGAAGCATAAAGACCGACCTTGGGGTCCACCCCGGCAATGATCGAAAAGGCAATGGCTTCGGGGATGAGGGCGAGGGCAACGACGATCCCGGCCAGGGCGTCGCCGCGCAGATTGGAGAACCAATCGGCACGAATTGTTTGCAGTGTCATGAGCATCCTTGAAAAAGTAAGGGGGGGGCAGGCACGTCAGATTAAGGGCATGCCGCCTTAGGTGATTGGAGAGAAGTGAGCAAAAGCTAGGACGAAAAACGAAAGTTTGCTCCCTAGGTTAAGGCGGAAGCAGTCGGTGAATCTGGCAATACGAAACGTAGAGGGGAAGCAAAAAGGGGCAGAGGAGAGAAACTCATCAACGTAACTTACATGGGGAGAGTGGAGAAGTCAAGGTTCACTACAGGTTCACTATGGCCATCATCACAGATGATAGCTCGGAAATCTATCTTTCAGAACTGGACGACAGCGGCATCAACGGCAAAAAAATCCACTTGTCCGAGCACTGTTATTGTTGCACTGCTGGCGAAGGTTCCAGTTGTACCGGCGCATTGCGTCCGTAAATCGAGAGCGGTAGACATGGACAAAAAGTGCGGAAAAGGGCAATTGCGAGTCACTTTGCTAAAGGTCTTACAGGATATTGACACGATCGATGATCTCAAAACATATTACGAAAACATCTTTGAACCAGCCGTTGCTACGAACAAATATCTGGTACCGCCGGGTTCCTATCTCCTTCATCATGACAACAGCTACTCATCGTCTTGATCCATTCCGATATCCTTACGCCAAGACGCCACTTCCAACGGCCTCAGTCCAAAGCGCAGTGCATTCCCCTCATACAAAAACGTCAGTTCATCCAGCATCAAACGCATGAAACGCTCTGATTCCTCCGTGGGAATATCCTTCGGCACAAAGCCCATAACCGCCTCTTCCGTCATCGGCGCTATGTAGCATTAACGGTTCGTATTTGGCGTCTATCCCGACTGACGAGGAAAGGCTGATCCTTGCCACCGACCGCTATGCTGGAGAAGTGTTTGGAAAGCGAGGCACCGGTGAAGAGTGCCTCGCTTTTTTGCTCTTTCAACATGTATTCATCCCCCCTTACTTTGATGGAAACGGTCGACTTGGCCGCTTTCTCATGAATGCCATGCTGGCGTCAGGTGGATTCCCCTGGACAATTATTCGAGTCGAGCATCGAGACGAATATATGGCGGCACTGGAGTCTGCCAGCTCGGGTAATGATATAAAACCTTGGCAGATTTCATTGCTAAATCAATGGCAAAAGAGAAGGCCTAGCCATATTCGGCTAAGCCTTTTCTTTTGCTGGAGGAGAAGGTGGGATTCGAACCCACGGTACCTCGCGGTACGGCGGTTTTCAAGACCGCTGCCTTAAACCACTCGGCCACTTCTCCTTGCTTAACTTTTGGTGATCCGCTCCAGTCCACCCATGTAGGGACGGAGAGCAACGGGAATTGTTAATGAACCGTCGGCTTCCTGATAATTTTCGAGGATGGCGACCAAAGTGCGGCCAACTGCCAGGCCGGAGCCGTTAATTGTGTGGACAAATTCCGGCTTGGCGCCTTCTTCGCGACGGAAACGGATATTAGCACGCCGCGCCTGAAAGTCGCGAAAATTTGAACAGGAAGAGATTTCGCGATAGGTTCCCTGGCCGGGGAGCCAGACTTCGAGATCGAAGGTACGCGCCGCCGAGAAGCCGATATCGCCGGTGCAGAGATCGACAATCCGGTAAGGGAGCTCCAGTCCCTGCAGAACGGCTTCGGCGTCGGCGAGGAGGGTGGCGAGTTCGGCATCCGACTCTTCGGGGCGGACAAATTTGACCAGCTCCACCTTGTTGAACTGATGCTGACGGATCAGACCGCGGGTATCTTTGCCGTAGGAGCCGGCCTCTTTACGGAAACAGGGGGTATGGGCGACATAACGAATCGGCAATTCGTCGCCAGGGAGGATTTCCTCCCGATGGAGATTGGTCACCGGCACTTCGGCGGTGGGGATCAGGAAGAAGTCGGGATCATCGAAGTGAAAAAGATCGGCTTCAAACTTCGGCAACTGACCGGTGCCGGTCATCGTTTCGCGATTGACAATATAAGGGGGGAGGATCTCGGTGTAGCCATGCCGCTCGGTATGGAGATCGAGCATATAACTGGCAATCGCCCGCTCCAGACGCGCTCCGGCGCCACGCAGCACCGAAAAACGGGTGCCGGCAATCTTGGTGGCACGCTCGAAATCGAGGATCCCGAGCTCTTCGCCGACTTCCCAGTGCGGTTTCGGCTGAAAACTGAAAGGCTGTGGCGTACCGATCCGATTGATCTCACAGTTATTGTCTTCGCAGTGCCCGACCGGCGTCGCTTCATGCGGCAGATTGGGGATGGTCAACATCAGAGTTTCGAGGGCCGCCTCCACCTCGCGCAACTCGTCATCGAGTTCCTTGATGGAGCTGGAGATCTCTTTCGAGCGGGCGATCTCCCCCTGCACCAAACTCTTGTCCTTGCTTTGGCCGATCAGGGCCGAGACCCGGTTCTTTTCGGCCTTGAGCGCTTCGGACTCGCCGAGGAGCTCACGGCGACGGAGATCAAGACCGCGAAAAGCGGAGAGATTGACCGTCGCGCCGCGGGTGGCAAGGCGGGCTTCGGCCTGATCAAGATTTTCACGGAGGTATTTTAGATCGAGCATCAAAGAATCCTGAGGTCGGGCTGATTAAGTCGCTTTTTTATCACTTGTGGACGGGGAGGTCAACCGTGTAATTATTCATGGAGAGCGCAAGGATTGACACAAAACCGCATCCGGTTTATCAAGATTCATGACCATTCCCCCCTTTATCCAATCGGTGCTCTTCTACAGCGGTCAAGCCCTGGTGGTCAGTGGCGAACAGTTGTTGATCCTTTTCGGCCCGGTCCTGCTCATCGCCACCGCCATGCACTTTCTCGCGGCAACGATTCGGGTCCGTGCCGCCACGCTCATGGGCGAAAAGGTCCATATCTGGCTGACCGCACCGGGGACAGTAGTGCATGAACTCGGCCACGCCCTCTTCTGCGTTCTCTTCGGCCACAAAATCCGCGACATCTCCCTCTTCCGGCCCCGCAAGGACGGCGTCCTCGGCTATGTCAAGCACAGCTGGAACCGGAAAAATCTTTATCAGAATATCGGTAACTTCTTTATCGGTACCGGTCCGATCTGGCTCGGCTCAGCGCTGATCGTCCTCATCACTTTTGCCCTCTTTGGCGCTGAACTCTGGCGACCGCTGCGCGCCATGCAGATGGCGCCGACCGACTTTGTCACCTGGCGCGGCCAACTCCGCCTCGGCAACGAGTTCGGGCAAGCCCTCCTTGCCCTTTTCCAGCAGATCCACGCTGCCCGCCTGTACAGCGACTGGCATTTCTACCTCGGCCTCTACCTTCTCTTCTGCATCGGCAGCCATGTCACCCTCAGCCCCGCCGATCTGCAAGGGGCCGGCTCCGGACTTGTCACCCTGACCATCCTCGTCTTCGTTTTTAACCTTTCCACCCTCTGGCTCGGCAACTTCGCCCTGGCCGCCTGCCTCAACGTCACCCACTTCGGCGCGCTCCTGACTGTTCTCCTCCTCTTTGCCCTCACCCTCAACCTGACCGTTGCCGGAGTGCTGATTTTGTTGAGCAGTTTCAAATAAACCTTACCACCCCCCGACCCCCTCCTTAACAAAGGAGGGGGAGAAAACCCTCAGCGTTTTTAGCCCCCCCTCCTTATTTCAAGGAGGGGGCTGGGGGGTGGTGGGGTGGTGTTTTTTCAAAAAGCGCTCCGCGCAAAGTGCCGGCGGGTGGCATCCTGCAGTTTGCTGACTGCCTGCAACGCTTCTTTGAGGAGTTCCCGCTCCGGCTTGGCGAGGGTCAGGGGATTGAGATAGGAAGAAGGATACTGGCCGGCATCGACCTGGGCCAGTTCATTGCGCAGGCGCAGATAACTCAGGGCTTCAAAGGCCGCCCGTACATGTTCGGCGGTTTCGTTATCGAAGACATTCAGCCCTTCCAGGCCGTTCAAACGGTCGAGGGTGCGGGTCACCGGCAGTTGCCGCTCCAGGGCAAAGATGCGAATGCAATCGACCAGATAGATCAGCCCGCCTTGCTTGATCGACATCTCCCCCTGATGCTCGCCGCTCTTTTCCAGAACAAAACGCCCAAGAAGACTCAAGGGGACCTTGTGGCGGAGATCGAGGGTCATCATCTGATACAAAAAACCCTCGAAGGCTTCGATCTCGCTGGCAATAGCGACGCGCAGATCATGGGCGAGATCAACTTCGCCATACAAGGGGAGAAAATCGAAGAAGATCGAGGAAGAGCGAATCTTCATCGGCTCGGGATCGTTCACCCAATCCTGAATCCGGCGTTTCCAGGTGCGGAGCGTGCCGCGCCAAGGCGAATTACTCGCCATCACCCCCCCCTCACAGAGAGGGTAGCCGACCGCCAGGAGATTCTCGGTCAGAGCCGTACCGAAGCGGGCAAAGAACTCCTCGGCAGCGCGGGCCGTGACTCCGGCCGGGAGATCTTCCCAGATCAAGCCGTGATCCTGATCCGGGGCAAGGAGCATCTCGCGCCGCCCTGCGCTCCCCATCACCAGCAGCGACCAGCGCACTGCCGGCGGCTCCTCTCCGACTGCCGCCAACTGCGCCAGGGTCAATTCGCAGGTGCGGCGAATGATGCCGTGATGGATGTAAGTCAGGACTTCGAGGATCTCCGGCGTGCCGCGATTTTCCGCCAGAAAGGAGCGGACCAGAGGGGGAAGACTGTTGCGAATCTGCGCCAGCCCGGCCAGGGTCGCTTCTTCGCGGACATTGCCCAGCAGGAGCATCGGCTCCTGACTGCGATAATGCAGGAGGTCGCGCGGCGTGACGATACCGGCCAGCTCGCCATCGGTAACGACGAAGAGGGCCTTGAGGCGGCGGCTCTGCATCAAGGCCATCGCTTCAAACATATAAGCATCGGGGGGCAGGAGGGCAGGAACCGCCAACATGAGATCGGCGGCGGTGCGGGGCCGCGGGTCTTGCGGCGCAACCAGAAAGTGGCTGACCAGCTCCCGCTCGCTGACCAGTCCGACCGGACGATTCTGCGCATCGACAACCGCCAGCAGCCCGACGCCGTGCGTTGCCAAAAGCGGCGCGATCTCCAAAGCCGGCGTCGTCATCGGTACGCTCAGCACCGGGGTGGTCATGATCTCGGAGAGGCGCTTTTTGAAGGGATAAGCTTCAAGTTGCGCCGGCGTCCCCTGCGTCGGTGTGGTCACAATCTGGCTGTAAAGCTGGCGGATGCGGGACAGAACGATGCGGGTAAAGTAGGCGCTGACGCGGGGATGCCGCGCCGCCACCGCCTTCAGGGTCGCGGCGGGGATCAACCAGCACTCGGTGCGCAGCGCCGCCCGGGCGCCGCCGGTGTAGGTCTCACCGCTGAAGATCGGGGTGCCGCCGAAGAACTGCCCTTCTTTGCGGTAATCGACGACCATATCGCCACCACCGGAAGAACTGACGACGATCTCGACCAGGCCGCTGCGAATGATATAAAGCCAGCCGGTCGGAGGATCCTTCTGGTGAAAGATAAAGGCACCGGCCGGATAGACCTCGCTGCGGGCGGTACTCGCCAGCTCGCTAAAGCTCTCTTCCGACAGACGGTCAAAGGGTTCGGTTTCGCGTAGATGTTTTTTCAGGGGCATGAGATGGCCTTTACTCTCTTATGACTTGAGTCTTTTATGAGAAGAATAAACACAAAGACATCCTCACGCAACGCCGCAACGACGCAACAAAAGGCTTAATACAATTCTATTGGTTCATGATTTTAACCGTTGCGTCGTCGCGCCGTCGCGTGAAACTTTTTTGTTCCGGCTCCGGTTTAGGTAGATGGGGCGATCTAACGGATCAGCCAATCTTCTCGTCGCTGACCCGCTCCGGCAGACGATGCAGACGGCGGAGGATACTGTCGCTGTGATCAAGACAGCTTTCGCTCACCTTGTCACTGGTCAGGCGCGACACGGCCATATTGATGAGCAGCGCCAGCGGGGTTATCACTAACGCCGACGAGGTGGCACTGAGCAGCCCCCCTTCGGCAAAGAGGGGGATACGGGCCATCCAGCCGACCATGGCGACCAAAGTCATGCTCAGCCCCCAGATCATCCCGGCCAGGGCGCCGTAACGGTTGGAGCCGCTATCCCAGATCGCCAGCACCAACGCCGGGAAGATTGTTGCCCCGGCGACAGCAAAGGCCATGGCAACAATCTGAGCGATCAGCGCCGGCGGATTGAGGGCGATAACGACGACAAAGACGCAGACAACGACGGTAAAGACCCGGCCGATGACCAGCTGCTCCTTCTCCGAACAGCCGGGATGGAGGACGGTGCTGTACCAATCGTGCGCCACCGCCGAAGCTGCCGCCATGAGCAGGGCCGCCACCGTCGAAATCCCGGCCGCCAGGGCACCGGCGGCGAGATAGCCGAGGAAGATCGGGCCGAGTTGCGCCTGCTCCGGGGCGGAAAGGATGATCATATCCGCCACCGACTGGCCGCCGAGGGGATTCCAGTAACGACCGATCACCGCGTAGACCGGCGACGCCCAGTACAACAGGCCGATAAAGAAGAGGCCCCACACGACCGACGAACGGGCGACACTTTCATTCTGGACGGTGTAGAAGCGGACGAGAATATGCGGCAGACCGGCGGTGCCGACCATCAGGGTAAAGACCAGGGCGAGAAAGGAATAGATGTTGCCGCCGCTCCCCCAGGGGAGGAAGAGTTGCCGCAGCCCCGCCAACTCTTCGCCGAAGAGCTGACCGCCGGCGCTCGGGCTGACCTTCCCCTCCATCAGCCCGGAAAGGATCGCACCGTATTCAAGGGGAGGAAAGAGGCCGCTGCCGCCGGCGTTGCGGATGAGGAACCACAGCGGGACGGCAAAGGCGGTGATGAGGATGACGTACTGCAGTTGCTGATTGCGGGTGACGCCGGTCATCCCCGAAAAGAGGAGGTAGACCAGGGTAATGCCGGCGGCAAAGAGGACGCTATGCCGGTAGTCGATGCCGAAGACCCAGCCGCAAACCAGTCCCATCCCCTTGAACTGGGCCACGGCGTAGGTGACAGCGATAATAATCGTGACGGTGGCCGTGACCAGCCGGACGCCATGTGAATCGTAACGGTCGCCGAGAAATTCAGCGATGGTGAATTTACCGAAGCGGCGCAGCGGGGCGGCAAAGAGACAGAGGAGGAGAACATAGCCGCCGGTCCAGCCGAGGATATAACCGAGGCCGAACCAGCCGCGCAGATACAGGAGACCGGCCACCCCCATGAAAGACGCCGCCGACATCCAGTCGGAAGCAATCGCCGCGCCATTGCCGATCGGTCCGATCCCCCGCCCGGCCACCCAGTAGTCAGAGGGGGAGGTAGCCCGGCTCAGCAGACCGATGAGGAGATAAAGGACAAAAGTGCCGAGAACGATCAGCGCCGGGATCAGCTTGAAGCTGTAGCTGACACTGAAATCTTCCGGCCCGACGGCGGCAAAGAGGGTGGTCGGCAGCAGGAGAAGGACGCTGGCGGTGAGGAGCTTAAACATCATCCCCTCCCTGCCCAACTTCTCCATGCCACGGCGGCGCAATCTTGCGCAGAGCCCGCGCCAGCAGCTCCGTATAGAGCTTGCACAGCAGGACGAAGGCGATCGTGCCCCCCTGAGCAACCAGCCAGTAATGCAGCGGGAACCCCCCGAAAATGCGCGTCCGGGTCAGCCAGGAAGCACCGAATCCTTGTGGATCGCCGAGGCCGCAGAGCCAGATGAAGAGGGGGAGGCCAAAGGCGATCAGGGCCCAAAGGACAAGGACGATGCGGATGACAGCGACCTCTTGGCGCAATCGCTCCCCTTCGGGACGAAACAGATTGATTGTGACCCGCTCGGACATGACAACAGCCTTAAGGGGAAATAGTGGAAAAGTGTGGGCATCTTAAGGGAGGGGAGGTGCAAAATCAAGACGATGTTCCGGCGCCCTGCCGATAATTTTCTGCGGAACGGGTAAAAATTACCATATTTCATTTTCAATAAATAATCTTTACCAAAAATAAATATATCATTGACATTTATTTTAAATAAATTGTATTTATCATTGGTAAATAAAAATCGCCGCTGCCCCTTGGCCCGGTCGTCAAGTCAAAAGGAAGCTCCCGCATGGTTGATTACAATATCGGCGCCAAGATTAAAGAGTTACGCCGGACAAAGAAGTTAACCCTTCAAGCTGTCGCCAATGAAACCGGCTTCTCCACCGCACTGATCTCCCAGATTGAGAACAACAATATCTCCCCGCCGATCGCCACCCTGTCCCGACTCGCCGATTATTTTGGTGTCAAGATCGGGATTTTTTTTAGTGAAAACGAAGAGGAATGCCGTTTTGATCTCGTCCGCCGCAACGAACGGACGATCATCCCCCGGGTAGTGGCGCAGGACGGCACCAACCACGGCTACTTTTATGAATCCCTGTCCCGGCGCAAATACAACAAGAAGATGGAGCCCTTCATCCTCACCCTCAACGAAAAGGTCATGGATACCAGCACCTACAGCCATGACGGCGAGGAGTTCCTCTTTGTCATGCAGGGGACGGCCGAGCTCCTCCTTGACGAGCAGCGCCTCGTTCTCAACGAAGGAGATGGCGTTTACTTCGACGCCAAACTCAAGCACCGCCTCCTTTCCAAGGATGGCGAAGAAGTGAAAGTCATGGCCGTGGTCATGCGCTGATGATCTTGCAAAAAAGAACGGGCAGTGAATGTAGGGGCGCTGCTTGCCGCGCCCTTATCTGTCCATCCATACAACCAAACGGGCGCAGCAAGCAGCGCCCCTACGAAAAAAATTGATACAAGCAACCTTCACCTAAGGAGCAGTTGATGAACATTCACGAGTACCAGGCCAAAGCTATTTTGCGTAAATTTGGCGTCCCGG
>JACUTW010000115.1 GCA_014859605.1 Desulfuromonadales bacterium
TTTTAAACTCGCTGACCCCTTCTTCCCAAATCGTCATCATCGCTTCGCCGATAGTCCGAAATTCCGGATGATCATTCATGTGTCCAGGGATTTTCAAGCGCGTTTCCATGACCGCATCCGCCACCCGTTCGATAATTTCTGCGGTATCACCGATAGAGAGATTGAGGGAGGTCACGGCAAAGCGTTCCATCATCTTCCGGTTCCACCATTTCTTGGTGCCGGCGATAGACAGGGCCGGGGAGTCGTTGCGGATGTAGGCGGTGGTTGTTACCACATCATAAACCGGAGCCATCGTCACCGGTCCCTGCGACGATGGATAAAGAACCCCGAAGTTTTTTAGATGGGCATCGCCATTTCTGACCATCGTTGAAAGGACGAGCATGGCAAAAAATTGTTTTCTGGCTGCCTGCAGGTATTCGCCTGAAACAAAGTCTTTGAGGCTTTTGGCAATCCGTTCGTAGCTGCCGCGATACTTTTGCGCTGTTCCCAGTCCTTGCAGTGAGCACATATCTTCAAAACCGAGGGTTGAGCCGTCCGGATGTTGGTCGAAGCGGCGCATGACAAAGAGGCCGCCGTTGTCGGAAAGATGAAAGTCTGCGACCGGCAGCCCAGCCGTTTGGGCCGCGGTCATGCAAAAGTATTCATTGGCCGCCAATTGCGGGTAGTCCGAACCCCAGGTTTTGAGAATATATCCGGAGGATGTCAGGGTACTGCGGTCGGTAGCGTCGAGAAGTACCTTGGGTTGGACCCCGGAGATGCCGGAGCGCAGGGCGTAGCGGTCAATCAGTTCGTGGAAGAGTTCAGACGTGTCGGGATAGGTGAGGATTTCATCGAGGGATTCATTTTCACTTTTGTCATGAGGACAACCTTCGCCGATGCCGGAAAAACGGTTTTTGCCGATCTGGTTACCACCGGTGACACGTAAAAGAGAGAGATCGTCATCCCCGACCAGTTTGGCGATGGCCCGCCGGATCGCTTCCAGCAAGGCCCCTTCCGGCAGGTTCATTTGGAAGACAGGATGAAGGTCACGGCTGACCCAGCTTTCCAGGCGGACCGGCATGGTCAGGGAGACGGCGCTAGCGTTGTCAATATTCGCTGCATAAGCAAAGACGTATTGTTGCCGTCCCTCTCGGGCGAGAATTCCTGTCTTCAGGGTGTCGGCCCACACCGCCAGTGAAGAGATCCCGCCAATCATCGGTCTTCCTCCTCGCGGAGTTCATCAAGTGTCGGCGGCCGCCCGGCAGGTCTGATCCGTAATTCGAGTCCGAGGATTTCGAGAATACGAATAATTTTGCGCACGCCGATATCTTGAACGCTGCCGTTTTCAATCTGGCTAATCGTCGTCCGGCTCATCCCTAACATCGTTGCCAGGTCGGCCTGAGACATCTTGCGCTCTTTGCGCGCCAATTTTATTTGTTGTCCAATTTCATAAAGCATTTTTGCATTATATATAAAACTTTTCAAGCAATCAAGGTGAAATGTTTTCTATGTAATGCATTTACTCCCCCTCAATAAGTTTAAGAATCGCTTCCTGTGTCCCGATCTGCTCCGGGTAGTAGATTTTTGACCACGTCAGCGCCGCGAGTTTTGCTTTCAATGCCTTGGCTTCTTCCGGCTGATGATTCGCGAGCAGAGTATGGATGGTCTGGGTCAGGATAAAAGGATTTTCCGGCAGTGCATTGTGGGCAAGTTGCAGCATCTCCACGGTTTTTTGCAGGAGATTCCTTTCGTTGGCGAGCTGCGCCAGAGAAAGATATTCCAGCGCATAAGCGGGATCGATCTGCACTGCGGCCTTGAGGTAAATCAGGGCATGCTCGGCCTGGTTGCGCTGCCGGGAGATATTGTACAGGCCGAACTTCACATCCGGATCGCGCGGGTCGATCTTCTCCATCTCGAGATAAAGCTTTTGAATCTCCTCTCTCTGCATAAAATTTTCGAGATAAAGAGCGCTGGCGCGGCGCTCCCATTGGCCGGGGAAAGAATTTTTGAGCAGGTCAGGATTTTGCAGGACAGCCGCGATGTCTTTACCGAGAAAACGTGTCTGCAAGGGGAGACCGTCGAACTGCTGGTTGGATAATGCCACCGTCGCTGCGGCAACTTGCCATCCGGTTGCTTTGATCTTTTCGAGAAAATCGGTCAGCAGCGGATAGATGGGGGTCTTGATCTCGCCGCTATAAAGGGGTTTGAAGTAGTCGGCATCGATATGGAGAAGCGCACTTTCCTGTAGTGTCGGGAGGGCTTCTATATGGGCCGCGGTAAAGGGCCGTCCGCGAATAATGCCGCGGAAAGACCCTTGGCTCAGAGTGATGAAGCCCGCGGCCTCTTCGGGGGTAGCGATGCCGGCGGAGATCAGTTGTTGCTGGAAGGTTTCGAGCTCGAGCATCTCCGGCCCCTGCTTTGAAGGGAAGGCCCAGATCACTTGCGAAAACCAGCCGGCATCGAGGGCGACATTGAGACTCATCATCGGCAAAAGTAAGGGGTCGGGGGCCGTC
Source organism: Desulfuromonadales bacterium (assembly GCA_014859605.1). Lineage (GTDB taxonomy): Bacteria > Desulfobacterota > Desulfuromonadia > Desulfuromonadales > UBA2197 > UBA2197. The sequence goes on from JACUTW010000115.1 coordinate 2,493, forward strand.
GGGCTGGAGCGGCGGAGCAGCTCTTTATCGTCGGCGTCGGTAAGCAGGGTAGCGACCTCGGCGCGCAGTTCAGGCGGGACCGCCAACATCGCCGGGGTGTTGGCAGCGATGATCAGGGCGGGACGATTCTTGGCAAAACTGCGCCAGATCGGCAGGGCTCCGTTGGTCGCTTCGATGATCGTGGTGGCAAGAGGTTGGCTAAAGAGGGGAGGAGCGGAGAGCGGCACAGCCGGTTCTGTGGCTTGCGTCACCTGGACTTCTTTGCCGGGAGTGGACTGTGGCGTGACGGGCGTATCGCCCTTTTTACAGGCAGCCGTCAAGAGCAGCAGGCAAAAAAGGAGTAAGAGTCGGGTTTGCATAAGGATCGATCCTTTCAGGATTTGCGGCGTTGCGGGTTGCTGGCGAGTATAATGAAAATCCGGGGATTTGCCTATCGGTGCAACAAAAAAATTTCTCCGCACTGCATTCCTTGCCGGGAAGGCCGGCATGCGCTATCTTTCATGAAATGTAACTATTCAGCACCCTAAGGGAAAAACCTTTATTTAACAGGGATGAACAGGATGAAAAGGATAACGGCAAAAATCAAAGCGACTATTTTCTTGGTTTTAAACCAAAAAGACCTTTATGGTTTTTAGTTTTATCCCCTTTATCCCTTGTATCCCTGTTAAATAGCATTTGTTTTGGTTGTTCGAACATGCTGAATGAATAGTCACCATGAAATTAACCGCATGGACCAAGGGAGCGTTGTGATGGCCCACAAGATTTATATCTCGGCAACCGATCAGAACGCCGGCAAGACGACGATGAGTATTGCCCTTCTCGACCTGGCGCGTAAAGCCGGTCTGCGCATCGCCTTTATCAAGCCGGTCGGGCCGAAGCCGGTCGATTATGCCGGGGGGCAGATCGATAAAGATGCGCTGACGGTGGCCCAGGTCTTCGGGCTCGAAGATCAGCTGGAGTTGATGTGCCCGGTCGTGGTAACGCAGGGGATGACGCAGCGGGCGATCCGCGGCGAAATCCCGGTGGCTGAGTTGGAAGCTGCGATCCTGGCGGCGGTGGCGAAACTCGAAGCGCAGTGCGACCTGTTGGTGATCGAAGGGGCGGGGCATAGTGGCGTCGGTGCGGTCCTTGGCCTCAGCAATGCACGGGTGGCGGCCCTCCTCAAGGCGCCGGTGCTGATGATCACCGGTGGCGGCATTGGCAGCGTCGTCGATGCAGTGACCCTCAATCTTGCCCTGTATCGCGAAAGCGGCGCGCAGGTGCGCATGCTGGTCGCCAACAAACTTCATATCAGCCATCGCGAAACAAGCCTCGAATATCTCCGTCTCGCTTTTACTGACGCCGATTTCAGCGTTGTCGGCGGCTTCGATTATCTGCCGACCCTGGCTAATCCGACCCTGAAACGGGTCGCGAAACTTCTCGATGCCAAGGTGCACGGTGACCAGAGCGCCTTGATGCGCATTGTCCATCATGTCGATCTCGGTGCCGGCTCAACGCAGCGCATGGTCGACCAGGTCAAGGCCAACACCCTCCTGCTCGTGACCAATTCGCGCAACGAGCTGATTGTCACCCTCGCCAATCTTTACCAGCACCGACCGGAATATCGCGATCGCCTCGTCGGTTTGATCATCACCGGGATCTCCGGGGTTTCACCGATCACCCAGTTGATCTTGGCCGAGAGTGGGCTCCCTTATCTGCGGATCCCGAAAAAGATGTCCGATCTCTTTTTGACGCTGCATGAGTTTGTCTCCAAGCTCAGTGGTGAGGATAGCGAGAAGATCAACCTGATTCGTACTCTGGCGCCGAAGCGCTTTGACCTGCCCGCAACCTTGAGCCAGATGGCAACCCCCCGCAGCCCGCCGGCGGTGCATCAAGAGTGAAAGACGGGAAGATCCGAAGCAGAAAAAGACAAAGGGAAAGTTGCGGAATACTCACCGCGCCTTTCCCTTTGTTGTTCCTGAAGCGCTAATCTTCCGCACCGAGATTTTCTCCCTCCCCGAGGAATTGAACCTTGCGGAAGATTGAAACTAATCTGGTTGTTGTTTTGTTTGTCCGGCTTAAAAGTGTTGGCCGAAGACGCCGGCCAGAGCCAGCAGCGCGGTCCCATCCGCATCGGTAAAGTCTTGGGTTTGCTGAGAGTTAGCGTCCCCCTTGCGCGAGAGTTGAATCACGCCGCGCACGACGGCGTCTTTGAAGATCGGTGCGCTGATAATTTTTTGAATCGGTTTGGGTGACGCTGCAACCCCGGGTTCAAGCCGGATCTTTTCGTAGACATTGGCGTGCCGCTGCGAAGCAAAGGAATTTTCTAGCAATACAACCCCCTCCCGTGCGGTTCGGGCCGCGAGCGAGTCGAAACTGGAGAGGGGGATAGAGCCGATATGTTTGAGTTTCTCCGGCCACAAAAAGCGCAGGACACCCCGTTCCTCATCAAGACGGTAGATGGCGACTTCGTTAAGATCGACATTGAAAGTCCGGCTGAGAGTCGCAACGAGGAGTTGAAGTTGCGCATCCGGAGCGCCGCCCAAAGGTGTCAGCTCGCTGTGCAACTGTAAGGAGAGCGCTTCGATAGCCAGGCGCGTCGAGTTCATAGCGTACCTCATAAGCAAAAAAAGAATTATCACGTCGGGAGATTTAGTTTTTAGCACGAAAAGCCGACAAATTGAAGTCACTGTCTTCGGCAAAGGCCTTGGACGGCTTTTTCGATAAAATTTTTTTTAAGCTGTTGCCCGTCTTGAAAAATAATTGTATTCTAATTT
>JACUTW010000031.1 GCA_014859605.1 Desulfuromonadales bacterium
ATTGTCACCGCTCTGCTCATCCTTTGGCGCCCACAGGCCTTTGCCCCGCTGCCGGGTTGGCGGGAGATGAAGGGCTATATCCCGCCCCTTTACGCTGCGTTGGCTTTGGCCGGAGTGGGGACGCTGTCAGTCCTGCTTTACGGCCGCTCCCTGGGGGTGACGACATCCTATGCCAAGGTTGCCGCACATCTTGAACAGCTGTTGATCCCCGGACATCTCGCCGCCACCCCTTTCTTTCAGACGCAGAAGCCGATTGTCTTTCCTTTTATCCCGGATCCGTTAACCGCCGGCCCCGGTCCGACCTTTGACGGCATTATGGTGATGCAATATCCCCTGATTATCGGCATCATTCTCGGTTCGGCGCTCTCCGCGTGGCAACTCGGGGAATGGCGTTGGTCGGCGGCGACGAACTGGCGGCAAACCAGCTCGGTTCTGTTTGGGGGATTGCTGATGGGGCTGGCTTCGCGCATGGCGGCGGGCTGTAATATTCAGCATCTCTGGGGAGGATTGCCGATCTTCTCTGTGCAAAGTCTTTTGTTTTTAGCGGGAATACTGCCGGGCGCGTGGTTGGGGGGACGATTGCTGGTCCGCTGGGTGTTGCCGGAAAAGGTTTAAGGAGAGAAGTGATGGATAAAGTCAGAGTAGAAGAGCTCAACGTCTACGGGCAGGTCTGCCCCTCGACCCTGTTGCTGGCCTTGCGTGAGGTCAATCGCTTGCAGGACGAACTGCATCGCGGCGAGGTGCAGCTCGATATTCGTACCGACAACCGCTTTGCGACGGCGACCATCCCCAATGCGGTGCGAAATATGGGCCTTGATGCGAGAGTGCGCAAGGAAGATGCCGGCTTTTTGATTCAAGTCTGTGCGGCAAGGTCCTGACGGTGGCCACCGGGGCGGACAAGATAACCGCGGCCGATGTCGGACTGCGCGCCGAAGTTGAGCGCTTGCGCGCCGAGAATGCCACGCTGCGTCAGCGTGATAACGATCTGGTTCACTATCTGCGCGGCAAGATTGATCAACTCCTCGGGGTTGTCGGGACCTTGCCTTTGCGCGCCGAAGAGTTGGATGAGGACGGAATCATCGCTTTTGATCCGATCGGCATCATCAGTGACAGCTTTGTGCAGGTGCTGCATACCCTGCAGGAGACCAACGACCATCTCCGCCTGGCCCGTGACGAAATTGCGGCGACCTATAATGCCGTCGGTGCCGGCATTGTCGTTCTTGATCGGAAACAGCGAATCCTTTCCTTCAATCGCCGGCTGAAGGAGATCTTCTTCCCGGGCAAAAAGGGCATCATCGGCCATACCTGTGTCTCTTTGATGTGCAGGGAAAAAACCCCGGCATCCGGCTGCGTCTTTGCCAAGGTCATGGCCTCGGGACAGCGCGAGGCGACGCAAGAGTGGGCATTTAATCAGCATTATTTTGATGTTGTCGGCATGCCGGTCAAGGATCGCCAGGGGAAAGTGCAGCAAGTGGTGATCGTATACCACGAAGTGACCGAGCGGAAGCAGGGCGAGGAAGAACTTTGCCGTGCCCTCAACCAGGCGGTCGAGGCGCAGCAGAATATCGCTGCGATTGTCAGCTCGGTGTACGAAGGGATGCTGGTCACCGACCCGGCCGGCACACTTCTGCTCGCCAATCCGGCGGCGCTGGGAATGTTGCCCTTGCCAGCGGAAAAGGTTGTCGGTCTGACGTTACAGCAACTTTTTTCTGATAGCGAGCTGGCCATGCGCTGGCAGCAGGCGGTACAGCAGAATAACGCGGGAGAGCCCTTCGATTATCACCTGCAGGGGAGGGAGGGCGGATCCCGCTGTTATCAGGTCCGGATGGCGTTGCTGCATGCGGCGGATGGCACGGTACGCGGCGGGGTCCTGACTTTGCGTGATGTCACGGTGGAGCGGGAACTGGAGAAGATGAAGAGCGAGTTTGTCTCGACCGCTGCCCATGAATTGCGGACGCCCTTGACCTCGATCCTTGGCTTTGCCGAACTCCTTCAGGACAGCAAAACCTTTTCCCTGCAGGAGCGGAGTGAATTTGCCGCGCTGATTCACGACAAGGCCGAGAAACTTTCGGAGCTCATTGACGAGCTTCTCGATATCAGCCGCATTGAGGCTGGGCAGGTCATTCCTCTCGCCCGTCAGGCGGTTGCGCTCGGTCCTTTGGTCGAGACGAGCCTCAATTTTTTCCGTTACAGTTCGCCCCGTCACCAATTCAAGCTGCTGATGCCGGCGGCGCCGCTGACTGTTTATGCCGATCCGCGCCGCATCGGTCAGGTGCTCGACAATCTCCTCAGCAATGCGGTCAAATATTCCCCGGAAGGGGGGAGTATTTCGGTCCAGCTTGATGCTGCAACAGAGCATTGTACCATCTCGGTCAGTGACGAAGGGATCGGTATGAGCAGTGAACAGATCGAGCGGATCTTTGATAAGTTTTACCGCGTCGATGCGTCGACCACGGCGGTGCAGGGGGTCGGTCTGGGGATGACGATTGTCCGCGATTTGATCGAGAGTCACGGCAGCGAGATTACTGTCAAGAGTGCGCCCGGCCAGGGGACGACGATCAGTTTTACCCTGCCTTTTTTGCCGGAAGGGCATTCCTGAAGATTGCAGCCTGTCTTGCCCGACGGCAATGCAGCCCGTTCATCCCAAATTCTTGACCCCGCCCCTCTTTTTCCGTTATGATCCAGAATGTTTCGTGGGCCGATTGCCGGCCCGCTTTTTTTGTCGTTTTATCTCCGTTTTCAGGATCGCCATCATCGTGAGCAGCCAGCAGCAAGAAGTTCTAAAACGTCGCACCTTCGGCATTATCTCCCATCCCGACGCCGGCAAGACCACCCTCACCGAAAAGCTCCTCCTCTTTGGCGGCGCCATCCAGATGGCCGGCGCGGTCAAGGCACGCAAGGCTGCCCGCCACGCCACCAGTGACTGGATGAGCATCGAGCAGGAGCGCGGCATCTCGGTGACCACCTCGGTGATGAAGTTCACCCATCGCGATTATGAGATCAACCTCCTCGACACCCCCGGCCACCAGGACTTTTCGGAAGATACCTACCGCGTCCTCACCGCCGTCGACAGCGCTCTGATGGTCATCGACAGCGCCAAAGGGGTCGAGACCCAGACCGAAAAGTTGATGACCGTCTGCCGCATGCGCAACACGCCGGTGATCACTTTTATCAATAAGATGGATCGCGAAGGGCGGGATGCTCTTGATCTTCTGCATGATATCGAGGAGACACTGCAGATCGAATGCGCGCCGATGTCTTGGCCGATCGGCATGGGCAGGCGCTTCAAGGGGGTTTATAACCTTTACCGCAAAGAGTTGCGCCTCTTCAGCCCCGGCACCGATACCCGTTATCATCAAGCCGTCGTCATCGGCGATCTCAGCGATCCCCAGGTTGATGAACTCCTCGGGTTTCAGGCCGACGAACTGCGCGCCGATATTGAACTCCTCGAAGGGGCGGCCAATCCCTTTGATCTTGACGAATATCTCAAGGGGAACCAGACCCCGGTCTTCTTTGGCAGCGGTATCAATAACTTCGGGATTGAAGAACTCCTTGATGCTCTCGTCGAGATCGCGCCGGCGCCGATTCCGCGGCCGACGACGACGCGGATCGTGGCCCCGGAAGAGGAAGCTTTCTCCGGTTTTGTCTTCAAAATCCAGGCGAATATGGATCCGATGCACCGCGACCGCATCGCCTTTCTGCGTATCTGCTCAGGCAAGTTCAGCCGGGGGATGAAGGTGCGCCATCACCGCATTGGCAAGGACGTCATCCTCAGCAACGCCACCATCTTCATGGCGCAGGATCGCGCCAATGTTGAGGAGGCCTGGGCCGGCGATATTATCGGCCTGCATAATCACGGCACCATCAAGATCGGCGACACCTTTACCGACAAGGAAGTCCTCAAATTCACCGGCATCCCCAATTTTGCCCCGGAACACTTCCGCCGCGTGCGCCTGAAGAATCCGCTCAAGGCCAAGCAGTTGGAGAAGGGGCTGCTGCAACTCTCGGAAGAAGGGGCGGTCCAGGTCTTTCGTCCCCTCCTCGGCAACGACTATATCCTCGGTGCCGTCGGCGTCCTGCAATTTGATGTCACCGTGGCGCGACTCAAGGCGGAGTACAGCGTCGATGCCATCTATGAAGGGATCGACTTTGCCACAGCCCGCTGGATTGAGTGCAGCGACAAGAAGAAGCTGGCTGACTTTGAAAAGAAGTGTCAGGCCAACCTTGCCCACGATGCCGAAGGGAATCTGACTTATCTTGCTCCTTCGGAATGGCGCCTCGGCTATGTCACCGAGCAGTGGCCGGGTGTCGTCTTCCATAAGACCCGCGAACACAATTAGATTTTAAGTTCCCTCCCTTTCAAGGCTGAGGGTGAGGGAGGGGATGGGACTGATTGAGCAAGTCGAATCCCACCCATCCCCCTCCTGGCCTCCCCCTTGAAAGGGGAGGAATATAAGTTTAGAATTTCACGAGTCAATAACTTGTAACCTTTTCCACGAGAATAATCATGTCACTCATGCGCATCTATCACTACCCCGAAGCGATCTTGAAGGTACCGGCCAAGCCGGTGACGACCTTCGATGCGGAGTTGCAGCAACTGGTCAAGGATATGGCCGAGACCATGTACGCCGCTCCCGGTATCGGTCTGGCGGCGCCGCAGGTCGGCATCAGCCAGCGGGTCATCGTCATCGACTGCGCCCCCAAGGATGAAGCGCCGCGTCTGATTGCCGCCATCAACCCCGAGATCATTGCCCGCAGTGGTGAGCGTTGCGAAGAGGAGGGGTGCCTCTCTGTCCCCGGCTATTACGCCAACGTGTTACGCAGCGAAGCGATCACCGTGACCTTCCAGAACCTGCACGGTGAACGCTGTGAATTGGTCACCGAAGGGCTCCTTGCCGTCGCTTTTCAGCACGAGATCGACCATCTCGAAGGCATTCTCTTTGTCGACCACCTCTCGCCGCTCAAGCGCGGCATCTTCCGTCGCAAATACCGCAAAATCATGGAACAGCAGGAGGAGCAGTTGTGATCGATCCTGCGACGATTCGTACCGTCTTCATGGGGACGCCGGCCTTTGCCGTCCCGACCCTCGATGTCCTGCTCCAGGCCGGCCTTAACCTCGTCGGCGTCTACACCCAGCCCGATCGTCCCAAAGGGCGGGGGCAGGCTTTGGCGGCGCCGCCGGTCAAAGAGGTGGCGCTGCGCCACGGGATTCCGGTCTTCCAGCCGCAGAAGTTGCGGGCTCCCGAGGTGGTGGAGGAGTTGCGCGCCCTTGCCCCGGATCTCATCGTCGTCGTCGCTTTCGGGCAGATTCTCCCCAAGAGCGTGTTGGAGATCCCCCGCTACGGCTGTATTAACGTCCACGCTTCCCTCCTCCCGAAATATCGCGGTGCCGCGCCGATCAATCAGGCGATTATCGACGGCGAAACCGAGACCGGGATCACCACCATGCTCATGGATGTCGGTCTCGATACCGGCCCGATGCTCCTCAAGCGTTCTCTGACCATCGGGCCGGATGAAACTGCCGGTGAACTGCACGACCGCCTTTGTGTGCTTGGTGGTGAAACGATGGCGGCGACGTTGCAGCTGCTGCTGGGCGGTGAACTCCATCCCGAGGTGCAGGATGACAGTCAAACCTGCTATGCGGCGATGTTGAAGAAGGAGGATGGCCGGATCAACTGGAGCCAGAGCGCGCAGCAGATCCATGACCGCATCCGCGGTCTCTCCCCCTGGCCGGGGACCTATGCCGAGTTGAACGGTGAACCCCTCAAGCTCTTTTTGACCCGGGTCGAAGCCGGAGCAGGCGAGCCGGGGACAATTCTTCCTCCGGCGGCCGATGCTGTGCGCATTGCCTGCGGAAGTGGCGTACTGGCGGTGCGGGAGCTGCAACTCCCTGGCAAGAAGCGCTTGGCAGCTGCCGATTTTCTCCGGGGCTGTCCGCTGCCGGTGGGAAGTCGTCTGGGGTCGTAGTTGAGCGATTCGAAGGTCAGCAGGGTCACAATCCGGCCACGCAAACGGCTCTTTATTGGCCTGCTGTCTCTGGTCGCGGTGCTGATTGTCGTCGCTGCCGGCCTGGCTCTTTGGGTGCCGAGCGGCGGCCTGCTCAGTCTCCATCCTCTGCTGCCGATCCTGCTCACGGTCGCCGTAGTGACTCTGACCGGCCTCCTCATTGGCGGCCTTCTCCTGTTGATCCTCACCCTCCTCACCGGTCGCGATCTCTTCTTTTCTCAGACCTTACGGCAGATCGTCGTGCGTTATCTCTTCCCGGCCATCATCGCTTTTGGCCGTCTCCTCGGTATTCGCCGTGACACCCTGCAACAGTCGTTCATCGCCCTGAATAATCAGCTGATCCAGGCCAAGAAGCTGCGGGTGCCGGCGAGCCGGACCCTGTTGCTGTTGCCGCACTGCATTCAACTCTACGATTGTGCGATTAAGATTACCGGTGATGTCGACAAATGCCAACGCTGCGGCCGCTGTGCGGTCAGTGAACTGACCGGACTGGCGCAGGCCCGGGGGATCGATATCGCCGTCGCCAGCGGCGGCACTCTGGCGCGCAAGATCATCGTCGAGCGCCGTCCACAGTTGATTATCGCCGTAGCCTGTGAGCGCGATCTCACCTCCGGCATTCGCGATGCCTATCCGCTGCCGGTGATCGGCGTCCTGAATCAGCGACCGAACGGCCCTTGTATTAATACCGAGGTCGTGCTCGCCGAGCTCGAAGCCACCCTTGATGAGTATCTCCTTTGCTCCCCCTCTTCCCCGGATTGTGTCTCCCCCCATGAAAACCAATAGTGACGCCCGTACTATCGCCCTTGATGTCCTGACTCGTGTCGATCAAGGCGCTTATGCCGATTTGGCCCTCGATGCTGCTTTGACCCGCCTCATCCACCTCGATCCCCGTGACAAGGGGCTGGCGACAGAACTCGTCTACGGCGTGCTGCGGCAGCGCGGCCGTCTCGATTTTGCCCTGGGCCGCCTTTGTCATCAGCCCTTCGAAAAGATCGAATCGAAGATCCGCAATATCCTGCGCATCGGTGCTTACCAGATGCTGCAACTCGAACGCGTTCCGGTCTCGGCAGCCGTGAATACGGCTGTCGAGTTGGCGCGGGGAGCGCAGCTCGAACGGGCCACCGGCTTCATTAACGGCATCCTCCGTTCATTGGGACGGACGCTGGCGGAGATCCCCTGGCCGGATCCGGAAAAAAAACCGCTGCGCCATCTCGTCGATGTCCTCTCTCTCCCCGAGTGGTTGGCGGCGCGCTGGCTGGCCGAATATGGGGCGGAAAAAGCCATAGAGCTCGCCACCGCCATGCTCGCCCCGGCCCCCTTTACCGTACGGGTCAACACCCTGCTGATCAGCCGCGCCGAATTTCTCGCTGCCCTGGTCGAGGCCGGCCATCTCGCCGAAGTTTGCACCTACAGCCCCGACGGGGTGATTATCCGCGAGCGCAGCACTGCCCCCCTTGCCGGTCACAACGAAGGGTGGTTTCAGCCGCAGGATGAAGCGAGTCAATTGATCGCCCGCCTTCTTCATCCCCAGGCTGGCGAGCAAATCCTCGATGCCTGTTCCGCCCCCGGCGGCAAGACCACCCACATCGCCGCTTTGACCGCTAATCGCGCCACCATCCTCGCCTGCGATCTCCACCCGCAGCGGGTGCAGATGGTCGCGAGTGGCGCCCGGCGTCTTGACGCGCAGGGGATCAGCACCCGCGCCTGCGATCTCACCGCTCCCCCCAAAGATCTCGCGGCCATGCGTTTTGATCGTGTCCTTCTCGATGCCCCCTGCAGCGGTCTCGGCGTGTTGCGCCGTAATCCCGAGATCCGCTGGCGGCGCAGCCCCGAGTCGATCAGCGAAATGGCCGTCGAACAGGGGCGCTTACTACGCAGCTGCGCGAAGCTGGTCAAGAACGGCGGGATTCTCCTCTATTCGGTCTGCACCTTGACCCCGGAAGAGACGCAGGACGTGATTGAGCCTTTTCTGGTCGAACATCCCGAGTTTGTCCGTGACGATCTGCGCAGCTTCTTTCCGGAGTGGAGCGAACTCTTTGACGAGCAAGGGGCGCTGGCGACCTTCCCGCAGCGCCATCACGGCATGGATGCTTTCTCGGCAGTGCGCTTGCGGCGGGTTGAGTAGGAGCAGGCTCCAGCCTGCGATCAGGTAAAGGAAATTAGCAGGACATGTTCAAACGAATTGGGCAGGATAAAGGCGGGTGCTGGAGATTGTGCAAAGATCTTCTTCCCCCTTTGGCAAAGGGGGACTGAGGGGGATTTGCCTGACGACAAAGCTCTGTTGGCATCCTTGACAGTGAAAACTCCTTACACTATCATGACAACGTAAGGTAAATAAGGAGGTCCCCCATGAATTCAACGGTCACGACAAAGTATCAAACGACTATACCCAAGGTGGTCAGGGAAAGACTCGGCATTTCGGTGCATGACGCTCTCGAATGGGTGGTTGAAGAAGGGCGCGTGATCGTTTTGCCGGTTCACAATGACTTTCTCCGCTTTCAGGGGAGCGTGAAGACCGGCAGCGGCGATATTGCCGCCGATATTGACGTTGCCCGCGCCAGTCGTCTGGAGAAGTACCGGTGAAAAAATACATCATCGATACCAATGCCCTTATCTCTTTTGTCACCGACCGCAATCGTGCCCAGCAGGAGGTTGTTGCTCCGCTCTTTAACGCCGCGGCGCGGATGAAGTGTTCCTTGCTTTGTCACCAGTTTGTACTGAGCGAATTTGTCTTTGTCATGGAGAAGGTCTACAACACACCAAAAGAGACGATCAACGCCATGCTGCGCGACTTCATCGCCATGCCCGGGGTCAAGATAATTCAGGAGACCGACTTCGCCATCCTTCTTAACCTCTGGCCCACAGCAATCGCTGACTTCGGCGACGGGTTAATCGCCGCGACCGGGAAAATGTCTAAAGGAGCGGAGATTGTGACCTTCGACGAAAAGTTCCGAGCCGCGCTGGCCCGCCACCAGTTGAATGCCGTTTATCCCTGAGCCGCCACTGTTAGCCCTCTGTTACAACATGTTACCTGGGTGACAGGGGAGTGGCGCGATATTTGGTGATCAGTTCGATGGGGTGGTAGGTGCTCTTGGCCAGCCGCAATCCTTCGTCACCAAGGTCCTGTTCGCGATTGACATAGGTGCAGTCGGTGAAGAGGAGGCGGTTAAATTCGCGGTCGAGGAGTTGTGACAATCCTTCCAACCGGGGGTCGGCCTTTTCGAAGTGACAGACCGATGTTTCTTGATTGAGGCGTTCGCCGAGGACAAAGCCCTTTACTTCTTCCCCTACCAGCAAGCACGACTAATCCCGCCAATCCGAGTTCCCCGGCATATTCGAGGGCTTCGGCCGTAGCCTGTGCCTCCCGCTCCAGAGACAAATTCTCTCCTTCTTGCATCCGCTCTTCCCGCCATGCCGCCAGCAGCGCCCGGCAGCCGTCCCGATGCTCCTGCCCATAGGGGGAAACGGTATATTCGTTGTGCTTGATAAAGACGTTCAACCGGTTCTTCTTCTTGTGATAACGCTGGCCGCGCAGTTCGGCAAGGTCTTCGCGGAGGTAGAGGTAATCGGCATTGTCGCGGTCAGCGACGATTTCGCAGGGGCGATCCGTCAGATAGGAAGCGACAAAGGATTCGTCCGCACCGTAGAGGGAAAGCTGGTCAGCAAAGAGGCGATCGAGGGCAGCCGGGATATTGCCGCCCAGAGGAGGGAAAAAGAAGGGGGCGCCGCCATAGCTGCGGCCGAGGATGACAAGGGCGTTATTGACCATTGTCAGCCGGTAAGTGTGGGCATGGCGGAAGAGAAACAGTCCGGCAAAGGTCAGCTCGGAAATACGCGGCTGCAGTTGGGCAAAGAGCCGATCAAAGCGCTCTTTGTCGGCGAAAACCAGGGGGCGACTTTGCGGATAGGAGGGGATCTCCCGCATTATTCCAGTCCTGCGGGGAGGACGAGCTTCTCTTTTTGCAGGCGTTTGTAATAGAAGCTCTGCCCGTAAAGGACCGCCGCCGGATTGTGACCGGTGACCCGATCCTTGACCACCAAAGTTGTCACCGGAGCGCTGGAGTATTTGGCAAAGAGCATGTCGTGGCCGACACAGAGGCCGACAATGATATTCATATCGGTTTGGGCTTCGTTGAGGAGCCGCGCCTGGGCAATCGGGTTGCAAGCCGGCTCGAAGCTGCCGGGGCGGACCTTGTGCTCTTCGCCGATGCCGAGTTCGAGTTTGTCGATACTCCCGGACTTGCAGCAGAGCGAGACCGGAGTGAAGCCCTGGGCAATCAGGATCTCCGTCAAGCGCGAACTCTCTTCCAAGAGGCCGATGCAGGTGGCAATGCCGATGCGCGTCCAGCCCATCAGGCGGATCAGAGCGATGGTATCTTCGACCCGTGTCCAGCGGGCATTGACGGTTTCGGAGCCGGGGATCGGCTGGTAGCAAAGACCTTCGACAATCGCCGCCACCCGTGCCAGGCGGGCATCGTCATCATTTCCCTGATAGCGGGCAAAGGAGTCGGCAATCACCTCCTCTTCCTTGCTCGAAGGGCAGTAAGCAGGAGGGTTTCCCCGCTGGGTCGGATCGCTCCAGCAATAGGTTGTCCCGGTCTTTTCGCGGATGGCATTGCAGCTCGTACAGGAAAAATCCTTCTTTTCGTCCATTCCGCTTCTCCTTAGTTCAGGGTCCGTTCCTGGACCAGCACAAAAGGTTGCACGATCAGCATCGCTAGCGGCTGTTCGGGCTCACCTTCCCAGCGGTCGAGCTGTTCCTGATTCGGTTTGCATAAAGAACCGTCTGCCAGCCAGGCGCGCACGGCCGCGGCATTATCGCGCGTCAGGGCCGTACCGACGATTTCCAGATCCAGTCCTGGGGTCACCACCCAGAGGGCATCGCGCTGGTGATGCGGCCGCAGCCAGTGCCAGGCGACAAGTTCAACCCCCAGGGGCGCATTTTCGTTATTCTCTGCCATTACCACCTCGATCCTGAGCAATGGGGAGCAGAAATCAACCCTGTCCTCACCCGTCGTTTCTCTTCCCGGCGTTACTTGCCGAGAGTGGAGGAGGAAAGCCGGGCGCTGATCTTTTGCCGATACTCGACAATATCCTTGCGCAGGGAGGCCAGCTTCGCCATCTTTTCATCCACTTTATTGATGTGCTCGTCGAGGATCTCGACCAGGCGCGGGATCATGCGCTCGGTCTGCTTGGCCTCGCCGTAGGCGACGTAAAGGTCTTGCATCTCCTTGATGGTGAGACCGAAATCCTTCAGCTTCATGATGAAGCGGATACGGCGCACGTAGTAGGGAGTATAGCCGCGGGTGGCGCCGTCGGCGCGCGGCACTGAGTCGATGATACCGACTTCCTCCCAGTAGCGGAGGGTGCGCGTGGTTATTCCCAGAGTGTTGGCCAGTTCACCGATAGGAATGATCTCTTCGTCGGTTGTGTTGTCAGGGCGCGAGGGGCTCATAGGCTTCCTTTTACGTCAATTTTGTAGATTGTAGTCCCTTTTTTGTTACGGTGTCAATCGCTTTATCGCTAGCCTTTTCTGGTGAACTCATGCCCCTTTTAATTTATATAAAAACGTTCTATTTTTAATTGACATAAACGTAAACATGCTATTATTTTTCGGGGTAGATTGTTTCTATTGTTTATCTTACTGAATTTGTTTGATTTGTGGTTTATTACTTATTTTGTTTCGATGGGCCATAGACGTAAGCTGAAATGGCATAATCAGGTAGAGCGATATTGGTAAGCAGAGAGAGGGCGGTGTTTGGCCGTCTCCTCTCTTTGCGCCCCGTAAATTTGTGCCGCCTTTCCTTTGGCGGCAGGAGGTCTTTATGTTCAGTCGCCCGCAGGACCACACTGCCTTTAATCGTCCCCGTTTTCTGCTGGCACGCTGGTCGATTTTCGCCATTCTGATCGGCACTTACATGCTGGTCTTCTTTCATCGTATGGCCCCGGCGGTCGTCAGTGGTGAGTTGATGCGTGACTTTGGCATGACCGGAGTTGCGCTTGGCTCTCTGGCGGCGATGTACTTTTACATCTATACCCTGATGCAGATTCCGGCCGGGATTCTGGCCGATACCCTTGGCGCCCGGTTAACGGTCTCGGCGGGCAGTCTGGTCACCGGATGCGGTTCAATTCTTTTTGGTCTCGGCGAGACTTTTGCTGTCGCAGCAGCGGGGCGCGCTCTGGTTGGACTCGGTGTTTCGGTGGTCTTTGTCGGACTCTTCAAGAGCAATAGCGTCTGGTTCAGCGACCGGCATTACGGCCGGATCAGCGGCCTGACCCTCCTCCTCGGTAATCTCGGTGCCATCTCGGCCGCGGCCCCCCTGGCGGCCCTCCTCAGTCTCTATTCCTGGCGCAGTATCTTTGTGGTTCTCGGCCTCCTTTCTCTGCTCTTTGCAGGACTGACCATGCTGGTGGTGCGCAATTCTCCGGAGGAGCTCGGTTTCCCGTCGCTGCGCGAAATGGAGGGGAGGGCCAGTCATGTGCGGCAACAGAATCCCTGGTGGCAGGAGTTGCTGGGAGTGCTGCGTGCCCGGGTCCTCTGGCCGCTCTTCTGGGTTGATCTCGGCATGGTCGGGAGTATGCTCGCCTTTGTCGGTCTTTGGGCGATCCCTTATCTGCACGACACTCTCGGGCTGGCACGCAGTGCGGCATCCCTTTATACCACGCTGGCCCTGATCGGTTTTGCCAGCGGCTCGATGTTTTTCGGTTGGCTTTCCGATCGCATTGGCCGCCGCAAACCGGTGATCGTCGCCGGCAGCTGCGGTTATCTCCTTGTCTGTCTGGCTTTGGTCTTTTTCCCCTGGGGGGCGGGTTTGGCGGGTTTTCTCCTCTTCTTCCTGCTCGGCTTTAGCGCCGGCGGTTTCATCGTTACCTTTGCTAGCGCCAAGGAGTCCATTGCTCCCGCGCAGGCCGGGATGGCGGTAGGGCTGGTCAATACCGGCCTTTTTCTCGGCGCGGCGATTGTCCAGCCCCTCTTCGGCTGGGTCATGGATCGGGGCTGGGGTGGCGCGCTGCTTGACGGCGTGCGTATTTACGGGGCGACGGACTATCGCCGCGGTCTGCTGGTGATGGTGGTCTGCGCCGCCCTGGCCCTGGTTGCCTCGCTTCGGATCAAGGAGACCCGTTGCCGGAATCTGACGGTGACCGAGTAGGGTTCCCCTTTAAGTTCTCCTGTTAACCCGCTACGGTCTTGTCTGTCGTCCTTTTCCCAGAAGAACGATGTCATGGTAGAAAATTGTTTTATTTTTGCTTGACATGCACGTAAGCGAAGTAGTATTTTTTTTACAAGAGCAGATTATTTTTTTAAATTACTGAATTTGTTCAATTTATCATTTCAAGTATTTTTTATCTAAATTAGACAGTGAACGTAAAATGTAATAAATGAAAAATTCAAAGTCTCTGAAAAGCGTTTTTTCCGAAGGGTGTCGGTTTCGCTAAAGTGGTGTTTTGGAGTCAGGTTCCCTTGCCGATCAAAGGGCCAGGGGTTAACGAGGCGTAAAACTAACCGAGGATGGAGGCATTAAAATGAAGAAGAAAATGAGTAAGGGATGGTTCGTTGTTCTCTTTATGGCCCTGGCATTTGCGTCAAATGGTTATGCCGCGACGGAGTTGAAGTTTCTGTCGGCATTCGCCCCCAACTTTGTCTTTAACACCGGCTGCACCGACAATATGGTGAAGAACCTGGAGGAAATGTCGGGGGGGAAGATCAAGATTAAACGCTTTGGGCCCGATGTCATTCCGACCTTTGAACAGTTTCAGCCGGTGCAATCCGGGATGTTCGACCTCTCCTTCACCCACGCGACTTACCACGCCGGTACGATCAGCACCGGGGTCGGCATGGACGCGACGATCGCTGACCCGGTCAAGCGCCGCACCAGCGGCCTCTTTGACTTTCTTGACAAAGAGTATAACAAGCTCGGCATCAAACTGGTCTCCCTGCCGCCGGTGGCTCCCTATCATTTCATTACCAAAAATCCTCTCAGCGGCAAGACTCCGAGTCTGCAAGGCCTGAAGATGCGGAGCAATCCCAGTCTGCAAAACACTATTCTCGCCCTCGGCGGTTCGCCGGTGACGATGGCTGGTGGCGAGGTCTACACTTCGCTGCAAAAGGGGGTTATTGACGGCGCCGCCTGGACTCTGGTCGGGGTCAAGGACTTTAAATGGCAGGAAGTCGCCAGCTATATGGTCCGTCCGACCTTCGGCTCGATCTCGATGATGATCACCATGAATCTCAAAAAATACAACTCGCTGACTCCCGAG
Source organism: Desulfuromonadales bacterium (assembly GCA_014859605.1). Taxonomy (GTDB): domain Bacteria; phylum Desulfobacterota; class Desulfuromonadia; order Desulfuromonadales; family UBA2197; genus UBA2197. Next base: position 14,266 of record JACUTW010000031.1, read on the forward strand.
GAGCGCAAGTGGATCGACGAAGCCGGCAAGAAGACCGAGCTCGACAGCGACGAATACTTCAAAAAGCTGATCGCTGACGAGTTTGCCTTCCTCAAAAATGCCGGAATGAAAGAGACCAATATGAGTGCGGACGACGCAAAGAACGTCGAGAAATATTGGAATGAAGGACTGTGGAAGATGGCACAGCAGAGCTCGGCTGATGCCGGCAAGAAGTTTGAGTCGCTTGTCAATCAAGCCGGGATGTCACGATGAGCAGTATAGCAGCCAAGCAAACACCGGCCACCCCGCAAGGGGTGGCCGGATTCCTCGACGCAGTGACGAAGCTCTGTTTATGGCTGAGTGCTCTGTCCCTGGCTGCGATACTCCTGCTGGTGGTGAACGAAGTGGTGATGCGCTACTTCTTTAACTCCCCGACCAGCTGGTCGATGGATATCAACCAGTGGCTCTTTGCTCTCACCGTGATGATGGCCCTGCCCGAGGTGACGCGGGTCAATGGCAACGTCGCAATTACGATCCTGATTGAGCGGATGCCGGAAAAAAGGCGGAAGGTGGCGAGCCGAATCATCTTGCTGGTGAGCTTTGTCGCCTGCATGGTCGCCTTTTATATCGCCGGGACCGAGACCTTGCGGCAATTTAACAGCGCCATAACGACAACCTGGGTGCATCCGATCCCCAAGTGGTGGATATCAATCTGTATCCCCGTCGGTTTTCTGCTGAGCGGCCTTCAATTTCTGCGGTTGGGGTTGAAACGTATCACCCGCAACGAACAGTAGGAGAGAACTTATGGATTGGGGCGTTACACTCACACTGGCCGTTATCGTTCTGCTGCTGCTCTTTACAGCGGGGCTGCCGATCTTTGTCGCCTTTTTAGTCCTGAATGTCGCCGGTGTGGTCTGGTTGATGGGGACCGCCGGCTTCGGGATGTTTGCCAACAGCATCTACAATACGATTACCCAGGAATCGCTGATGGCGATCCCCCTCTTTATCCTCATGGGGGAGATCCTTTTTCGATCGAATGCAGTCGAAATATTGATCGAATCGATCGACAAGATGGTCGGCAATGTGCGCGGCCGGCAGTATGTTCTGGTCACCAGTCTGTCGACGATCTTCGGCGCACTGAGCGGGTCGGCGACGGCGGTTTCGGCGATGCTGGGTCGTTCGGTGATGCCGTTGATGCTCCAGCGCGGTTACAGCACGCGCCTCTCGGTCAGCGCCATTCTCGGGGGGGCGAGTCTGGCGCCAATTATTCCGCCGAGCCTCCTCGTCGTCATGATCGGTTCCATGGTCGACACCTCGATCGCCAAACTTTTGATCGCCGGGATTGTTCCGGGGATACTTCTGGCGTCGATGATGGTGACCTATACCTTTGTCAGAATTCTGCGAAATCCGAGTCTTGAGCCGGCCGGCGGCGAGGTTGCGAAGCGGGTCAGGGGCAAGGAGTTTCTTCTGGCGATGGCCCGCACCCTCCCCTTTGGATTCGTCATCTTCTCGGTGATGGGGCTGATCCTTCTCGGCATCGCCACCCCCAACGAATCGGCGGCCACCGGCGTCATCGGCGCGCTGATCGCGGCTGCCCTGTTTAAAAAGCTGTCATTCAAGATGTTTTATGAATCCGTCATCGCCACCTGCACCGTCAGCACGATGATTATGATCATTATTGCCAGCTCGATGCTCTTTGGCCAGCTCCTCTCCTTTACCGGCGCCACCACCGGTCTGGTAACGGTCGCTTCGGAGATGGAGCTGTCCCATTTGGGGACCTTCCTTGTCCTGATGGCGATTCCCTTTATTCTCTGTATGTTTATTGACCTTTTCGCGGTGATGCTGGTTGCCATCCCGATCTACGAGCCGATTCTCAGCGTCCATAATTTCGATCCGATCTGGTTCTGGACCCTCTTTTTGATCAATCTGACCATTGGCAGTCTGAGTCCGCCCTTTGGTTACACCATCTTCGCTCTGAAGGGGGCGTATCCGGAGCTGTCGATGGACGATGTCTATGCCGGCGCCTGGCCGATGGTCTGGCTCTTTATTATCGGGATGGCGATTATGTACTCCTTCCCGGCGATCGTCACCTTTCTACCATCACTTATTGGATAAGATTGCCTTTCCTATTCAGACGAAAAGGTCATGCCCATGATCCCGAAAATCAAAAAGATTCTTTATGCCACCGATCTTTCCGAGAGTGCCAGTCATGCCTTTGGTTATGCCTTGCGGCTCGCCCTCAGTAACGAGGCAAAGATTTCGATTATCAATGTTTATGAAAAACTGACTAACCAAACCAATATCCAGATGCGTTCAGAAGATTTGCAGACCGCCAAAGCCAAACTCGCTGAAAAGATCAAGTCAAGACTGCAACTCTATTGCGAAAAAGAAAAGAACGGTGAAGGGGAGTATGAACGATTAATCGAGACGATCTATGTCGCCTACGGCGCTCCCGTCGAAGAGATTCTCAAGCAGGCCAAGGCCGGCAACTATGATCTGATCGTTATGGGGACACACGGCCACGGATTTTTATTCAGTGCCTTGATTGGCAGCACGGCGCGAAAGATGGTGAAGCAAAGTGAAATTCCGGTGCTGGTGGTGCGTCTGCCCGAGTAAGCGGCGCCGAGTTTTGCCTGGTTCTGACTATTTAACCCAATGCTCAAGGAGAGCCGTGATGTCAAGTGCAGAGCGTGCCGGCGATGAAGGCATCAGTCTTTTGTATAACCTGAGCAAGGAAGAGTTGATCAAGATCATTGTCGATGATGCGAAAAACTGGCTGGCTCATGACGGCGTCTGGTTTCAGGCGGTGGAGAAGCGCTACGGGCTGGAGGTGGCGGTGGAGGTCGATACCGAGGCCTGGCAGCATTTTACCGTCATTGAGGCGAAACGGATCATGGCCCGCCTCGGACTGCAAGCCGGGGGCGGCGTCCCGGCCCTGGTCGAGTGTTTGCAACACCGCTTTTATGCCCGGCTCAATCTCCAGGATGTCATCGAGCAGAGCGAGAGTCGTGTCGTCTTCCGCATGCTCGACTGCCGGGTGCAATCGGCCCGCCAGCGCAAAGGCCTGGCCGACCATCCCTGCAAATCGGTGGGGATCGTCGAATACAGTGAATTCGCCAGGACGATCGATCCGCGTTTGCAGACCCGCTGCATTGCCTGCCCGCCCGATGCGCACCCCGCCGACTTCTGGTGCGCCTGGGAATTCACCCTTGCCTGATACGATTTATTGACCCAAGGAGACTTTCTGATGCAAATAGCCAGCCCTGAAATCTATCAGACCGCACACAAGGTCCGCATTGTCACCGCCACCAGCCTCTTTGACGGGCATGATGCCGCCACCAATATGATCCGCCGCTTGCTGCAAGCCTCCGGCGCCGAAGTCATCCATCTCGGCCATAACCGCTCGGTCGAAGAGATCGTCACCGCGGCGATTCAGGAAGATGCCCAGGGGATCGCGGTCAGCTGTTATCAAGGTGGGCATGTCGAATTCTTCAAGTACATCATCGATCTGCTGCGCGAGCGCGGCGAAGGCCATATCAAGGTCTTCGGCGGCGGCGGCGGGGTGATTGTGCCGGAAGAGATCGCCGCAATCGAAGGGTATGGCGTGCGCAAGATCTTCTCCCCCGAGGATGGCCGCAAGATGGGGCTGCAGGGGATGATCAACCTCGTCCTCCAGGAGTGCGATTTCTCGCTGCAACGCGATCTTCAGGCCGAACTCTCGCGTCTTGCCGCGCAGGATATCCGGGCGGTCAACACCCTGATCACCCTGGCCGAACAGGCGGTCCATGATCATACGGCCGGCTACGGAGGGCTGCGGGATACGATCAAGGCGATGACGCAGGACGTGCCGGTCGTCGGCATCACCGGCACCGGCGGCGCCGGCAAGAGTTCGATCACCGACGAACTGGTGCTACGCTTCCAGCGCGACTTTCCCGAAAAGAGCGTCGCCATCCTCGCTGTCGATCCGTCGCGGCAACGGACCGGCGGGGCGCTCCTCGGCGACCGTATCCGCATGAATTCGATCAACTCCCAACGCATCTATATGCGCTCCCTCGCCACCCGCGATTCCCAGACCGAACTCTCCGCCGCCATTCAAGACGCCATCGATGTGGTGCGGGCGGCCGGTTTTGATCTGGTGATTGTCGAGACTAGCGGCATCGGCCAGGGGAATGCCGGGGTGGTCGGGGTCTGCGATGTCTCCCTCTACGTCATGACTTGTGAGTTCGGGGCGCCGACCCAGCTGGAGAAGATCGACATGCTCGACTTCGCCGATGTCGTGGCGATCAACAAGTTTGAGCGCAAAGGCTCCGAGGATGCGCTGCGCAACGTCCGCAAGCAGTACCGTCGTAACCGGAATCTCTTTGATCTCCCTGACGACGCGCTGCCGGTCTTCGGCACCATCGCGTCGCAGTTTAACGACCCCGGCACCAATGTCCTGTATCAGGCGCTCCTCGCGGCGATTAATAGCAAGAAGGGGACAGCCTGGGCGTCGGCGCTGGCGATCCTTGAAACCGAGAGCCTGAAGAAGTTCATCATTCCCAGCGACCGCGTCCATTATCTCGGCGAAATTGTCCAGACCGTGCGCGGCTATCGCCAGCGGGTGCTGGAGCAGGTGGCGGTTGCCCGCCGTCTCTTTCAGCTCACCGGCGCCCGTGAAGTCCTCGGCGAAGGGGCGGCGCAGGGGGAGATCGACAAGTATCTCGCCAGTTTTGATACCCGTCTCCAGGCCGAGCCGAAGCGGATCCTCAAGGAGTGGCCGGAACTGAAGGCCTCCTATCGCCGCGATCAGCTGGTGACCAGGGTGCGCGACAAGGAGATCCGCTCGGACCTCTACACCACCAGCCTCTCCGGCACCCGCATCCCCAAGGTCTGTCTCCCTGATTTTGCCGATTGGGGCGAAATTCTCCGCTGGTCGATGTTCGAAAACGCGCCGGGCTACTTCCCCTTCACCGCCGGGGTCTTCCCCTTCAAACGCGCCGAAGAGGATCCCAAGCGCCAGTTTGCTGGCGAAGGGACGCCGGAACGGACCAACCGCCGCTTCCATTACCTGTGTAAGGATGATGACGCCAAGCGCCTCTCCACCGCCTTCGACAGTGTCACCCTTTACGGCGAAGACCCCGACTATCCGCCCGATGTCTATGGCAAGGTCGGCGAGAGTGGTGTCTCGATCTGCACGGTCAACGACATGGAGAAACTCTTTGCCGGGTTTGATCTCTGCGCCCCCAATACCAGCGTCTCGATCACCATCAACGGCCCGGCGCCGATGATGCTCGCCTTCTTCTTTAACGCTGCCACTGAACAGCAGGTCGAGCTCTTCCGCGAGAAGAACAAGCGGGAGCCGTCGGCCGCCGAGTATCAGGAGATCCGCGCCTGTACCTTGCAAACCGTCCGCGGCACCGTCCAGGCCGACATCCTCAAGGAGGACCAGGGGCAGAATACCTGTATCTTCTCCACCGAGTTCGCGCTGAAGATGATGGGGGACATGCAGCAGTATTTCATCGAGCAGAAGGTGCGCAACTACTATTCGGTCTCGATCAGCGGCTATCATATCGCCGAGGCCGGGGCCAACCCGATCAGCCAGCTCGCTTTCACCCTTTCCAACGGTTTCACTTATGTCGAGTATTATCTGTCGCGCGGCATGCATATCGACGATTTTGCCGCCAATCTCTCCTATTTCTTCAGCAACGGCCTTGATCCGGAATATACGGTCATCGGCCGCGTTGCCCGCCGTATCTGGGCGGTGGTGATGCGCGAGAAGTACGGCGCCAACGAGCGCAGCCAGAAACTCAAGTATCACATCCAGACCTCGGGGCGCTCCCTCCATGCTCAGGAGATGGATTTCAACGACATCCGCACCACCCTGCAGGCGCTGGTGGCGATCTACGACAACTGCAACTCGCTGCATACCAACGCTTATGATGAAGCGGTGACCACTCCGACCGAAGAGTCGGTGCGGCGGGCGATGGCGATCCAGATGATCATTACCAAGGAGTTCGGTCTCGCCAAGAACGAGAATTCCCAGCAGGGATCCTTCATTATCGAGGAGTTGACCGATCTTGTCGAAGAAGCGGTATTGGCGGAATTCGAGCGCATCGACTCACGCGGTGGCGTGTTGGGGGCGATGGAGACGCAGTATCAGCGCTCGCGCATTCAGGATGAATCGATGCTCTATGAGCACAAAAAGCATAACGGCGAATTGCCGATCGTCGGGGTCAACACCTTCCTTAATCCCCGCGCCGACGAAGCCGGCTTCAATCCCACCGGCGAACTGGCGCGGGCGACCAAAGAGGAGAAGGAACAGCAGATCCTCAACCTCCGTGCTTTTCACGAACGCAATAAGGAGACGGCGCCGGCGGCTCTCAATCAGTTGCAAGAGACCGCGATCAACGGTGGTAATATCTTTGCAGAACTCATGGAGACGGTCAAAGTCGCCTCTCTCGGGCAGATTACCCATGCCCTCTTTGCCGTCGGTGGCAAATACCGCCGGAATATGTAGATCAGCGTTGAAGGTAAAAAGCTATTTATCGGTAGGGGCGGGTCTTGTGCCCGCCCGCTCGTCAAAGGCGGGCGACCACAAGGGTGCGCCCCAACAATAAACGGTACGACTACAGTAAAGCGTAGTTGGCCACGGAGCTACTCATGGATTTATTCCAAACCATCAGCGAACGCCGCAGCATCCGCAAATACCAGGAGACCCCGGTCGAAGCCGAGAAGCTGCGGCAGGTTCTCGAAGCAGCACGGCTGGCGCCGTCCTGGAAGAATATGCAGTGCTGGCGCTTTCTGGTCATCGGCGCCGCGGCAAAAAAGGCCCGGCTCGCCGCCGCCTTCCCGGCCGATAATCCCGGCTACAAGGCGCTGGTTCAGGCCCCGCTGGTGATCCTCGTCTGTGCCGATCCCACCGAGTCCGGGGTGGAGAACGGTATCGACTACTTTGTCGCCGATACGGCCATCGCCTTTACCCACCTCTGTCTCGCCGCCCAGGCTCTTGGCCTCGGCACCTGCTGGCTGGGGTGGTACGACGAAGAGAAACTCAAGAGTGCAGCCGGAGTGCCGCAACATTTCCGGGTGGTGGGGGTGACCCCGCTCGGTTATCCGGATCAGGAGCCGAAGGCGCGACCGCGCAAGGAGTTGAGTGAAATTGCCTATCTTGAAGAATGGGGAGTCAGCGTATGATTATGAAAGAAGAGATTAACGGCCGGGTGGCGCGGCTGCAGCAGGGACTCACGGAGCAGGGGCTCGACGGGGCATTGCTGATTCAGCCGATGGATATCTACTATTACAGCGGCACGCGCCAGAACGGCGTCCTCTGGGTGCCGACGCAAGGGACAAGTCAGCTCTTCATCCGCAAGAGTCTGAGTCGGGCGCAGGAGGAAGGGACGGCCGGGCTGATTCGCCCTTTTCCGTCGAGCAAGGAGTTTCCGACCCTCTTCCCGGCGGAGGTGCGGCGGGTCGGCATGACCTTCGATGTCGTGCCGGTGCAGCAGCAGCAGTACTACGGCAAGCTCCTCGACGGTCGGGAGTTTGTCGACATCTCGCTCCTCAACCGGACGATCCGCTCGGTCAAGTCGGCATGGGAGCTCGAACGCCTGCGTGCCGCCGGTGCCGAACTCTGTCGCGTCTTTGCCGCGGTCCCGGACTTCCTGCGGGCCGGGATGAGCGAACTCGAGCTGGCGGCCGAGTTTGAATACCGGCTGCGCAAGGCGGGCGGCGAAGGGTATGTGCGCATGCGCGCTTTCAACCAGGAACTCTCCCTCGGTCTGGCGCTGGCCGGCGACAGCGCCGCTTGTCCCGGTTTCTTCGACGGCGCCGTGACCGGTCCCGGCCTCTCCAGCGCTTCGCCGCAAGGCGCCTCGCGCGCCACAATCGGCCGGGATGTGCCGGTCTTCATCGACTATACCGGCGTCTTTGACGGTTATATCGTCGATATGACCCGCCTCTTTGTCTGCGGCGAGCTCGACGCCGAGCTGCAACAGGCCTTTGCTGTCGCCTGCGAGATCCAGGCCTGGCTGGTGGCGCGTCTGCTGCCGGGGGCGATCTGCGAAGAGCTCTTTGCCGGCGCCGCCGCCCTTGCCGAAGCGTCGGGTTTTGGTCGCCACTTCATGGGCGCGCCGGGAGAGAACGCCAAGTTTGTCGGACATGGCGTCGGTCTCGAACTCGACGAACTGCCGGTTCTGGCGCAGGGCTTCAAGCTGCCGCTGGTCGCCGGCCAGGTCATTGCCATCGAGCCGAAGTTCGTCTTCCCCGGCCGCGGCGTTGTCGGCATCGAGAACACCTTTGCGGTGAGCAGCAGCGGCGGCCTCAAGCTGACAGATTGTCCTGACGCTGTTGTCGTTGTACCGTCTTAACGGAAGGATTCGTTACTGGAATTGAGTCGGGAAGAGAGCGGTTTCAGGTCGCTCCTCTTCCCGACTTGCGTTTCAAGTCTGCGCCGGAAGAAGTCATCGTTTGAAAAACTATTTACGTAAAAGTGACAAGCCGTGAAAGACTTTGCTTTTCCGGCAGAAAAGAGTGTTTTTGCATAAAATATAACTACTCGAATTTATGAAACTAAACGTCATAAAATTTGAATTTTACAAGCATCCGTATAAATGTGTTTTAAATTTGCTTGACATGCACGTAAACCAAATGTATTTTGGAGTCAAATTTAAGCAGGAGGTCAGGAATATGAGTGAGATCTTTGTCGTGGAAGCCTTGCGGACGCCCTTCGGGTCCTTCGGCGGCACGCTAGCGGAAGTGCCGGCAACGGAGCTGGCGGCGACGGTCATGCGCGGACTGCTGGAGAAGAGCGGACTCAGCGCTGACGCGGTCGATGAAGTGATCGTCGGTCAGGTCCTTGGCGGCGGCTGCGGCCAGGCGCCGGCCCGCCAGGCGATGCGTGCCGCCGGCATCCCGGACGCGGCCCATGCCTTGACCATCAACAAGGTCTGCGGCAGCGGGCTCAAGGCGATCATGCTCGGCGCCGACGCTATTCGTCTCGGCGAGTCGCAGGTCGTTATCGCCGGTGGCATGGAGAATATGTCCCTCGCCCCCTATCTGCTCGCCAAGGGACGCAGCGGTTACCGCATGGGGCACGGCCAGCTCGTCGATCTGCTGATCTATGACGGTCTGCAGGATCCCTTTACCGGCCGCCACATGGGGGAGATCGGTGAAGCCAGCGTCGAGCGCGGCGGTCTGAGTCGTCAGGAGCAGGACGACTTTGCGATCCGTTCCTACCAGCTCGCCCAGGCGGCGGTGAGCGCCGGCGTCTTTAACGACGAGATCGTCTCCGTAGTGAAGAAGGGGCGGAAGGGGGATGAAATCGTCGCCAGCGACGAGGAGCCTTTCAAGGGCGATCCGACCAAACTCGCCGCGCTCAAGGCCGTCTTCAAGAAGGACGGCACCATCACCGCCGGCAATGCCTCGACCATCAACGACGGCGCCGCCCTGACCCTCCTCACCGATGCCGCCGGCCTCAAAAAGCACAATCTCACTGCCAAGGCGCGCATCGTCGCGACCGCGACCGAGAGCCGCCATCCCGATCACTTCCCCGAAGCGCCGATCGGTGCCATCGAGAAGGTTTGCGCCAAGGCCGGTCTGCAGTTGGCCGACATCGATCTCTTTGAGATCAATGAAGCCTTCGCCTCCGTCGCCCTCCTCGCCATCAAAGGGCTGAATCTCCCTCTGGAGAAGGTCAACGTCAACGGCGGTGCCTGCGCCATCGGCCACCCGATCGGCGCCAGCGGCGGCCGCCTCGCCGCCACGGTGATTCGCGAACTACACCAGCGGCAGCTGCGTTATGGCCTCGCCACCCTCTGTATCGGCGGCGGCGAAGCGGTTGCCGTCATCTTTGAACGCGTCTAAAAGGAGAAGAGCATGATCAAGCAGATCGGCGTTATCGGTGCCGGACAGATGGGGAACGGCATCGCCCATACCTTTGCGCAGTACGGTTATGAAGTGCTTCTTTACGATATCGGTCAGCCGCAGCTCGACAAGGCGCTGGCGACGATCCGCCAGAATCTCGAACGCCAGGCGAAGAAGGGGACGATCCCGGAAGAGCTGGTCAGTGCCACCCTCGGGCGAATCCGCACCACCCTGACCCTCGCCGATTTCAATACTGTCGATTTCGCTGTCGAGGCGGCGACCGAGAACGAAGCCCTCAAGCTCGAGATCTTTCGTCAGCTCGATGCCGTCGCCAAGCCCGGTGCCATCCTCGCCACCAATACCTCGTCTATCCCGATTACCAAGATCGCGAGCGTCACCAAACGGCCGGCGCAGGTCATCGGCATGCACTTCATGAATCCGGTGCCGCTGATGAAACTGGTCGAAGTCATCCGCGGCCACGCCAGCAGCGAGGAAACCTTTGCGGTGACTTCCGAGCTGGTGGCCAAGCTGGGAAAAGAGATGGCGGTGGCTCAGGACTACCCCGGCTTTATCGTCAACCGCATCCTCATGCCGATGATCAACGAAGCGATCTTCGCCCTTTACGAAGGGATTGCCAGCGCCGAGGATATCGATCTCGGCATGAAACTCGGCACCAATCAGCCGATGGGACCGCTGACCCTCGCCGACTTTATCGGTCTCGATACCTGTCTGGCGATCATGAATGTCCTCTACGACGGCTTCAAGGATCCCAAGTACCGTCCCTGCCCGCTGCTGGTGAAGATGATCAATGCCGGCTATCTCGGCAAGAAGTCGGGCCGCGGCTTTTACGTGTATCAGTAGGAGGAACCGATGGACTACCAAACCTTGCTCATCGACAGCAGCGACAGGATCGCCACGGTGACGATCAACCGGCCGCAGAGTCTCAATGCCCTTAATGGTGAAGTCCTGCGCGAGTTGGAGTGCGCCTTCTACGAACTGGAGCGTGACGCGGATGTCCAGGTGGTGATCCTGACCGGCGCCGGGGCAAAAGCCTTTGTCGCCGGCGCCGACATCAAGGAGATGGCGGAGCTGACCGCCTGCCAGGGCCGCGCTTTTGCTCGCCAAGGCCAGCAGGTGCTCCTCGCGTTATCGAAGATGACCAAGCCGGTTATCGCTGCTGTCAACGGCTTTGCCCTCGGCGGCGGACTCGAACTCGCCCTCGCCTGTGACTTCATCTACGCCAGCGACAAGGCCAAATTCGGTTTCCCCGAAGTCACCCTCGGCGTCATCCCTGGCTTTGGCGGTACCCAGAATCTTCCCCGCCTCATCGGCCGGAACCGCAGCAACGAACTGATCTTCACCGGCAAGATCATCGACGCGCAAAAGGCCCGGGATTGGGGGATCGTTAACGAACTCTGCCCGGCAGAAGAACTCCTGGCCACGGCGCACGTTGCCGCCAACGCCATTACCCGGGTCGGGCCCCTGGCGGTCTGTTATGCCAAGGACGCCATCGCCAACGGCCTGAACATGACCAGGGAAGACGGCTGCCGCTACGAAGCCGCTCTCTTCGGCGTCCTCTTCGCCAGTGCCGACCAGAAGGAAGGGATGGCCGCCTTTATCGCCAAGCGCCCGGCCGCCTTCTCAGGCAAATAACCCGTAACCAAAATAGAACGGAGGCCCCTGATGAATTTCGAACTCTCCCAGGATCATAAAGTGTTGCGCGATGCGGTGCGTGATTTCGTGGAAAAAGAGATCAAGCCGATCGCCATGCAGATCGACGAAGAGCATATGATTCCGGATGCGCTGGTGCAAAAGATGGGAGAGATGGGCTTTCTCGGCAGCTACCTCCCCGAGGAGTACGGCGGCGCCGGTCTCGACATGCTTGCCTACGCCATTGTCGTCGAAGAGGTCTCCAAGGCGTGCGCTTCGAGCGGCGTCCTCATCTCCGCCCACACCTCCCTCTGTTCCGGACCGATCTACACTTTCGGCACCGAAGCGCAGAAGCAGCAGTGGCTGCCGGCGCTGAACAGCGGCGAAAAGATCGGCTGCTTCCTCTTGACCGAAGCCAACGCCGGCAGTGACGCCGGGGGGACGGCGACCATGTACCAGCGGGACGGGGACGAGTTCGTCATCAACGGCAGCAAGATCTTCATCACCAACGGCGGCTATCTCGGCACCGGCGTCCTCCTCGCTTCCCATGATCGCTCCTTGAAGCACAAGGGGGTGAGCGCCTTTATCGTCGATTTGAGTTCACCGGGGGTCACCATCCTCAAGAATGAAAACAAGATGGGGATTCGCGGCAGCTACACCACTGCCTTTGCCTTTGACAACCTGCGCATCCCGGTCGAAAACCTCCTCGGCCAGGAAGGGAAGGGCTTCAATGTCGCCATGGACACCTTGAATGGCGGCCGCATCGGCATCGCTTCCCAGGCCCTCGGTATTGCCGAAGGCGCCTTCGAGCGCGCCCTCGCTTACTCCAAGGAGCGCAAGCAGTTCGATCAGGCGATCTGCGAGTTTCAGGCGATTCAGTTCAAGCTGGCGGATATGTTCACCCGTATCGAGACCAGCAAGCTGATGACCTACAAGGCCGCCTGCCTCAAGGATGCCAAGCAGAGCTACACCATGGAATCGGCGATGTGCAAGATGCTCGCTTCCGAGGCCGCGACCTACGTCACCAAGGAGGCGATGCAGATCTTCGGCGGCTACGGTTTTATCGTCGATTACGAGATCGAGCGCATGTACCGCGACGCCAAGATCACCGAGATCTATGAAGGGACCAACGAAATCCAGCGGATCGTCATCTCCAAACTGCTTCTTTCCTGACGCGGCAGCTGGCCCTTGTAACGGGATGGTACTTATGGATGCGACCAGAGAAATCTATTGGAATGTCGGACACGGCGCGATTCTGCCGATGTACCTGCTGACCTTCGCCGCCCTGGCGCTCCTGTGCTGGGGGATCTGGCGGCGCTTGCCGCACTACCGGCAGGGACAGCCGCTGCCGCGTCTCGATCAGCTGGGTCGGCGCTGCGCTCTGCTGCTGCGTAATCTCCTGACGCAACAAAGCGTGCGGCGCGGCGCCCTCGCCGGGATCTTTCACTCCTTCTTCTTCTGGGGCTTTGGCCTCCTCTTTATCGGCACCTTGCTGATCATGCTCCAGGCGGATGTGACCGAGCCCCTCTTCAACACCATCTTTCTCCAGGGGAACTTTTACCGCGGCTTCTCCCTGGTCCTCGATCTCGCTGGACTCCTTGCCTTGCTGATGCTCGGCGGCCTGCTGGTGCGGCGTTTTTTCCTGCGGCCGCCGGGGCTGGAGACGGGCCGCGACGACTACCTGCTGCACGGTCTCCTCTTTGCCATCCTCCTCAGCGGTTTCGTTGTCGAGGGGGCGCGGATGGCGGCGACCGAACTCCCCTTCAATCCGGAGCTCGCCCTGTGGTCGCCGGTCGGCCGGGTCGTCGGTCTGACCCTCCTCGGTCTCTCGGGCGCGCAACTCGCTGCCCTTCATCTCGGGCTGTGGTGGCTGCACCTCCTCCTTGCCCTGGCGCTGATTGCGATCATCCCCTTTAGCAAACTCCGCCATATCTTCACCACCCCTGCCAATTATCTTTTCGCCGATCTCGGCCCCAAGGGGGGGATTGCCACCCTTGATCTCGAAGATGAAAGTGCCGTGCAGTTCGGAGCCGCCCGTGTCGAAGATTTGAGCTGGAAGGATATTTTCGACAGCGACGCCTGCACCAGCTGCAAGCGTTGTCAGGATCGCTGCCCGGCCCATGCCACCGACAAGCCCCTTTCGCCGATGCGCCTGGTGCAGCAGATTGGCGAACTCGCCGCAACCGGGGCAACGAGCTCGCTCAGCCCGGCGATCAGCGAAGAGGTCCTCTGGGCATGCACTACCTGCCGCGCCTGTCAGGAGATCTGTCCGGCGCAGATCGAACATGTCAACAAGATCCTGGTGATGCGCCGCAATCTCGCGCTGATGGAAGGCTCCTTCCCCGGTGACGAGGTGCGCACCGCCATTGGTCATCTCGAAGTCAATGCGAATCCCTTTGGCCTCGCCTTTGCCGCCCGCGGCGACTGGACTGAAGGGCTGCCGGTGACGATTCTCGGGAGTGGCGAGGCCTTCGACCTCCTCTACTTTGTCGGTTGCTACGCATCCTTTGACCGGCGCAACCAGGAAGTGGCGCGTAACTTCGTCAAGATCTGTGCGGCGGCCGGCATCCGCGTCGGTATCCTCGGCAAGGAGGAGAAGTGCTGCGGCGAGCCGGCGCGCAAGCTCGGCAATGAGTATCTTTACCAGACGCTGGCCGCCGAGAATATCGAACTGCTCAAGGGCTACAACGTGCCGCAGATCGTCACCAGTTGTCCGCATTGCTTCAACACCCTCGGCCGCGATTACCGCGATCTTGGTCTGGAGATCCCGGTCGAACACTACACCACCTTCATCGCCCGGCTCCTGGCGGAGAAGCGCCTGCCCCTGCTGGCTATGCCCTTTACCGCGACCTATCACGACTCCTGCTACCTCGGCCGCTACATGGATATCTATGACCAGCCCCGGCAGATTTTGCAGGCGGCCGGGGGGACGGTGACGGAGATGCCGCGCTCCCGCTCCGAAAGTTTCTGCTGCAGTGCCGGCGGCGGGCGGATCTTTGCCGAAGAGAAGATCGGCAGCCGCATCAATGTGGCGCGGGTGCAGATGGCGCAGGCCACCGGGGCGCCGCTCCTCATCTCCAACTGTCCTTTCTGCTTGACCATGTTCGAGGACGGCATCAAGACCGGCGGCTGCGAAGAGGTTCTTCAGGTCAGGGATCTGGCCGAAATTGTGGCCGAACGCATCGCATCGTAAGGGCAGGTCTTGTGCCTGCCCGGGAGGATGGGTATCCATCACAATCAAAAAAGGCATTTTACAGGGATGAAAGGGATGGAGGGGATAGACCAAAAGAATTCTTGGAAAAGGCTGC
>JACUTW010000116.1 GCA_014859605.1 Desulfuromonadales bacterium
GTCCCCCTTGGTAGAGAAGCGGCTTTATGATGTGGTCCGGCCGAACAACGCCAAACTGATCGAGCGCTATATTGAGATTATGGGGCGGGTGACGGCGCTGGTGATCGGCATAATTTCCGTCGAAATGATCATGCAGGGGATAAAACCTGGATGCTGCATTTAAATAGTTGATAAGGGTTGCGAGCTGAAGACAGTTAAAGCTCGGGATTTGGGATGGAGAGACGGGTCACCGAAAGGTGTTTCACACGGATGATACGGATCGAACGGATAAAAGACGGATTAATCGAGGGCAAGCGGCTGAATGCTGATAACCTGGCCTGCAACTTTTGTCAGTGTTTAATCCGTAAAAATCTGTATAATCCGTTAAATCCGTGTGCAAATGACTTTCGATCTCCAATCGGCGCTCACAATTCCTGCTACCCTTGTATGAGAAAAAATCCTTTGTCCTGACAGTCACATCCGATATATCCTGCAACGTCCGGTGATGCCGGCTAACGAGCGTTCCTCTCCCTTTTGAAGGAGTCACCCAGGGTTTTGTTCTCCTTTTTTGTCCAGCTGCGCAGTAAAATTCTTGCCTTCTCCCTCCTGTTCCTGCTCGTTGTTTCTTCCCTCGCCCCGGCAACGCAAGCTGCGGACGATTTTATCACCTACCCGCTGCTGGCAACCGATTACCGTTCGATCAAGGTCTTTGACAACCGCGGCCGTTTTGTCGGGCGCCTGCTGGCGGAAGAGCGCTACTGGACCCCTTTGCAGCGCATCCCCCTCTTTTTGCAGCAGGCGGTGGTGGCGGTGGAGGATACCCGTTTTTACGAGCATGGCGGCATTGATGTGCGCGGTATTGCCCGGGCGCTGGTCAAGGATGTGATCAATCGCAATCTCGCTCAAGGGGGGTCGACGATCACCCAGCAGCTGATCAAGAACCGCTATCTCACCGGCGAGAAGACCATTGACCGCAAGGTCAAAGAAGGCTTCATGGCGGTGGAGTATGAAAAGAAGTACAGCAAGGCGCAGATTCTCGAGATGTACTTCAATGAAATCTATTACGGCAATGGCGCCTGGGGGATTGCCGCTGCCGCTCGACTTTATTTCGACAAGAATCCCGAGGAGTTGAACGACGCTGAATGTGCACTCCTCGCCGGGGTGCCGAAGAATCCGGGTCGCTACAATCCCGCCGGGGTGAGTGCCAGTGTCAACTCCCGCCGCGATGTCGTCCTCAAGCGGATGGCGGATCTCGAAATAATCACGCCGCAAAAGCAACAGCAGCTGCGCGCCCAGCAGGTGACTGTTACCCCGCGCGGCCAAGCGCCTTATTACCTCAATCACATTCGCGGCAAGCTGATTGAGCGCTACGGGGCGCAGGTGATCGAAGAAGGACGAATGGAGATCACCGCCGCTCTTGATCTTGAGCTGCAGCAGCTGGCAGAGAAGACTTTGCGCGAGAAGATGCAGGGGCGCGATCCGGCATTGCAGGGGGCGTTGGTCAGTCTCGATCCGGCGACCGGCAATGTTCTGGCGGCGGTGGGGGGTGTTGATTTTGCCAAAAGCAGCTATAACCGTGCCCTCTTTGCCCAGCGTCAGCCCGGTTCGGCGATCAAGCCGCTGATCTTTGCCGCAGCTTTGGAGTACGGCTTTACCGCCGCCGATATCTGGGATGATACTCCCGTCGCCTACCCGCGGGGCGATGGTAACAACTGGACCCCCCGCAATTATGGCGGTGAAACTTATGGATCACTTTCGCTACGCCAGGCCCTGGCTCACTCCAATAATGTCATTGCCGTCAAGCTTTTGGAGGCCATCGGCGTGCCAACCTTTGTCGATTTTGCCGGCCAACTCGGTCTGCCGCTGCGCGCCCGCCACGACCTTTCCCTTGCCCTCGGCACCGAAGAGGTCACCCTGGTCGAGCTGGTGCAGGCCTACGCTCCTCTCGCCAATAGCGGCCTGCAGCCGGAACTCCGCACCATCCTCCGCATCGTCGATCGGCAGCGCAACCAGGTGACGGAGTTTGCCCCGATCCTTGTTCCGGTCATCGATCCGGCTGCGGCTTATGTCACCACCAGCATGCTCCAGGATGTCCTGACCTACGGCACCGCCAAGTCGCTGGCAAACTTCAGCCAACAGCGCCCGGCCGCGGGGAAGACCGGCACTACTGATGATTATCGCGATGCCTGGTTTATCGGTTATACCCCGCAGATCGTCACCGGCGTCTGGGTCGGTTACGACCAGCCGAAACCGGGGGGCAGGGGCTTTACCGGCGGGGCGATCTGCGCGCCGATCTGGGAGGGCTTCATGCGTTCGGCCCTGGCCGGCAAAGAAGCTGTCGACTTTGCGGTGCCGGAGAGCGTCGTCAGCGTCAATATCGACCCGAGCACCGGTTCCATCGCCACAACTGAGTGCCCGGAGACGTACGACGAGGTTTACATCGCCGGCACTGAGCCGACCCTCCTTTGTCCCGACCACGGCGGCGATCCGCTGCCGCCTGCGCCGCCGCGTCCGGAAGCTGAGGTCAACGTTGAATCCACCCCGTTCGAGTTTTCCTGGGACAAGATTTTGCAGCTGTTTTCCCCCAACAAGAAGAGCGAGCCATGATTCCGACTGCCTTTGCCACCCTGCCGCTCAAGAGCCCCCTGCTGCAGAACCTTGATTCCCTCGGATATTTGGAGATGACGCCGATCCAGGCGCAGAGTTTGCCGCTGATCCTCGCCGGGACCGACGTCATTGCCCAGGCCAAGACTGGCAGCGGCAAGACGGCCGCCTTCGGCATCGGTCTGTTGTCCCGACTGGTGGTATCGACCTTCAGCGTCCAGGGACTGGTCCTCTGTCCGACCCGCGAACTTGCCGATCAAGTGAGCAAGGAGCTGCGCCGCCTCGCCCGCTTCACCGACAACATCAAGATCCTTACCCTCTGCGGCGGTGTCCCCTTCGGCCCGCAGCTCGGCTCCCTCGAACACGGCGTTCACATCGTCGTCGGCACCCCCGGTCGCATCCTCGACCACCTGCGCCGCGGTAGTCTCAAACTCAAAGCGTTGCGCATGCTCGTCCTCGATGAAGCCGATCGCATGCTCGACATGGGCTTTTCTGAAGATCTCGCTGCCATCGTCGCTACCGCCCCGAGCAACCGCCAGACTCTCCTCTTCTCGGCGACCTACCCCGAGTCGATTGCGACCATGAGCGCCACCGTGCAGCAGCAGCCGGTGACTGTGCAGGTCGAAGCTATCCACGATGGCGCCCAGATCAAGCAGCTCTTCTATCTCGTCGAGAAAGACGAGCGGATCGCTGCTCTGGCCCGGATCATCGGCCATTATCGCCCGGAGTCGACCCTGGTCTTTTGCAATACCCGCAAGGAGTGTCAGGAGGTCGCCGATGCCTTGAGCGAACGGAACTTCTCGGCCCTGGCGATCCATGGCGATCTGGAACAGCGCGAGCGTGATCAGGTGCTGGCGCGCTTTGCCAATAAAAGCGTCTCCATCCTCGTTGCCACCGATGTTGCGGCGCGCGGCATCGATATCAAGGAGCTGACCGCGGTGATCAACTTTGAACTCACCCGCGACCCGGAGGTTCATGTCCACCGTATCGGCCGCACCGGCCGTGCCGGCGAGGAAGGGCTGGCGTTGTCATTGATCACCGCCACCGAGAACAAGCGGATCGCCGCGATCGAGGAGTATCTCGGCACCACTATCGCCCGCGCCGAGCTGGAGTCGTTGTCCATGCCGTCGGCAGCGCCGCTGCAAGCGCCGATGGTCACTCTCTGCATCGACGGCGGCCGCAAGAACAAGGTGCGCCCCGGCGATATCCTCGGCGCCCTCACCGGCGAGATGGGGATTCCCGGCAGCGAAGTCGGCAAGATCGACGTCTTCGATTTCCATACCTATGTCGCCATTCGCCTGGCCAGTGCCAATCTCGCCATGGCTCGTCTGCGCGCGCATAAGATCAAAGGGCGCTTTTTCAAAATCCGGAGATTTTAGCTCCAATCCGTACAATCCAACCTGTAGCGATCGGACAACCTCAGCATGTCATTTCCCACCCTCGGATTATCGCCGTCCCTCCTCGAAGCGGTCGCGGCCCGGCAGTTTGAAGCCCCCTTTCCGATTCAGGCTCAGGCGATTCCCGCCATCCTCGCCGGTCGCGATATTCTCGCCCTCGCCCGCACCGGTTCAGGGAAGACGGCGAGTTTCATTCTGCCGCTGCTGCAACGTTTGCAAGAACAGCCGGCGTCGGAGCGACGCGTTCTCAAAGTCCTTGTCCTTGTGCCGACCCGCGAGCTGGCGATGCAGATTGCCGATTTCGCCCAGACCATCGGCAACTATCTCCCGACCCGGCTGAAGATCCGCGCTGTCTACGGCGGCGTCGCCATCAACCCGCAGATGACCGCGGTCAACGGCGTCGATCTCCTTATCGCTACCCCCGGCCGACTTCTTGATCTTGTCGGCAAGAATGCCCTGCAGCTGACAGCGGTAGAAACTCTGGTCCTCGATGAAGCCGACCGCCTCCTCGATCTCGGCTTTTCCGAGGAGCTGAACAAGATTCTTTTCCTCCTGCCGCCGCGGCAGACTCTCCTCTTTGCCGCCACCGCCGGGGAATCGCTCCAATCCCTGGTGACGCTGTTGCTGCGCGACCCCCTGCGTATCGACCTTGGGGCCACGAGCAGCGAGACCGGGCAGATTACGCAAAAGATCTACAGCGTCAGCGCCGAACGCAAGGGGCCGCTGTTGCGCTATCTCATCAAAAAGGGGGGATGGCAGCAGGTGCTGGTCTTCACTTCGACGAAACGGCGTGCCGACAACGTGGCGAAGAAACTGGTCGATCACGGCCTCAGCGCCGAAGCACTGCACGGCGACCGCACCCAGGGGGCGCGAATCAAGGCGCTGGCCGACTTCAAGCAGGGGAAGCTGCGCGTTCTGGTGGCGACCGATCTCGCTTCCCGCGGCATCGACATCGAAGGGCTCCCTTACGTCGTCAATTACGAACTGCCGCGCGCTGCCAGCGATTACACCCACCGCATCGGCCGCACCGGCCGCGCTCAGCTCATCGGACAAGCGATCACCCTGTTGGCGCCGGAGGAGTGTGAGCATTTTCAGATGATTGAAAAGAAGCTCGGGCAGCGCTGCGAGCGGATTGCGACGGATGATCTGGAGCTGACCGGGTATTGAATTGT
>JACUTW010000032.1 GCA_014859605.1 Desulfuromonadales bacterium
GGAGATCGAAGCCGACAACCTCGTACTGCGATGGCGCCAGCTCACGCACCTTGCGAGCGAGCATGCCGTTGGAACCGATGAGGGCTATGGGGCGGTGACGGGTGACGGGTGACGCGTGACTAGTTGTCATGACCGACCAAGCATTTTTGAAGTCCGATCAACATACGTCGAATACTGTCGATATGCTGCTGCATTTGTTGAAAATCTCCTGAAAATCCAATACGGCGTGCGATCTCAAGTTGCGTCTCTACTTCTGCCAACGATCCTTGGGAAATCGTCAGAAAACGATTAAAATCTGCTTTGCTACTTCGTCCTGCTCCTTCAGCCAAATTGGAGGGGACTGAGACGGCGGCTCTGCGAACCTGACTAGTAATCCCAAATAACTCTTCTTTTGGCCAGGAGCGAGTCACTTCGTAAACAGTTACGACCAAGTCCATACTTCTTTGCCAAACGTCAAGATCTTTGTGATTTTTCAACTCCCACCCCCCTAGAATCCGTGACGTTAGAGACCGTGACGCGTGACGGGTGACGGTATGATCTTGTCACGCGTTACGAGTCACGCGTTACGGGATTTCACGGTTTCCGTATTGCTGCTGGTAGTAGTCTTGGTAGACGCCGCTGGTGATCTCTTCCACCCAGTCGCGGTGCGCCAGATACCAATCGATGGTCTGGTCGATCCCCTGCTCGAAGGTCAGCGCCGGTTCCCAGCCGAGCTCATGGCGAATCTTGCTGGCATCGATGGCATAACGGCGGTCGTGGCCGGGGCGATCGGTGACAAAGCGGATCAGGGCGCGGCGGGGCTGGTTGTCCGGCAGCAGTCCGACTTTGGCGTCGAGGAGGTCGCAGATGGTCTGCACCACTTCGATATTCTGCTTTTCGTTATTGCCGCCGATATTATAGGTCTCGCCGACCCTGCCGGCTTGCAGGACGCGGAGGATGGCGGCGCAGTGATCGCCGACATAGAGCCAGTCGCGCACCTGCTTGCCGTCACCATAGACCGGCAGCTCCTTGCCGTGCAGGGCGTTACTGAGGATCAGCGGGATCAACTTCTCGGGGAAGTGGTAGGGGCCATAGTTATTAGAACAGTTGGTGATCAGGGTCGGCAATTTGTAGGTGTGGTGGTAGGCGCTGACCAGATGGTCGGAAGAGGCTTTACTCGCCGAATAGGGAGAGCGGGGATCGTAGGGAGTGGTTTCGGTGAAGAAACCGGTGTCGCCGAGGGAGCCGTAGACTTCGTCGGTGGAGACATGGAGGAAGCGGTGACATGGTGGAGCCGTGACGGGTGACGGTGGAGCCGTGACGGGTGACGGTGGAGCCGTGACGCGTGACGCGTGACTGGTGACGGGTGCTTCTGTTACGCGTAACGCGTCACCCGTCACGGTTTTCCAGGCTTTGCGCGCTGCTTCCAGCAGGGTAAAGGTGCCGACGATGTTGGTGTGGATGAACTCGGCGGGGCCGGTGATGCTGCGGTCAACGTGTGACTCGGCGGCAAAGTGAACGACGGTGTCGATCTCCTCGGTCGCGAAGAGCTCGTTGACCAGGTCGCTGTCGCAGATATCGCCCTGGACGAAACGGTAACGTGGATCTGTATCGATATCGGCAAGATTGCGCGGATTACCGGCATAAGTGAGTTTATCCAGATTGACCAGTCGACAATCACCGAGCTGCTGCAGCGCCAGGCGTACGAAATTCGAACCGATGAACCCGCACCCTCCACTCACCAAGATATTTTTCATTTTTCTCCCCTATTCGTATAAAAAGGAATTTATATGTTTTTTCCGACGCTCAACGCAAGAAAAAATTGTATTTCTACCCGGCCGCCTCAGGCCGGTCACGGCACTGGCCAGGACTTGCGCCCAATCCATCTTTACGAAAGGGACGTAGAACGGTCGTAGAGCGTTTCCGGAGCGATATCGATATCCCCGGGCCAACAGACAGTCCCGTAATCGACCCGTGCCGCGAGAAAAAGGTGTGCGTTCTTAAGTCGCACAAAAGGATGCTTGTCCATAAGAGGATTCATGTCAAACACCTTTTTCTCTCCATTCTCAAACTCAAGATAAAGTAAATAGTTTTGTGTCGCACGAACCGAGACAACATCGAGTAAAGTCGTCATTATTCCGTCTCCTAGCGAAGTGGTTCTATCCGGAAAAGTTCTTCTCCTGAGACAGCCAACTCCCAATCAGCATACAGCTCGTCTTTATGAATTTCAATCCAGGCCTGTACCATTTTCAACTGACGAGACGGAAGACTACCGGCCAAAATTAAGCCGTCAGCGATTGATATGGAAGCCTTCTCCCCGGAATAGCGAACATGTATATGCGGCAAATGGTGGCGCTCATTGTCCTCATACAGGATGGACACTAAAATTCCGTAGAACATACTAATGGTCGGCATAAAACCCTCTCAAGTTATCGAAAAGCAGAGACTATCTGAGCTTCTCCAGGATTTGCTGCATGCTCACTTCCGCTGACAGTTCACTGCCGTGGAGATGGATTTCCGGATTTTCCGGCGCTTCATAGCTGCTGTCAATGCCGGTAAAGTTCTTTAGTTCACCACGGCGCGCCTTGGCGTAGAGTCCCTTGGGGTCGCGGCGTTCGCATTCCTCCAGCGGCGTATCGACGAAGACCTCGATAAACTCCCCGGCGGGAAAGAGCTCCCGGGCCATGCGCCGCTCTGCCCGGTAAGGAGAGATGAAGGAAACAAGGACGATGAGTCCGGCATCGACCATCAGCTTGGCGACTTCGGCGATGCGACGGATATTCTCGACGCGATCGGCTTCGGTAAAACCGAGATCGCGATTGAGGCCATGGCGGACATTGTCGCCATCCAGGAGATAAGTGTGCCGCCCTTCGGAGAGGAGACGCTTTTCAAGGAGATTGGCGATCGTCGACTTGCCGGAGCCGGAGAGACCGGTAAACCAGATACAGGAGGGCTGCTGATGTTTGATCGCGGCCCGTGCCCCTTGATTCACTTCGAGGGATTGCCAGTGGATATTCGTTGCCCGGCGCAGGGCAAAGTCGATCATCCCGGCGCCGACGGTTTCGTGGGTAAATTTGTCGATCAGGATCAATCCGCCGAGGATGCGGTTCTGGCTGTAAGGTTCAAAGGCCACGGGTTGACTGAGGCTGAGATTGACGACGGCAATTTCATTGAGCGCCAAAGTTTTGGCGGCGAGATGGGCGCCGCTGTTGACGTCTTCACGATACTTGATCGTCGTCACCGTCGCGGTCACCTCCTTGCTGTGCAGCTTGAGGAGATAAGGTCGCCCGGCCACCAGCGGCTGTTCAGACATCCAGAGGAGGCGCACCTCGAACTGATCCGAGACCTGCGGCGGATTGGCAGCGGCGACGATCATATCACCGCGACTGACATCGACTTCGTCGCTGAGGGTCAGAGTGACTGACTCGCCAGCTCCGGCCCGTTCCAGACTTCCCGATTTAACGACAATCTCTTTGACGCGGCTGGTCACCCCGGAAGGGAGGATGCGCACGGCGTCGCCGGGGCGCACCACCCCTTGGGCGATACGGCCGCAAAAGCCGCGGAAGTCGAGATTGGGGCGATTGACCCACTGCACCGGCAAACGGAAGTCGCCGGTGGTGGCGCTGACAACGCTGGCAACATCGACCGTGTCGAGATAATCAATGAGGCTCGGCCCGTCATACCAAGGGGTCTGCGGACTCGACGTCATGATGTTATCGCCATCGAGGGCGCTCAAAGGGATGGCCTGCACCACGGTAAAGCCGAAACTTTTGGCAAACTCGTAAAACTCGGCGACGATCCCGGCAAAGACCGTGGGGTCAAAAGCGACGAGATCCATCTTGTTGACGGCGAGGACCACCTGACGAATCCCCATCATCGCCACAATGCGGCTATGACGGCGGGTCTGGGTCAGCACCCCCTTGCGGGCATCGATAAGGATGATCGCCAGATCAGCGGTGGAGGCGCCGGTCGCCATGTTGCGGGTATACTGTTCGTGGCCGGGGGTATCGGCGACGATAAAGCGCCGTTTGTCGGTGGCGAAGAAACGATAAGCGACATCGATGGTGATCCCCTGTTCACGCTCAGCCTGCAAACCATCGACGAGCAGAGCAAAATCGATCTTCTCCCCCTGGGTGCCGAACTGCTTGGAATCACTCGCCAGGGCGGTCATCTGATCATCGAAGATCGATTTCGATTCATGCAGCAGGCGGCCGATCAGGGTCGATTTACCGTCATCGACGCTGCCGCAAGTAATAAAACGCAGGGTCGGTCGGATCAAGCTTTTCTCAGAGATTTCAGTGCTCATCAGAAATACCCCTCCTGCTTCTTCTTCTCCATCGAACCGGGCTGATCCGAATCGATCAACCGCCCCTGCCGTTCCGAATCGCGGGCACACATGGTCTCGGCGATGACTTCCGCCAGGGTTGTCGCCGAGCTCTCCATCGCCCCGGTCAAAGGGTAGCAGCCGAGAGTGCGAAAACGGACCATGCGCAGCTCCGGCACTTCGCCGGGTTCGAGGGGGAGGCGCTCGTCGTCGACGAGAATCCAGGTGCCGTTCCGCTTGACCACCGGCCGCTCCTTGGCAAAGTAGAGGGGGACGATGGGGATCTCTTCGGTTTCGATGTACTGCCAGATATCCTGCTCGGTCCAGTTCGAGATCGGAAAGACCCGCAGGCTCTCCCCGTCGCGAATGCAGGTGTTGTAGAGATTCCACAGTTCGGGGCGCTGCTGTTTCGGATCCCAGCGATGACCGGCCGAACGGAAAGAAAAGATCCGCTCCTTGGCCCGCGACTTCTCTTCATCGCGGCGGGCACCACCGAAGATCACATCGAAATTGTAATGGTCGAGGGCCTGCTTCAAGGCCTCGGTCTTCATGACATCGGTGTAGTAGGACGAGCCGTGTGTAAAGGGGGTGATGCCGGCGGCCTTCCCTTCGGCGTTGGTATAGGTCAGCAGCGTCATCCCTGCTTCCGCCACCATACGCTCGCGATGGACGTACATCTCGCGGAATTTCCAGGTGGTATCGACGTGCAACAGGGGAAAGGGGGGCGGTGCCGGATAAAAAGCTTTCTGCGCCAGATGGAGCATGACGGAGGAATCTTTACCGATCGAGTAAAGCATCACCGGCTTCTTTGCGCCGGCCACCGCCTCACGAATGATTTCAATACTTTCAGCTTCGAGCTGGTTGAAGTTCATGGCATACCTTTACATGAATCTACAGTGGAAATAGCTAAGAGCAAATCAATTTACAGGGATGGAGGGGATGCAGGGGATAAGGTCAAAACGTTTTTTTGACTCAAAACAAAGGACAAATGCTCTTCTTCTAAAGATTTATCCCCTTAATCCCCTTTATCCCTGTTAAATATGCCCGGTCTTGTCACTAAAAAGACAAAAAGCCCTCTGCCAAGTAGGCAAGAGGGCTGATTTTTTGGCGTCCCCAGGGGGATTCGAACCCCCGTTACCGACGTGAAAGGCCGATGTCCTGGGCCGGCTAGACGATGGGGACGTAAATTTTAAAATGGTGAGCCGGGCGGGGGTCGAACCCACGACCATCTGATTAAAAGTCAGATGCTCTACCGACTGAGCTACCGGCTCACAAGAGAAGTCTTTATAGTGGAAGCTTCCCGGTTTGTCAACGGAAAAAAACTGCTCCATCAATCTTTAGCAAAAAGGGTTGGCAAGCTGGATGGTCTGGTCGCGGCGCGGGCCGACCGACACCAGAACCACCGGACAGCCGGTGAGCTCGACCAGCTTATCGAGATAATCACGGGCGCTCTGCGGCAGAGCTTCATAACTCTTGATCTCGGAAATATCCCCTTTCCAACCGGGGAAGGAGGTGTAAACCGGCACGCACTCTGCCAGAACTTCCGGATCACGCGGGAACTCGCTCAGTTCGGTGCCGCGGTAAGCGTAGGAGGTGCAGACCTTGATCTCTTCGAGATCGTTGAGGACATCGAGCTTGGTGATCGCCAGTCCGGTCATGCCGTTGCCGCGCACCGCTTCACGCAGGGCAACCGCATCGAACCAGCCGGTGCGGCGCGGCCGACCGGTGGTGGCGCCGAATTCATTGCCGACGCGGCGCAACTCTTCACCCATGGCATCGTTGAGCTCGGTCGGGAAAGGACCTTCGCCAACGCGGGTGCAATAAGCTTTGGAGATGCCGATGACGGCATTGATAAAGCGCGGACCGACACCGGTGCCGGTACAAGCGCCGCCGGCCATGGTCGACGAGGAGGTGACGTAGGGATAGGTGCCGTGATCGACATCAAGGAGGCTCCCCTGCGCCCCTTCAAAGAGGATATTCTGTTTCTGCTCAATCGCATCATTGAGGATCGCCGAGGAACAGCCGAGGTATTTTTCAAGCTCGCGGGCATAAACGGTATATTCGGCGATGATCGCCGCTTCGTCGAGGGGGGGCTGGCCGAGGAACTTCTCAAGGAGGAAGTTCTTTTCGGGCAGGATCTCCCGGACTTTGGCGGCAAAGGTCTCGGGTTTAACGAGATCACGCAGACGGATGCCGCGGCGGCCGATCTTGTCTTCATAGGTCGGGCCGATGCCACGACCGGTGGTGCCGATCTTGCGCTCGGTCTTGGAACTTTCCCGGGCGATGTCGATGGCTTTGTGATAAGGCATGATGACGTGGATATTGCCGTCGACCACCAGCTGGCTGTCATCCTTCATGTAGCCCCTGGCTTTGAGCTTGACGATCTCTTCAAGGAAGACCTTGGGGTCGAGGACGACACCGTTGCCAATGACACAGCGCTTGCCGGCATGGAGGATGCCGGAAGGGATGAGGTGGAGAACCGTCTTTTCATTGCCGACCACCAAAGTATGACCGGCGTTGTTCCCGCCTTGATAACGGACCACCGCGTTGGCATACTCGGTATAGATGTCAACGACCTTGCCCTTCCCTTCATCGCCCCACTGGGCCCCTACAATAACGACATTCGCCATGAGCTCTTCTCCGATTATGGTTGATCCCTACTCGAAAGTACCAAGGAGGGGGATGAATTCTACTGAACTTTCAGGCTAACACCTTACCACCCCTAACCCCTCCTTGAATAAGGAGGGGGATTACAAGCTTTAAGCTCCCCTCCTTTGTTAAGGAGGACCCAACTTCGGGCCTAAAGGGCTGGGGGTGGTCGATTTTAATCTTTACAGCGCGACATCCCCGTCCAGAATCGCCTGCAGCGAAATCGTCCGCTCGTGTCCGTCATCGACCCAGATCACCCGCACCTCGGGCTGCTGCGCTTCAATCACCAGAACATGGCGAAAGGACATACGCTTCGCATAAGCGAGTGACTCGTCAAGGCTGCGGGGGATAATATCCCGGGCCGCCGAATAACCCCGTTCACGCAGCGCCTGGGCAATCTTCTGCGCTGCCTGCTTATCGGCGCCGCTTTGAAAGAGGAGAACATCGGTCGTCTGCTCGGCCGCATGCTCAAGGACAAGATCGAGGGCCGAGAGGAGATTGAGGAGATCGAAAGCAAAACCGGTGGCCGCGGCCGGATAGCCGTAGCGGGCGGTGAGATGATCATAGCGTCCGCCCTGACAGACGGCGCGGCCGAGGCCGGGGAGAAAACCTTGAAAGGTGATGCCGCTGTGATAATCGAGGCCGCGCAGCTCTCCCAGGTCGAAGGTCACATATTCTTCAAGACCATAGGTCGCAAGGACAGCCAGAACTTGACGAAGGTTGGCGAGCGCTTGACAGGAGCGTTCATTGTGCACCGTCGCCGCCGCCTTTTCGAGGACTTCGCGGCCGCCAAAGAGGCGCGGCAGCACCAGCACTTCTTCGCGCACCGCCGCCGGCAGGGTCAGGGTATCAAGGAGACGGGTCAGACCGGTCACCTCTTTGCGGGCAATCAGCGCCTGCAGGGCGCGCAGATCCGACTCGGGGAGATCGAGCTGGGCCATGACGCCGCGATAGAATTCGACCTGACCGACATCGATGGTAAAGGTCGTGGCGCCAAAAGCCTTGAGGGATTCGATCGCCATGGCGATCATCTCTGCATCGGCTTCGGGACTCTGCAGGCCGATGAGTTCAACTCCAACCTGAAAGATCTCGCGATCCTTGCCCGACTGCTGTTCGGCATGACGCAGCACCCGGCCACTGTAACAAAGACGCAGCGGCAGCGGCATTTCGTGCATGCGTGTTGCCACGATCCGCGCCACCTGCGGGGTCATATCCGGAGAGAAAGCGATGAGCTTGCCATCTTGACGATCATCGAAACGGAAGGTCTTATCGCGCAGACCGTGTCCCATGCCGCGCTCGAGAACATCAAGATATTCCAGGCTGGGGGGGACGACCGGCCGGAACCCCCAACGCCGGAAGAGTTCAAGGGCGGTCTCGGCGAGAAAGGAGATCTTGGCGGCTTTGGCCGGCAGAAAATCCTTGACGCCACGGGGGAGAAGGGGCTCGCTAGTGATCTCGGGAAGGGTCATAAACGCTTAATCCGCTATGATTCTGGGTTCATTGACAAGGGGAACACCCTAGCAACGAAGAGGGAAACGTGTCAAGGAGAAAGGTCTACTCCAGGGCGAGGAGAGTGCCGTTCGTGATCCGCAGCAGCACCGGCGTCTTGACCCCGTCGCCAAGGGGATCAAAGGCGAGGTCACCACTGACCGCCGGGAAATTCTTTACCTTGGCCAGGGCGCTGCGCAGTTCGCTGCGAGTTCGGATCGTTTCTCCCTCGAGGAGGCGAAGGAGAAGGCGAGCAAGATCGTAGCCTTCTGCGTCAAGCAGGCTCGGATCTTCGCCGTAGCGTTCGCTGTAACGCGCCACAAAGTCGCGAACCCGCGGTTGCTGGCTCTCGGCATAAAAGCCGTCGACAAAGACGGCACCGTCGATGTAGCGAGCGGAGCGTTGCCAAAGTTCGGGAGAATTCCAAGCGCTGGTTCCGAGAAGTTGCACCTTGTCGATACCGTAATACGCCAGGTAGGAAACAATCAGAGCAATGCGTTCACCAACGTCAGGGATAAAAAGGACATCAAAGGGGAGCGGTTTTATGGGCGCCACTACCTGGCGGGATTCTCGGGGATTGGGGTCGGGGATGGCAGGATCCTCTCCCTTGAGGAGTTTGACCGGCGCACGGAAATCGCTGTCGTTATCGCTGTAATTTTGCCGGGCGACGACCGTCCCGCCATGGCGCACAACCGCCTGGCTGAAGAGGTCGGCAAACTCCTGACCAAGGCGATTCTCGGGAGCGAGGATGGCAAAACGCTTGCGACCAGGGCCGGTACTGGCGTAACGGACCAGGGCTTCAACCTGCCGGTAGCTGGTCAGGGCATTACGAAAGACATAATCGCCAATCTCCGGCACCCCCTCTTTCTGCGCCAAAGTCAGCAGCGGGATCTGTAATCTTTCCGCCTCGTCCCCGGCGGCCAGGGCAGCCCCGCCGGTCAGAGGGCCGATAATCGCCATCACCCGCGCGTCATTGCCGAACTCGGCGACGACGCGGCGATTCTCTTCCGGATCGCTGCCGGCATCGCGCACGACAAAGTCAATTGCCGCCGCCTGGGGAGAGCGCTCGGCGAGAGCCATATCGATCCCCCGTTGCACCGCCTCGCCAAAGGGGGCAAATTTATCCGATAAAGGCAAAACCACACCGATGGCCAAGGGAGGCTCGGGACTTGCGAGCGCGGTTGCGTCCGATAACGCCACCTCTTCAGGCCACACTAAACAAGGGAAAAAGACAACGCACCCCAGAGCCATAACCATGAGCAAATAACGCGACAAGAGCATCAACTCTTCTCCTTTTTAATCGAACATCTTCTTGACCTTGTCAAAGAAGCTCTTCTCGGAGGGACACAGGCTCTCGCCCCCTTCGCGGGAGAATTCTTCCAGTAACTCCCGCTGCCGGGCGGTCAGTTTGGTCGGGGTCTCAACGCGCAACACGACGAGCTGGTCGCCGCGCCCGTAACCCTGCAGGCTGGGAAAACCCTTGCCGGTCAGTTTCAAGGTCTTGCCGGACTGGGTGCCGGCCGGAACCTTCATTCGCACCTTGCCGTCGAGGGTCGGCACCTCGATTTCGCAGCCGAGGGTCGCCTGCGGAAAGGAGATCGGCACCTCACAGATGACGTTCTGGCCGTGCCGCTCAAAGATAGCGTGGGACTTGACCTCGATGACGACATACAGGTCGCCGGGAGGGCCGCCTTGCACGCCACTCTCCCCTTCGCCGCTGAGTTTGAGGCGGCTGCCAGTCTCGACGCCGGCAGGAATCTTCAGCGACAGGGTATGGGTGGCGCGCACCCGGCCGGTGCCGCGGCAATCGGAACAAGGCGACTCAATGATCTTGCCGGTACCGCGGCATTCGTTGCAAGGCCGGGCCATGGTGAAGAAGCCCTGCTGAAAGCGCACCTGGCCGCTGCCGCGACAGGTGTTGCAGGTCTTGGCGCTCGTCCCTTTTTTGGCGCCGGAGCCGCTGCAGGTCCCGCAGCTTTCCTGGCGAGGGATCTGGAGCTTGGTCTCAGTGCCGAAGGCGGCTTCGTCAAAGGTGACCTTGAGGTTGTAGCGCAAATCGTCGCCACGCTGCCCGCGCTGATGGCCACCCCGTCCGCGCTGGCCGCCGCCACCGCCGAAGATATCCCCGAAGATGTCGCCGAAGATATCTTCAAAACCGGCACCGCCGCCGTAGCCGCCACCCTGCGATTCAACCCCGGCATGGCCATACTGATCGTAGGCGGCGCGCTTCTGGGCGTCGGAGAGGACCGAATAGGCTTCGGTGAGTTCCTTGAACTTGTCTTCCGCCGCCTTGTCCCCCGGGTTTTTATCCGGGTGATACTTGATCGCCAGCTTGCGGTAAGCCTTCTTGATCTCGGTCTCGCTGGCGTTTTTGTTCACCTCGAGAATTTCGTAATAATCGCGTTTTTCTGCCAAAGGAGGGGTCCTCTTCTTCATCTGTAGAAATGCAAGCAGGGGCGCAGCATGCTGCGCCCCTACACGTCATCGAATCGTCTAGATTACTTTTTATCTTTATCGACTTCTTCGTATTCGGCTTCCACGACCTTTTCGTCGCCGCCCTCGCCGCCCTCGGCGGCCGGCTCAGCGCCGGCGCTCTGCGCCTGCTCCTGGGCATACATCGCTTCGGCGAGTTTGTGTGCCGACTGCGCCAGGGCTTCGCTCTTGCTCTTGATCGCTTCGGCGTCTTCGCCTTCCATCGCCGTCTTCACCTCGGCAATCGCCGCTTCAATCGCTGCCCGGGTCGCTTCATCGACCTTGTCGCCGTGCTCTTTCAGCGCCTTCTCCGTCGAATAGACCAGACCGTCGGCATGATTGCGCGCCTCGATCACTTCCCGCTTCTTACGGTCTTCCTCGGCATGGGACTCGGCATCACGCACCATCTTTTCGACCTCTTCTTTGGACAGGCCGGAGGACGAGGTAATGCGGATCGACTGCTCCTTGCCGGTGCCGAGATCCTTGGCCCCGACATGGACGATACCGTTGGCATCGATATCGAAGGTGACCTCGATCTGCGGCACCCCGCGCGGCGCCGGAACGATGCCGCTGAGCTCGAAGTTGCCGAGAGTTTTATTGTCACGCGCAAACTCGCGCTCTCCCTGGAGGACGTGCACCGAGACCGCCGGCTGATTGTCCGAAGCGGTGGAGAAGACCTGGCTCTTCTTGCAGGGGATGGTGGTATTCTTCTCGATCAGCTTGGTGAGAACGCCGCCGAGAGTCTCAATGCCGAGGGAGAGGGGGGTGACGTCGAGGAGGAGGACATCCTTGACATCGCCGCGCAGAACGCCGCCCTGAATCGCCGCGCCGATAGCGACGACTTCATCGGGGTTGACCCCTTTGCTCGGCGCTTTACCGAAGATCTCCTGCACGCGCTTCTGCACCGCCGGCATGCGGGTCATGCCGCCGACGAGGATGACTTCATCGATCTCGGCGGCAGTGAGACCGGCATCCTTCAGAGCGATCTTGCAGGGCTCGACGAGCTGGTCGAGGAGGCCGGCACAGATACTTTCGAGTTTGGCACGGGTCAGCTTGACCAGCAGGTGCTTCGGCCCGGTGGCATCGGCGGTGATAAAGGGGAGATTGACTTCGGTCTCCATCGACGAAGAGAGTTCACACTTGGCCTTCTCCGCCCCTTCCTTCAAGCGCTGCAGTGCCATCTTGTCGGTGCGCAGGTTGATCCCCTGCTCACGTTTGAATTCATCAGCGACATAATCGATGATCGCCTGGTCGAAATCTTCGCCGCCGAGGAAGGTGTCACCGTTGGTCGATTTGACCTCGAAGACACCGTCGCCGAGTTCGAGGATGGAGATGTCAAAGGTACCGCCGCCAAGGTCGAAAACGGCAATCTTCTCTTCCTTCTTCTTGTCAAGACCGTAAGCGAGCGCAGCCGCGGTCGGCTCGTTGATGATGCGCAGAACATTAAGTCCGGCGATCTTGCCGGCATCCTTGGTCGCCTGGCGCTGCGAATCGTTGAAGTAAGCGGGGACGGTGACAACAGCGTCGGTGACGGTCTCGCCGAGATAGTCTTCAGCGGTCTGCTTCATCTTTGCCAGCACCATGGCCGAGATCTCCGGCGGGCTGTACTTCTTGCCGCGCACATCGATCCAGGCATCGCCATTGTCAGCCTTGATAATATGGAAGGGGCTGATCTTGATATCCTTCTGCACCGCTTCAGTATCGTACTTGCGGCCGATTAGCCGTTTGATGGCAAAGAGGGTATTCTCCGGATTGGTGACCGCCTGGCGTTTGGCTTGCTGGCCGACGAGGCGTTCGCCACTTTCGGTAAAGGCGATCATCGACGGGGTGGTTCTCGCCCCTTCGGCATTGGCAATAACGATCGGCTCGCCGCCTTCCATGACGCAGACGCACGAGTTGGTGGTGCCGAGGTCGATCCCGATAACTTTAGACATGATGCAATCTCCTTGTTTGGGTAACAGTTTATTTAAAACTGGATTGTAGCTATTTACCTCGAAGCAAAACCAATCAATTTTACAGGGATAAAAGGGATGTAGGGGATAAGGGCATAATCAAACGATTTATAAGTGCGAATGCCCTTTTCTAAGTTTTTTATCCTTTTTATCCCCTTCATCCCTGTTAAAGAGTTTTCCTGATCCAGATTGTTCTGAATAGTTACAACTGGATTTTTATTCTTCACTTGCAACCGGCGCGGCCGGGGCTTTGGCGATCAACACCATTGCCGGACGTAATAGCCGGTCATTGAGCAGATAGCCTTTTTGCAGGAGCTGGACAACGGTATTCGGCGGCTGCTCGGCACTCTCGATCTGCCCCATCGCTTCATGACGGGCAGGATCGAAGAGTTCCCCGACCGCCTCGATCACCACGACATGGAACTTCTCCAGCACCTTGCCGAACTGTCCCAAGGTCAACTCCACCCCTTGCAGCAGGCCGGTCTCGCCGTCCGTCGCCGCATGTTGCAACGCCCGCTCCAGGTTATCGATCACTGGCAAAAGCTCGCGGAGAATGGTTTCGTTCGAGAACTTTAACAGATCTTCCTTTTCCCGCTGCGTCCGCTTGCGAAAATTATCGAGATCAGCGCGGGCGCGCAGATAGTGATCGCGATTCTCCAGAGCTTCGGCCTGTGCGGCCGCAAGCTGCGCCGTTAATTCCTGACAGCAGACCTCAGCGCCGGCGCCAGTATCCGCAGCGATTTCCACTCCTTCCACAACCGTCTCAGCAGTGGATTCTTCTTCCTTCTTTTCTTTCTTTTTAAACACGCGACTCTCCTGTGTGGGGCTGGATCTCTTGATACTCATTGATATTCTTCTTCGAGAAGCTGACTGACGATCCGCGCCGTATAATCGACAATGGGGATGACCTGTCCATAGGGCATCCGGCTCGGGCCGATAACTCCCAGGGAACCGACCGTCCCTTGCCGCGTTTCGTAGGTGGCGGTCACCAGCGAACAGCCGGCAATGGCGCTGTGACTGGTTTCATTGCCGATAAAGATCTGAATGCCGTGCGCCCGGCGACTGCGATCAAGGAGATCGACCAGTTGACTCTTTTGTTCAAAGACGCGGTAAAGCTGGCGCATCCGTTCGACATCGGCAAACTCGGGCTGATCGAGGATGTTACTCGTCCCCTCGATATAGACCCGGGCATTTTCATCCTCCCCGGCCAGGGCCTGTCCGGAAAGGGCGAGGACGCGCTGCTGCAGGTCGTCATGCTCGATCTTCGCCTGCGCCATCTCCGCCGCAAGCTTTTCGCGCACGGTATCGAGGGGCAAACCGTTCATGACCCGGTTGAGGTAGTTGGTCATCTGCTCCAGCGTCGCGGCCGGCAGATTGATCCCGGTCTCAATAATTTTATTCTGCACCTCGCCGGAGCGACTGACAAAGATCACCAGCACCCGACCGGGGGCGAGAGGAACAAAATCGATATGACGAAAGACCGTCGCTTCGACGCGGGGGGCCATAACGATGCCGGCATAACGGGACAAGCGCGACAGCGACTTGACCGCTTCGCGCAGCACCTCATCGATACGCCGGTCGCTGGAGGCGTACTGCCGCTCGATCCGCTCCCGCTCTTCCGCCTTGAGCGGCCGCAACTGCAGCAGGGTGTCGACATAAAAGCGATAGCCCTTATCGGTCGGGATGCGGCCGGCAGAGGCGTGCGGCGACGCCAGATACCCCATCCCTTCGAGATCGGCCATGACATTGCGCACCGTCGCCGGCGACAGACCCATCTGATGACGGCAGCTGACCGACTTCGAGCCGACCGGTTCGGCGGAAGCGATATAATCCTCGACAATAGCTTCGAGGATCTTGCGGCTGCGTTCATTCATCGAGATCGTCATGGCGGGGCTCTTCTCCCTTGAAAAACTGAAAAGCCGGAGACAGCGACTCCAGCCGAGAATTTGGCACTCGACCGGGGTGAGTGCTACGGGGCACAACTTAACAACGGGATTTCCCTTTGTCAAGGGGCGGAATGCAGCACAAAAATCTGGTCTCTTCAATGAAGGGGGGAAGGGATTACCGGGGGGGTAGGCTGTAGCCGAAACCTTTTTCGCAAGCAGACCAACCAGGAGGAAGACCTGAAGTCAAACTAAAGAACATTTATTTATCAATTAGTTATGATGCCTTGACAATCCCCGGCGCTGGATTACAAGTAAAGACGAGTAGAAAGACAGTTCGTCCTCCGGGGCGGTGGGTGGTCACGGATTCATCAAAAAAAGGAGATATAGAAAATGAGAAGTATCGTAATGACCACTGCCATGACCTTCATTGGCGGGCTCTTCAGCGCAGGCCTGGTATTGGCCACCGCAGAGACTCCGGCGAGCCTCGGCTCGCAATCGGAAATGAAACAGCATCAGGCAGGCGCCATGAAGCTGGACAGTAAAACGGTCAACGAAATGCAGAAAGCGCTGAATGAAAAAGGCTACGCAGTGGGACGGGTGGACGGAGTTGTCGGCCCGCAGACCACCAACGCCCTCCGTGATTTCCAGCGCAAGGAAGGCTTGTCGGCAACAGGTCAGCCCGACCAGCAGACACTCAAAGCTCTTGGCATTGAAGTCGGAGACCAGGAGTTTATGGGTGTGTCGCCGGAATTTGGCGATGAGAAAGAGTCGTATCAGCCAGATGAAACGCCAATGATGCCAATGGAACGGACAGACCAAATGCCTATGCAGCAGATGGAAGAACAGCCGAAGAGCTCCGGCAGCACGGAAACCAGATAACCCGTAAACCCGACAGACCACCCATTAAATTTCGCCAGGATGAAATACTCCTGGCTTTTTTCTGTCCGCTTGCGATGCAAGGGCGGCAGGATTCATCCCCTCCCCCTCAAAATGAAGGGCGCGGGGAACGATGACCGTCACTCCGACCTGAGCCAACAGATCCAATGTTTCTCTGTAATCCTGAAAACCGCTGGTGCCGACGGGCGGAGCAAGGATCTCCATTCTCTCCATCTCGAGAAATTTTATGATCTCATCGAGGTGGGCCATGCCGATGGTCAGTATCGCCCGGGGCTGCACGATCTCCCCCTGATGATACGCGGCATTGATGACGGCGGGAAGGTTTTGCAAAATGGCAGCAGAGCGGCGCTCTTGCAGATACTCCAACTCCAGACTGAAAGAGGCGGGGAGACGATACCCACCTTCAAGGCCGGCATGGAGGTGATCTCTGGCATTGCGATACAGACTTCTGTCTTCGATCTGATGCAGAGCGATGCCGTAGTTCCGGTGCAACAACAAATCAGCATTGATAAAAGTCGATGTGTCGGCCAGGGCTGCTTCCAGAGCCGCTCCGTCGTGGCCGACAATCGCCTCAACAATTTCTGTCCTGTCCTGCCGGCCGAAGAACCCTTCGGGGAGAAGAAGTTCGACCTGATGCTGCCGGATAAGCCATTCCGCTATCCGGTAGGTCTGGACCTGAGCCGGGACGGTCTGGCTACCGTTCTTTCCGGAGGCAGAACTGCGATGGCTGTTGCCGATGATAAAGACCTGCAGGGGGCGCTCGGGATGTTTCTGATAGACGATGGTCCCGAGTTCACTCGGCAGTCCGCCCACAGGGGTAACGGGTGGTGACAGCGAAGCCGCCCGTGAGGTTGCGCTCCCCAGAAAAAGGAGGCCAAGCAGAGCGAAGGCAACCAGAAGAGCCGAAGAGACAATGGGGTGCCGGAGAGTTGTCGATCTTGCAGTCCTTGCCGGCCCGGAACTGGCCAGCGCAGACTGCAAATGGATAAAAATATTACGGAGCATCTCTGGTAATCCCGCCGTCATGGGGGTATTAACCCTTTAGACCGGTGACTTTGCGCCTCCAACTTTCGATGGAGTTGCCTTTTTCAGATTTATATCGGAAGCCTGTCCTTGCCTTGAACTTCAGGTGCAGTGTGCCACAAGACTTTCGAGCGAGTCAATGTCGGGAAAGATTATTTCTTATTATTTTTCAACAGGTTAGGATTAAAAATATCTTCTCTTTGGCGCAAAAAAGGTCCCGGTATCAGGATTTCTCCTGCTTTTTCCCTGAATGGTGACGCAAAAAGAGTTCAAAACCAGGGCCCATCCGGCTATAATTTTATCTTGCTCTTTTTCCGCCAGGTTGCTTGCTGTCGCGCCCCCTAACCTCTTTTCTTCCGGAACCAATCCGGAAGTGAAACAAAAAGGTCTCCCTGATGACTCTTTCAATTATCGCTGTCGTATTCGGCCTGGCGTTGCTGGTCTGGGGTGCTGATCGTTTTGTCGAGGGGGCGGCCGTGACCGCCCGCCACTTTGGCATGCCGCCACTGTTGATCGGCATGGTGATTGTCGGCTTCGGCACCTCGGCGCCGGAGATGGTCGTTTCGGCCCTGGCTTCCTGGCAGGGGAATCCCGGTATTGCCCTCGGCAACGCCTACGGCTCGAATATCACCAACATCGCCTTGATCCTCGGGCTGACCGCCCTGCTCAGTCCGATTGCCGTCCACTCTCAGGTGCTGCGCAAAGAATTGCCAATCCTGCTGGCGGTGACCGGTTTCGTCCTCTTTCTGTTGTGGGATCATGAATTGACCCGCCTCGATGGCTGGCTGCATCTACTGGTCTTTGCCGGAGTGATGGCCTGGAGTATCCGCCAGGGATTGCAGCAGCGGGCCGATACCCTCGGCGAAGAGATGGAAAAGGAGTTGGGGGTTCAGGATATGCCGCTGGGACGGGCGCTCTTCTGGCTGGGGGCCGGCCTGATACTGCTCATCGTCAGTTCACAGATTTTGGTCTGGGGCGCGGTCAACATTGCCCGGGAACTCGGGGTCAGCGATCTGATCATCGGTCTGACGGTGATTGCGATAGGAACCTCCCTCCCGGAGTTGGCCTCCTCGCTTGTTGCCGTCCGCAAAAAAGAGCACGACATTGCCCTCGGCAACGTCATCGGCTCCAACCTCTTCAACACCCTGGCCGTAGTCGGGATCGCCGGTACGATTCACCCCTTGAAGGTGGAGCCATCCGTCCTTTCCCGCGACATGACGATGATGGCGGTGCTCACCGTCGTCCTCTTCCTTTTCAGTTACGGCTTTCGCGGACCGGGACGGATCAACCGGATTGAAGGGGCGATTCTCCTCTCCGGCTACATCGGCTACACCGTTTATCTGGTGCTGACGGTCTTTGGTCAGGCTTAGGATTGGCGGTCGGCGCAGAGGTGAAGCTGACAGTGCAGGCATTTACGTAGAAAGAGGAGGGTCGGGCCGTGCATATGAAAGTAATTGCCGCAACGCGGGCAACGCGCCAGGGCGGCATAGAAGGCGAAGGAAAAAGAGAAAAGGAGCCAGAGTCCGACGACGCTGAGGGTGATTTGCAGAGAAGGACTCAGCAGCATCGTCAGCTTCAGCGCCGGCAGGTAGATGAGGATCGCTCCCCACAAATACCAGCGGCGGCGGCGAATAAGCGACAGTCCATGAGCCAGTGCCGCCGGAGTTGGCTGCGGGTCGGCGTCCATAAAACCTCCGCAAGGTTTGGGTGGGTTGTCATTTGCAAAGAAAACCTGTCACCAAGGGGACACCCTGTTCCATCCGCCTGTGGTCGTTCCTTGCGGGCGAGCTTGGGGGTAAGCGGGGTCGGCCAGGCGATGGCAGTTTTGCGCCGAAGTCACTTGCGACATGGAAACGCTGCGGTTTTCCAAGGATAGGCTTGAGCTAGAACCATTGGTGTCGCTGGCGGGAGTCACATAGGCGTCATCCCAGGTATTATGCTCGGTGTCGAGACAGTTGGTGATGAGCAGTCGCGGTAGCCGCGACGCATGCGGGGAGTGACATTTGGAACAGGTGAACTGGTGGAAATTGGTGTCGATGCCACTGTCGGACATGGTCCCTGCACCTTCAACGACAATCGTTGCGCCCCAATTGTAATGCTGATAGTTGTATTGCCGGGTCGCTGTATCCACTCGGGGACTATATTGAAATGCCGTACTGTCGGTCCCGCGCAGACCCTGCCCATAATAGGTATTTACCCACACCTTGGTTTTTGAATTGTAGGAACGCGCATTACGGTAGGCCATAATCGGATTGCCACCGGGCGTACCGTGGCTGGTATATACCGACCATGGCGTTTGATGGCGCTTCGCTGTAGTGAAGATGTTTACCGTGCCAACGCCGCTCCCCCCTTTGACGACCGCTGCGTGACCATTATTGTTGCCGACCCAGTCTGCACTGGCCGTCCCGAAGGTGTTTAAAGTATTAATTTCCGCCGCCTGCCAAATGCCGTCGCCGGCGGTACCTGCGGTTCCTTCATGGCAGAGCCGACACAGACCGGCAAATTCATCAGGGGAATCCATAGTCGCATTTGTGGTCGGGCTGCCGCTGTTCTGATCGATAAAATAACCGCCCAGAGCCGTGTAGCTCGTACCACCGCGCGGCACGGCGCCGAATTTTCCGGTAACATCGTAGGCCGAGTAATTTGCGACATCGCCGGGCTTCCCTCCGGCTGTATTGCTGGGGGCCCCATCCTCCTTGTACGGATTTCCCTTCCAGCTACCACGCAGATAGGGCTTGCCGGCCTTGGTATCGCCAGGAGCCAGTGCCAGTTCGTGTACGTCGTGACAGTAGGAACAGCGAATCGCAGCCACAGGATCAAGTCCGGGGGCGGTCGCCAGACCGTCAACCGCATGGGTTGACTGTATGGCACCGCTTTTATAGCTAAAATTCGCGCTCGACCAGATGGCTGTGGTCCAGTTGGGTTGATCGAGAGACCCATAGTTGTACGTGCTGTTGCCGGTAGAGACCTGGGTATTCGCCCCCCACTCACTCACCCCTTCGACGACATGGCAGTTCCAGCAGATCTCGGCCTCGGTGGCGCCCGGGACCGTAGAGCTACCCAAAGAGATGCCGGTTTCGCCGTTGGCAACATAGTAGATGCCGACAGCGGTATTGTTGGGGATTTCAATTGTGCCCGCATCTCCGTGGCCGCTATGACAACCGGCACAGGTATATCCGGTCGCCGTCTCCGAGTGCGGGCTGTCCGGTCCGACCGCCAAGGCCTCGACCCCGGTACCGTCGTGGCAACCGGTGCAGCCACCGGCGGCGCTGAATCCAGTGTCGTGTTTGTGGCAGGAGATGGTGCAGTTATTCCCTTGATTATGAAAAGGACTGTGGCAGATCTCGCAGGCGCCGCGCCCGCCGATCTTGTTATCGATATTGAAGTCGGTACTACCGGTGAATTTCACTGGAAGATAGACCGGGGGGGCGACTGGGTCGGTAGTCGAAAGTTCGACGCGAATGCCTGGTATTTTGTCGGCATCAAGATTTATATTTTTCTCGGGATCCCAATTATAGCCGACCATCTTGACGTTCCCCCCGAAGTTGTCATGGGCCCCGTGGCACTCGCGGCAGGTGACATAGCCCTGCTGTTCAGGTGTGAGCCCCAGTGGGTTGTGGATTGCTGCTTCG
The DNA here is from genome assembly GCA_014859605.1 of Desulfuromonadales bacterium. GTDB lineage: Bacteria > Desulfobacterota > Desulfuromonadia > Desulfuromonadales > UBA2197 > UBA2197. Next base: position 20,303 of record JACUTW010000032.1, read on the forward strand.
TTAGCGATGCCGAGCGGACCGTGGCAGGCGAGGCAGGTCGACTCGGTATTAATTCCAGCCAAAAGTGCAGTGCCAGTCCCGGCACCATGCAGGTCGTGACAGGTGGAACACCCATCGTAGTCTTTATGCGCGGCAATTAGCGCATGTGCGGAGGAGTTCGACAGGACGACTGCGAGCAATATCACGATAACATGAAGCAGAAATCTGAATGGGATCATGGGGCCACCCCCTCTCCACGATAGACGGCTATACGTTTATTGCGGTTGTCGGTCACGAAGACATCCTTGGTAGAATTATCGACAATGATATCAAGGGGATAGAAGAGTTCGCCCAGAGCGGTGCCGCGGACGCCGAAGGTTTTGACCTGCGTCAGGGTTGATAAGTTGTAAACTCGGATGGTTGCGGAGAGGGCATCGACCAGGTAGAGGTAATTGTTGTCGATATATAGACCTTGGGGGGTCGAAAATGTTGTTTGTAACGTGGTGGTTCCGCCCATCATCCCTCCTCCGGAGGTGGCGATAGTCGCACCATTTATGGTTTGAATGTGCGTGCCGTCAAAATTGAAAATTTGAACGGATGGCAGCACCTGTTGTGAATCATCTTTAAGTACTCCCGGGATCCCAGGATTGCCAAAGTCGCTTATCAGGATATTCCCTGTGGTCGGATCGACCGTCAGGGCGGTTGGCTGTTGCAGTGTGCTCACGCCGATATCCGTGCCGGCGCTGATTCCGTCAAGGTTGAACCGCTTGATGCATTTGCCCTTGGTGTCGAGGGCATAGACGATTGTGCGGGTTGCATCGACGGCGACGTCGTTGATTTGCAGAAACTGGGCCTTGCCCGTCCCCAGGCGATAGAGATAATTACCTTGCAGATCAAACACATCGACGCTGCGCAGGGTGCGATTACCGACAAAAATCTTGCCGTCGGCCAGGGCGATGCCGGTAGATTTCCCCTGGACCTTGATCTTGGCCGTTGGTCGCAGCGTGGTTTTGTCGACAATGTAGATATAGTTTGATTCGTAGTCCGACACGAGCAGGCGGTCTACGTCAAACGCAGCAATGCGGGCCGGCGAGGTGAGTACTAGAATTTCTGGTAACGGAGTGGGCGGTGTTTCTGTGGGCGGAGCTGGCTGTGTCTCTGGAGGCGGAGCTGGCTGTGAACTTTGCGGGAAGGGAAAATCATTATTATCTGAACAACCGCTTAATACAATCAGCAGGCAACACATCGACAGGCACAAAATATGGCAAAGGAAACGGTGCATTTTAGCCTCCGCTACAGCTTCATTTAGTGTTTTTAACACTACACCAATCGGTGAAGATAAAAAAGAAAGTTCTGCGATCGTGACTAAAAAACCCATGATGTGTTGCAATAAAATGGGTTGTTGCATTTCGTTCGGTCCCCATCACGTTGATAGGTTTTTCTGACAATCACTCAATAATCTAAAAAACAGCAATTCGCAATAATCTATAGTTGACACATCATAAAAATCTATATATTGTAACTCATAATAATCTATAAATGACAAGGACTCCTCATGAAACAGACGCCTGCGCAGCGCTATCTCGCCGAGGCACTCACTGCATTAAAAAAATTGCAGGACAGTGGGAAGGCAGTGATTAAATCAAGCGACTTGAGCAGGACCCATCGCGAAAGCCTTGTCTCGAATGGATTTCTGCGACTCATCATTAAGGGTTGGTATATGCCATCTAAGCCTGGCGAAAGCTCAGGTGACAGCACCCCATGGTTTGCCGCAATCAAAGACTTTGTCAGTGGATATTGCAATGAGCGGTTTGGCGAACAATGGCATGTATCGGCCGATTATTCTGTCCTCTTGCATGCACGGGCAACACTTTCACCAAAACAAATGATCGTACACTCCCCCCTTGGCAAGAATGGCATGCTGAATCTGCCTAATGGCTGTACCGTGATTGACTACAAGGTCAAGGAATTACCACCTAGTGATAAAGTTGAAATTATCGACGGCATAAGATCTCTCAGCCTGCCGCTAGCGCTCATCCGCGTACCGGAATCGTTTTACGTTAATTTTGCGCAAGATGCGCAAATTGCCTTACACCAACTGAGGGACGCGTCTGATCTCAATAGAGAACTCCTTGCCGGCAATCACAGCGTTGTCGCCGGACGTCTTGCCGGTGCCTTAAGAGCATCCGGCCGTAAAGATTTAGCGAATGACGTGATCGCAACGATGCGCGCCGCCGGATATCAAGTCATCGAGACAAACCCCTTTAACGCCGAACCTAAACTGATGAAATTTAATCGGGTGCAGTCGCCCTACGTCCTGCGCATGCGCCTAATGTGGGACGCGATGAGAGAGGATGTTATATCTTATTTTCCTCCAGAGCCTGGTATTCCGACCGACATTGACAGGTTCATTAACGCCGTCGAGGAAAACTATAAATCCGATGCGTACCACTCTCTCTCGATTGAGGGGTATCGTGTCACTGCCGAACTTATTGAAAAAGTTGCATCTGGTGACTGGAGCCCTGATCAAAACGCATCAGATGCTGATGCGAAAAACGCTTTGTCGGCGCATGGGTACTGGTTGGCACATAATGAAGTTAAAAGAACGATAAGAGAGATATTGGCAGGGAAGAACCCCGGCACCGCTTTTCGTGACGACCACGGTTCCTGGTATCGGCAGCTCTTTGCTCCGAACGTTGATGCCGGCTTCCTGAAGCCAGCAGATCTGGCTGGATACAGGGCTGACAAAGTATTCATCCGCAACGCGTCTCATGTGCCCCCCTCACAAGAAGCAGTGCGCGACATGATGCCTGAACTCTGCGCCCGGTTAGAGGCTGAACCGAGCGCGGCGGTACGCGCAGTTCTTGGTCACTTTATGTTTGTATTCATCCACCCCTACTTTGATGGAAACGGTCGCCTTGGCCGCTTTCTCATGAATGCCATGCTGGCTTCAGGAGGATTCCCCTGGACAATCATTCGAGTCGAACATCGATCTGCATATATGTCGGCGCTGGAGTCTGCCAGCTCGGGCAATGATATAAAACCTTTTGCAGAGTTCATTGCTAAATCAATGGCTGTCAATCGGCATTGAAAATTGACCCACCATCGGCGTCAAAAAAAATGCCCCCCCCCGCAAACTCAGACTCATAAGTTGGTGAGCAATCTTCCTATATTGACTCGGCTAATTGCATACCCAATCTCTTGAAATTTTCCAAATAAAAATAATATTCGGATTGACTTTTCGTAAATATGCACAATAATAAACCGAACGTTCAGTTTTTAAGGGGGTCCAATGAAAACAAAAGGTGAAATCACACGAGAGAAGATCCTTGAATGCGCAAGAGAACTCTTTAATACCAAAGGCTTTAGTGCCACCACCATCAATGACCTGGTGCAGGCAACGGGGATGCAGAAAGGGAGTCTCTATTTTCACTTTTCTGGAAAGGATGACATTGCACGCGCAGTTCTGGGTCAAGCAACCAGCGAATTTATGAACTTTCTGAGCGAGGCGTTGGCTGGCGACAATCCCGGTGTGAGTCTTGAACAATTTTTCCGCTGCGCCTTAGAGAAGCATCTGTCTACTGGATTTGTCGGTGGCTGTCTCTTTGGTAACACCGCTCTGGAAATGAGTGACTCTGATCCGGACTTTGCCGCTGTGATTGCCAAAGTCTTTGACCAATGGAGCGATAAGGTTGCGATCGTAGTGGCAGGAGCGCAGAAAAAAGGTCAAATCCGTACCGACATTAGCAGTGAAGCTCTGGCCAATCACATCATCGCCACCATTGAGGGTGGGATTATGATGTCGCGGCTCAAAAAAGATGAACGGCCGATGCGGCAGTGCCTGGAAACATTGAGAATCACTTTGGAGTTACGTGTTCAGTAGCAGCCCGAACTTACAACTGACAAAGGAGAAAGAGATGGCAAGGATAGCAATCGTCGACACCACAACCACAGGTGCCCAGGTTCAAGAAATTTTCGCCGAAATCGAAGGATCATTCGGCATGGTGCCCAACCTCTTTAAAACCTACGCGCAGCATCTTCCCCTGCTGCGGGCCAATTGGGACAAGGTCAAGGCGGTCATGGGTGAAGGGAGCCTGAGCCAGAAAAGTAAACAGGCGATAGCGGTGCTAGTGTCAAAGGATAATGGCTGTGCTTATTGCGTTGCCGCCCATACCGGAGCACTGCGGGCGATCGGTGTCTCCGACGAAGAGATCAAAGTGATCGAAGCGGACCTGACGCAAGCGACCTTCAGCGCCAAGGAACGGGCCTTGATTGCCTTTGCCCGGCAGGCGAATAGCAATCCGCTGCGGATCTCTGATCAGGAATTTGCCGCCGTCAAGGAATCAGGCGCAACCGATGCCGAGATTATCGAGGCGCTTGGGGTCATGGAACTCTTCACCGCGTTCAACAAGTTTCTCGACGCATTACAGGTTGAGGTCGATTTTAGCTGGTGAATCGTCGGTTTCAGAATATCGCCCCTCGTTAATTACCTCGAAAAGGAATCATGAAAATGAAAGTGCTTGGCATTTCGGCCAGTCCCCGCAAAGGGCAAACGACTGACCGCCTGGTTCAGGAAGTTCTCGATGGAGTCGAAGGGGGGACAGAGTTCATCTCACTGAGCGGAAAACGAATTGGGCCCTGTATTGGCTGCCTCGGCTGCGTCAAAGACAACGTCTGTAAAGTCAAAGATGATATGGCCGGACTGCGCCAGAAGATCGTTGAAGCAGACGCTCTGGTCTTCGGAGCACCCAACTATTTTGACATGATCAACGGCCTGGGCCATGCATTTCTGGAACGCCTTTATCAGTTTCGCCATCAGGAGGGTTCTCTCCTGCATGGCAAGCTCGGGGTGGTTGTCGGCGTCGGCGGCAGTAAACCTGCTTCGGTGGTGCGTGATATCGAGAAGTTTTTCGCCTACAACCAGATTGAATCGATCGGCACTGTCACCGCACAGGGCGCCGCCAGTTGCTTTAGTTGCGGCTGCGGCGAAAATTGCAAGGTGGGGGCCATCCATAACAGGTTTGGAGCCGGGACAAAAGTTTGCGCCGAGATCACGCCGGATCTTGCCAAACAACCGGAGAAGATCGCCCAGGCCCGTGCTCTCGGCTTAGAACTCAGCAGCCGTTTGCTGCCCAAATGATATGAGTTCAAGAAACGCAGGGAAAGCAATTGCCGGCCTCAGCATTATGTGTGAATTCAAGAAGGGTGCAACCATTTACCTTCTTGATGAGCCGAGTGAACATGTTTTCCTGTTGAAAGAAGGGACGATAAAGATTTCCCGTATTGGTCAAGACGGTCAGGAGATCATTATGGACATCATTGCTCCCGGTGAAATTTTCGGTGAGATGTCACTCCTTGGCGAAGACTCCCGCTCGACCATGGCGCAACCCGAGAGACGGTCACCGATCATTTGAATCAAATGAAAGCAAAAGGGCTGATTGACACGTCATTTATGTCCATAACGATCCGTAATCCAGAGGCACTCGAACGCCTGATTGACGAACGGACATAAGTAGTTAAATCTTTACCGAGACAGTGACGAAATAAATGCTTCAGGCGGGCCGGAGGAAAATCTGGTCCGCCCTTCAATTCCAGCGGTAATAAAGGGGCATAACCTGATGAAAAAAATATTGATTATCGTTGCGTTGATGGTCATGACCTTGCCGCTACTGGCAGCGGCTGCCGACTTTTCGTACGGGCACTACGAGTCACTCTTGAAGCAACGGGTTAAACTTGGGGTCACAATCAACAATATCCGCGTCAATGCCGTCGACTACGCCGTCCTGCGCCAGGACGCCAACCGTCCCGGCTCCGACTACAGCACCCTCCTCAAGGAGCTGGCAACCTTTGATCCGGCTACGTTGAAGAGCCGCGAGGAGCAGATCGCCTTCTGGGTGAATGCTTACAATATCGGCGCGATCAAGACGATCGTTGACCATTATCCCGTCGACAGTATCCGCAGTAAAAAAATCCAGTGGCTGGGGCAGCCCTGGAAGCGCAAAGTGTTGAATGTCGGTGGGAAGGATTATTCCCTCGCCGAGATCGAAAATGATGTTCTCCTCGACGGCTACAAGGATCTGCGCATCCACTTCGGCATTAACTGCGCGTCCGTCAGTTGTGCCGACTTGCTGGACAAACCTTATCGGGCGACTACACTCTTTTCGCAACTGGAGGAACAAGGCCGCAAACTGCTGGCAGACCCCCAAAAGGGTTTATTTATAGACGCCGGCAAAAAGACCGTATTCCTTTCTCAGATCTTCAAATTTGACAAGAAGAACTTCGACACTCTCGGTGGAGGGGCACTCGCCTTCATCAAACCTTACCTGACAGCAACAGCGCGGGCAAAGGTCGAGGCGGGCGGATTACGCCTTGATTACCTGGACTACGATTGGCAGGCCAATGACGTCAAGAACGCACGATAAATCACCGTCGCTCGGAAACGTAGGAGCAGGCTCCAGCCTGCGATGATCGCGAGCTGGAGCTCACTCCTACAGCCGCAAATTCAACTATGTCGTAAAGTATCCAGCCGGAGGAAAAGCAGTGCCCACTGACGCCATTCAAGACCAGGTGAAAGAATATTACGGCAAGATCCTTGCCACCAAGGACGACCTCAAGACCAGCGCCTGTTGCAGTATCGAAGCACTGCCGCTGCATCATCGCCAGGCGATGGCCAATATCGATGATGAAATTCTCAACAAGTTTTACGGCTGTGGCTCACCGATCCCCTCGGCCATTGTGGGGTGCACGATCCTCGATCTCGGCTGCGGCAGCGGGCGCGACGTCTACCTGGCCGCGCAACTGGTCGGCCCGGATGGATTTGTCTTCGGTGTCGATATGACCGACGAGCAGTTGGAGGTGGCCAGGCGGCACAAGGAGTGCCAGACTGCCCGCTTCGGCTATCAAAAGCCGAATGTCGATTTTCGTCAGGGGTACATCGAGGACCTGGCTGCCTGCGGCATTGCCGACAACTCGGTTGACATCGTCATCTCCAACTGTGTCATCAATCTCTCACCGGACAAAGGGCGGGTCTTCGCGGAGATCTTCCGGGTGCTGAAGCCAGGGGGCGAACTCTATATTTCGGACGTCTTTACCGGTCGCCGCATGCCAGAGGCGTTGCGTCTCGATCCGGTCCTCTACGGTGAATGCCTGAGCGGTGCGCTCTATATTGAGGATTTCCGGCGGATGCTGAGAAGTCTTGGCTGCCAGGATTATCGAACCGTGTCAAAGCGGCAGATCGAGTTGAACAATCCGGAGATCGAGGCCAAGGCGGGGATGATCGACTTCTATTCCATCACCGTGCGCGCTTTCAAGCTCCCTTGTCTTGAAGACATCTGTGAGGATTTCGGCCAGAGCGCCGTCTATCTCGGCACGATCCCCGAGCATCCGCACCGTTTCCCCCTTGATGACCATCACACTTTCATCACCGGCAAGCCGATGCTGGTCTGTAGCAACACGGCTGCCATGGTGCAGGAGACCCGCTTTGGTAAACACTTCCGTGTGACCGGCGACCGATCGGTTCATTTTGGTCCCTTCGAGTGCGCACCGGCCGCAACAAAAGAGGCAGCCAGTGACCCATGCAGTGGCGGTTCGTGCTGCTGAAAGTTTCAGTTTTTCCGGCGATGTCAGGTGGAGTTAATACGGTAGGCACAGGATTTCATGATTGATATTCTAGCTGAATGGAGGAAGCACATCATGACAACAGACATAAAAATTTTACCCGATGATACTCACAATCAAACCCTGGGCGCCAATGTCCATCCATCGGACTGGGTCAATCCGACCCCGACCGGACGGTACAATCTGGTCGTCATCGGCGGCGGGACAGCGGGATTGATCTGTGCGGCCGGGGCGGCCGGATTAGGGGCGAAAGTAGCACTGATCGAGCGCCACCTGCTCGGGGGTGACTGTCTCAATGTCGGTTGCGTCCCCTCCAAAGGGGTGATCCGGGCATCGCGGGCCCTCTTTGACGCCAGAAACGGCGGTGACTTCGGCGTGCTCGGCGGCGCCGGGCTGCAATTTAATTTTGCCACGGCGATGGAGCGGATGCGGCGTCTGCGCGCCGATATCAGTCACCACGATTCCGCCAAACGCTTTCGCGATGAGCTCGGGGTGGATGTCTTTATCGGCCAGGGGAGTTTCGTCAGCCACGATTGCGTCGAGGTCGCCGGGCAAAAACTCTCCTTTAAAAAAGCCGCCATCTGCACCGGTGCCAGGGCTGCCGCGCCGCCGATCCCCGGCCTGGCGGAGACCGGCTACCTCACCAACGAAACAATCTTCTCCCTGACCGAACTGCCACCCCGTTTAGCGGTGATCGGCGCCGGGCCCATCGGTTGCGAACTGGCGCAATCCTTTGCCCGCTTCGGCAGTCAAGTCACCCTG
>JACUTW010000033.1 GCA_014859605.1 Desulfuromonadales bacterium
TTGATCTCCCTCCCCAACAGTTACGATTTCGACCAGATCTTCGAAATTGCCCTGGAAGCGGGGGCCGACGATGTCAAGGACGAAGGGGATTCCATTGAGGTTATCACTGCTCCTTCCGGCTTCACTGCTGTCCGCGATGCCATCGCTGCACAAGGTCTGAAGTGGGAATCGGCCGAGGTGACGATGATTCCCCAGACCATGGTAAAACTGGAAGGGAAACAGGCGGAGCAGATGTTGAAATTGATGGAGAAACTCGAAGATTACGACGACGTGCAAAACGTTTATGCCAATTTCGACATCTCCGATGAAGAGATGGAAGCGATTCTCGGTTGAAGCATTCATGGGCGATTGATGCGCATATTAGGGATTGACCCGGGGACGCGGATCACCGGCTACGGCATCATTGAAAAAGTCGGAAACCGGCTGATCCATGTCGATAACGGCGGCATCTTTACTCGCGCCGACATGGATCTTGCCGACCGCCTCAAGGTGATTTACGATGGCCTTTGTCAGGTCATCCGCGAGTACGCACCGGCCGCGGTTGCCGTCGAGCAGATCTTTCTCGCCAAGAATGCCCTTTCCGCCCTGAAACTCGGGCATGCCCGCGGCACGGCGCTCCTGGTCGGGGTCAATCACGGCTTACCGGTCTTTGAATATTCGGCGTTGCAGGTCAAGAGTGCCGTTGTCGGCTATGGCAAGGCCGAAAAGGTGCAGGTCCAACAGATGGTCAAAACCCTGCTGAAACTCCCCGAAATTGCCCAGGAAGATGCCTCCGATGCTTTGGCGGTTGCAATCTGTCACGCCCACACCAATCTCCTTCACTCTGAACGGAGAGTGAAAACCGTCCCCCCTTTGAGGCGCCCATGATTGCCATGTTGACCGGCCAACTCGTCAGTAAAGGGACCGACCAGATCATTATCGAAGTGGCGGGCGGGGTCGGCTATCGGGTTTTGATCCCCCTTTCGACCTTCTATTCCCTGCCCGAAGACGGAACCGTCAAACTCCATATTCATACCCACGTTCGCGAAGATGCTCTTCTCCTCTACGGTTTTTTGACGGCTGACGAGCGCGCTCTCTTTATCCTTCTCCTCTCCGTTGCCGGCGTCGGGCCGAAACTGGCGCTCAATATCCTTTCACACGCCAGTCCGGGAGATTTACGGCAAGCCATCGCCAGCAGCGACGTCAAAAGGCTGGCAACTCTGCCCGGTATCGGCAAGAAGAGCGCAGAACGCCTCGTTCTCGAACTCAAGGAGAAGATCAACAAACTCGATCTCTCTGGCGATCTGCTGGAGCGGGGACAGGGTCCCGTGCTGGCCCCGCCTCCCGATCAGGCCGAAGATGCTCTTTCTGCCCTGCTCAACCTCGGCTACAAAGAAGCGCAAGCGCGCAAGGCCCTGGCTGCCATTGTCATTACTCCGGAGACCCCGCTGGAAGAGATCCTCAAGAGCGCGCTGAAGTCCTTGATGCGTTAGGAGCAGAATGACGAACGAACGGATCATTACCCCCGATCTTGCCGCTGATGACGACAACTTTGAGGCCTCGCTGCGGCCGCGGCGACTGACGGAGTATATCGGTCAGATCAAGGCTAAAGAGAACCTTCAGGTCTTCATCGACGCTGCCCGCTCCCGCCGCGAGACGCTCGATCACGTCCTTTTTTACGGTCCGCCGGGACTGGGCAAGACCACTCTGGCCAACATTATTGCCGCAGAGATGGGAGTCAGCATCAAAAGCACTTCTGGGCCGGTCATCGAAAAGGCCGGCGATCTCGCGGCCGTCCTCACCAATCTCGAAGCCGGCGACGTCCTCTTTATCGATGAGATCCACCGTCTTTCGCCGGTCATTGAAGAGGTCCTTTACCCGGCGCTGGAAGATTACCAACTCGACATCATGATCGGTCAGGGTCCGTCCGCCCGCACCATCAAGATCGACCTGCCCCGCTTTACCCTGGTCGGTGCCACCACCCGCATCGGCCTCCTCTCCTCCCCCTTACGCGATCGCTTCGGCGTTATCACCCGTCTGGAGTTCTACACGCCGGACGAACTGGCGGTTATTATCCGCCGCAGCGCCGGGATTCTGGGGATTCCCATCTCTGACGACGGTGCCGATGAAATTTCCCGGCGCTCCCGCGGCACCCCGCGCATCGCCAATCGCCTGTTGCGACGGGTCCGGGATTTTGCTGAAATTCTTGGTAACGGGCGGATTGATCAGGAATTAGCCGCCCTGGCACTGCGCCGTCTCGAAGTCGATCTGTGTGGCTTTGATCACATGGATTGCCTCCTCCTTTTGACGCTGATTGATAAATTCTCCGGCGGTCCGGTCGGTCTCGAAACCCTCGCCGCCGCTATTGGCGAAGAGAAAGGCTCGATCGAAGACGTCATTGAGCCTTACCTGATTCAGCAAGGCTATTTAAACCGGACACCACGGGGACGGGTGGCAACCCCCCTCGCCTATCGCCACTTTGCCCGCATCGACCCGCGGCGCAGTTCTGCCCAAAATGATCTCTTTGCCGATGAATGAGGTCCCTCCCTGCCCTGCCTTGCTCACCCTCCTGCATCCCGATGAAACGCTTGACGCGCTCGGTTACGGAGGTCTGCAAATTATCCAACCGCGGCAGGGGTTCCGCGTCACCATCGATCCGGTCCTTCTGGCCAGCTTCACCCAAATCAAAGCCGGGGAGCGATGGATCGATCTCGGCTGTGGCAGCGGGGTATTGCCCCTGCTTTTAGCCAGTCGCGAAGCAAAGATACAGCTGACCGGGATCGAAATTGATCCGGGTAGCGCCGACCGGGCCCGCAGAAGTAGTATTGTCAACAAGCTCGAAAAACAGATCGACATTATCCAGGGCGATTTGCGCGAACTGAACAAGACCTATGCCGCGCAATCCCTGGACTGCGTCATTACCAATCCCCCCTACCGGCGGCCTGAAAACGGACGGATTTCTGTGGGCGAACAACGCGCCCGCTCCCGGCACGAACTGCATGGCAGCCTGGATGATTTTCTCGACGCCAGCCGCTATCTGCTTAGAAATGGCGGACGTTTTTATGCCATCTATCTGGCAGAACGACTCCCGGAACTTTTGAGTAAAATGTGTGTGAAAAAGATCGAACCAAAGCGACTGCGCTGCATCCACCCGCGCCGGGGCAATGCTGCCAACCTCATTCTGATCGAAGGGCGGCGCAGTGGTCGACCGGGATTGACCATTGCGCCACCGTTATTTCTTTACGAAGGGGAGGATTATTCGGAAGAAGTGCGGGTGCTGGCAGGAGATTTTGCAGAAAGCAGGGATTAAGATCGCGAAGAACTTTTACTTTGGAGATGGTGAATTAAAAGCTTCCGCCAGGCATGATGGAGTTCATCTTCGTCCGGGGGAAGGAGGCGATTGAGCTCTTCCTCTTCGGCCGGGGTCAGGGGGCGTGACACGACCTCTTCGGGGGGAGTTACGGGCGCAGGGATTTCCGGCTGGCCATGACGGAGGTGGATATCCTCCAACACTCCGGGGGCAATGGCGCGATTTAAACGTTCGAGAATCCGCGGCTTGAGCAGTTGTAACTGCTGCATCCAGACCGGATGATCGACCCGCACCTCCAGAACCCCGCCCCGTAAACGAAAGGGCTGGGCATGCTGTGCGGTCTGCGGTCCGACCACTTCGGCCCAGACCTTCCAGGCCCGATAAGGTTCAAGACGTTCGCGAACCCCCATATTCCGGGTTAACGCATCAAGGACCGTTCCTGCCGTCGCCGGGCGAAACATACGGTTACGGCGAGGTGGGGGACTCATCGCTGCAATCTCCGGAGTAAACGCCCCCCGGCGATCTGCCCGAGTACAGCACAGGCGATGGTCAACGGAATCCATTTCCAGCTAAAATCGAGCCAGACACGCAACAGGATGATCAACGGGATGGATGCGTGAATGTAAAAGAACCACTGCCAGGAAAAACGCAAGGTGCGCTGCCGCAAATAACCGAGCGGGATGTTGGCAAGGAAGGCAAAACCAAGAAGTCCGGAGAGATTGAGCGCGAAAGTTGACACAAATAAAACCTTTCAAGATTTTTCCGAGTCTAGCCGTAACCGCTAATGAAAGTCAATTGCACTAAAGGGATGACACCATGGTTCGTGAAAATGATTTTATTGCCGTTTTTCACTCCATCCACCGGGTGATGAAGGCGGAAAAAATATTAAAGGGGGCCGGAGTGCCGATCCAACTGATACCGGCACCCCGCCAGATCAGTTCTGATTGTGGTCTGGCTCTGCGCTATACCCCGGACGATGCCGAACGAGTCCAGGATCTCCTGATCGAACAAGGGCTGCCGCCGGCCGAAATCTATCAATTTCTGGGGGGAAAATTCACCTCGAAAGTGATATTCCCTTGACATCAACTGAGGGCTTCTCTATATTTCGCATTTTGCAAAACTTTCCTGGGATGTCCCATGTTCGATACGCTCAGTGAAAAATTTGAGAGCATTTTCAAAAAGCTGCGTGGACAAGGTCGGCTGACTGAAGAGAATATTCAGGAAGCGTTACGCGAAGTGCGTCTCGTCCTGCTGGAAGCTGATGTCAACTTCAAAGTCGTTAAAGACTTTGTGGCGAAAGTGCGCGACAGTGCCGTTGGTCAGGATGTCCTTAAAAGCCTGACACCGGGACAGCAGGTGATCAAGGTCGTCCGCGAAGAACTCGGGCGCCTCATGGGTGAAGGGGAAGCCAATCACCTTGACCTTGATGCCCGTCCGCCTGTGACGATCATGCTTTGCGGCCTGCAGGGCGCCGGCAAAACCACAACCTGCGGTAAACTGGCTCTGCGTCTGCGCAAAGAGAAACGCTCGCCCCTGCTGGTGCCGGCCGACATCTATCGTCCCGCCGCTATCGAGCAGCTCAAGACCCTGGGGAGGCAACTCGATATCCCGGTTTTCGATACGAAAGCCGATATGGATCCGGTACGCATATGTAGTGAAGCGCACCGTTTTGCCGAACTGAATGGCTACGACACCCTGATTCTTGACACGGCCGGACGTCTGCATATCGACGAAGCCTTGATGTCAGAATTGGTGCGGATCAAAGAGAACCTGGCACCGCGGGAGATCCTGCTGGTTGCTGATGCCATGACCGGGCAGGACGCCGTCACCATTGCGGAAGGTTTCAACCAGAAGTTGGGGTTGACCGGGATTATCCTGACAAAGCTGGATGGCGATGCCCGGGGTGGCGCCGCTCTTTCCATGCGCGCAGTCACGGGTAAACCGATCAAGTTTGCCGGCATCGGTGAAAAGCTCGACGCCCTTGAGGTCTTTCACGCCGACCGCATGGCGCAACGCATTCTCGGGATGGGGGATGTCCTCTCGCTGATTGAAAAGGCGCAGGGAGCCATCGATCGCGATGAAGCCCTGGCCATGGAAAAGCGGGTAAAAAAGGAAGGCTTCACCCTCGAAAACTTCCGTGACCAGATGCAGACCATCAAAAAAATGGGTTCCATGGAGTCGATTATCAGTATGATTCCCGGCGCCGGAAAAGCCCTCAAAGAAGCCCAGGGGATGCAGGCACCGGATAAGGAACTGAAGCGGATTGAAGCGATTATCAATTCGATGACGATTGCCGAACGGCGCGATCATCACCTCCTCAATGGCTCACGGCGCTTGCGGATCGCCAAGGGGAGCGGCACCACGGTCCAGGACATCAATGTCCTGATCAAACGTTTTAGCGAAGCACAAAAGATGATGAAGAAGATGCAGCAACTAGGTCCCAAGGGACTGCGCAGCCTGATGGGGCGAGGCGGTCGTTCTCCTTTTTAGGAAATTGGGAGCTTTACTCTGGTACTATCAACCCTTTCGATATCGATCGAAACAACGTAAAAGAGGAGTAGAAAATTATGTCCGTTAAAATTCGCCTTGCCCGTGGCGGTGCCAAGAAAAAGCCTTTTTATCAGGTCGTCGTTGCTGATGGTCGTTTTCCCCGCGATGGCCGCTTTATCGACAATCTTGGCCAGTACGATCCGAAACAGAATCCGCCGATGATCAGCCTGAACGAAGAACTCGCTATTGACTGGTTGCGCAAAGGCGCTCAGCCGACCGAAACCGTTCTGCAGATCCTCCGCACTTCGGGCATCCTTGCCAAAGCAAAAGCTTAAGAACGAATCGTCTGTGTCTATGCAACCAGTGGATGTCGATCCTCTCTTTCCGGCAGGAGTTGTCATCGGCGTCCACGGTTTGCGTGGCGATTTAAAAGTTCGGCCGCTGTCCGGGGATTCAACGTCACTGGATAGCGTGAAAGAGGTTACCCTGCGGGGGGCCAATACGAATAGTTTGTACAAAGTACAAAAAGCTTCCCGGCATAAAGGGAACCTGCTGATTCGTCTCGAAGGGATAAACTCGATCGAGAGTGCTGAAACATTCATCGGTTGTGACGTCCTCATCTCCCACGATGATTTGGCATCCCTGCCAGAAGATGAATTTTACTGGTTTCAGCTTGAGGGTTTGCGGGTAGATGATCGTCAACACGGGGATCTCGGCAGGATAGCTGAGATTTTTACCACACCAGCGCACGACATTCTTGTTGTCCGTGGCCCGCGTGGGGAGGTGCTCATTCCGGTCGTTGACGCGTTTATTCTCAGTATTGATGAAGACGCCAAGGTCATGCACGTCGATCTGCCTGAAGGACTTGTCCCCGAAGCGGATTCCGATGCGCTTTGACCTGCTCACCCTCTTCCCGAGCATGGTCGAATCACCCTTTGCCATGAGTATTTTAGGGAAAGCGGTGGAGCGGGGCCTCATTGATATCCGCGCCTGGTATCTCCGGGATTGGGCTGAGGGGCGCCATAAAGTCACTGATGACATCCCTTATGGTGGCGGCAACGGCATGGTCCTCAAACCGGAACCGGTGGCACGGGCGCTGCAAAAGCTAAAGGAAGAGACACCGCAGTCAAAAGTTCTGCTCATGAGCCCGCAAGGGCGGCAATTCGACCAGCAGGAAGCGGCGAAGTTAAGTCAGGAATCCGGCCTGATCTTTGTCTGCGGCCGCTACGAAGGATTTGATGAGCGGATCCGCTCCATGGTCGACGCCGAATACTCGATTGGCGATTTTGTCCTGACCGGCGGGGAGTTGCCGGCCATGGTTATGATCGATGCCATTGCCAGGCTCGTCCCCGGTGTTCTTGGCAACTGCAACAGTGCGGTTACCGACTCTTTTGCCGATGGACTCCTTGAGCACCCGCATTATACGCGACCGCCGGAGTTCAACGGAATGAAGGTTCCCGAAGTCCTCCTCAGCGGCGATCACGCCAAAATTGCCCGGTGGCGGCGGACCGAACAGTTAAGACGCACCTGGTTACGACGCCCGGAGCTTCTCGAAAGAGCTGAACTCTCTGCAGAGGATAAAAAAATCCTCGCGACCCTGGTGCGGGAGAAGGAAAGTTCCGATCCGTGTTAAGTCGCCTTGCGGTTGCTTTGGTCCATTACCCGGTACTCAATCGCCGCAACGAGGTGGTTGCCAGCGCTGTCACTAATCTGGATCTGCACGACATTGCACGCACCTGCCGCACTTTTGGCGTCGGCCGTTTCTTTGTCGTCACCCCGATCGAAGAACAGCAAAAAGTTACAGAGCAGATCCTTGAACATTGGCTGCTCGGTTATGGTTCGACGCATAATCCCGATCGCTGCAGCGCTTTTCAACTGCTGGAGATCGTTGCCGATCTCGAAACGGCCCGGGAGAGCTGGAGCGAGAAACATGCCCGACCGGCACGGATCATCATCACCAGTGCCAAAAGTCCGCAGGGGCTGAACGGTCAAGACTGCCAACAGCTGCTCACTGAAGAGCCGCTTCTGCTGGTTTTGGGGACAGGATCAGGACTGGCACCGGCAATTATCGACCAGAGTTTTGCAACGTTTCAATCGATTCAAGGGGTTCCAGACTACAATCATTTACCGGTCAGAGCGGCGGCGGCCATCATTCTCGACCGGATCTTCACAGGACGTTGATTTTTACACCACAGCCCGCCCCGCGCATGCGCCGGGAGCAAAACGATTTGTCCGAAAATCGGCATAGAGGAGAAGAAACCATGAACACTATCGAACGTCTCGAAATGGAACAGATGCGCAAGAATATCCCGGTCTTTAAAGGCGGCGATACCCTTCGCGTTCACGTTAAGATTGTTGAAGGCGACAAGCAGCGTATCCAGGTCTATCAAGGGGTTTGCATCAAACGCCTTAACCGTGGCCTCGGTTCCAGCTTTACGGTCCGCAAGATTTCGAACAGCTACGGCGTCGAGCGTATCTTCCCGCTCCACTCACCGAGCATCGACAAGATTGAAGTCGTCATGTGCGGCGATGTGCGTCGCGCCAAGCTTTACTACCTGCGCAACCTGCAGGGTAAAGCCGCCCGTATCCGCGAGAAGCGTTACTAGGCCAGGACCCAAAACAAAAGGCCCCGATCATGTTGATCGGGGCCTTTTATTTTAATTCGCTGATGTTAAGGTCGGCTCAATCAGTGGTTAACAGCCGGCGCCATCACTGCAATTTCAGGGGACGAATAAACGATCGTAATCAGTACGGCCAAAAGGAGATACAGACACGCGGTCGCCCACCCTCCTTGTGCCAAAGCGACACGCAAGTTTTTCCAGTCGACCAACAAAAAGAGATACGCCAAAAAAAAGATTCCCAAAAACAGTCCAGCCATAACTACTCTCCTTCACTTTGAATAATTTAATAACAAAAGCGAAAAAGATTGTAGCGCAGACATTTCCGGAAATCCAGTTGGAAATGCAAGGAGGGTCAATCGACCATGCAGCTATCCTTCCCCGACACAGCGACAAGCACTCCCCTTGACTACGAATTTTCTGCGAAACAACGCGGCTATAGTGCCGTCGCCGGGATTGACGAAGCCGGGCGCGGTCCCCTGGCCGGACCGGTGATTGCGGCAGCGGTTATCCTTCCTGACAGCTTCGATCTCCCCGGCTTAACGGATTCCAAAAAACTTTCGCCCCAAAAGCGTGAGGAACTCTACCCCCTGATTCGCAGTCAGGCACGGGCCTTCGCCATCGGGCTGGCTTCAGCGGCGACCATCGATCGCGTCAATATCTTGCAAGGGACCCTGCTGGCCATGCAAGCAGCGGTGATACGTTTGCCGATTCCGGCCGATTATCTCCTGGTCGACGGCATCAGCAAAATCCCGCTCAGTACACCACAGCTCACCATCAAGCAGGGAGATTCCCGTTCGCTCTCAATTGCCGCCGCTTCGGTTCTGGCGAAAGTTGTCCGTGACCGGATCATGTGCGTCTTTGCCCGCCACTACCCGCACTATGGCTTTGCCGAACACAAAGGCTATGGAACCGCAGCGCATCTCGCGGCCATCGCCCGCTTTGGCCCTTCCCCCCTGCACCGCAAAACCTTTCGCGGTGTCCGGGAATATGTTCCCGCGCCATGACCGAGGCCCGACTCTCTCTTGGCCGCTGCGGCGAAGAGGCCGCAGCCCTTTATCTCGCTGAACAGGGTTACCGCATCGTCGCCCGCAATCTCCGCACCCCGGTCGGAGAGATCGATATCATTGCCCAACAAGGCAAGCTGCTCATCTTTATCGAAGTAAAAACGCGGCGGTCCCTCGCTTTCGGGTCCCCTCAGGAAGCGGTTGGACCACGAAAACAGCGGCAGATTATCCGCACCGCGCAATGGTATCTGAGCGATGCGCGCCACCGTGGTCTCCAGCCCCGCTTCGATGTTATTGCCATCCTTTATCTCCCGACCGGCCCGCAAATCGAACACATCGTCAACGCCTTCGGACTCTGACTCTTTAGTCACGATCCGAGGATTCATCCCCCTCCGGCAGTATCAGCTCAATCTCTTCAATCCGTCGCCCCCCGACCCTCCGCACCACAAAAGTCACCCCCTGCGCTGTACAATGCGCCCCTTCGGCAGGAATCGTTCCGAACTGACGCAGCAGGAAGCCGGCCATGGTCGTCACGTGCTCTTCCGACAACTCCAGATCAAAGCGCTTGTTGACACTGCGGACAGACTCCCCGCCGACGATCAGATAATGCCGCGGAGCGATCTCCTGAAAGGAAACCTCGGCAACATCGTATTCATCGTCAATTTCCCCGACGATCTGTTCGACGATATCCTCCATCGTCACCAGACCTTCGACGGCACCATATTCATCGACGACGATCGCCATATGCATCCGCAAACGCCGGAAGGATTGCAGCAATGTCTCAATCCGTTTCGATTCCGGGACAAAGTAAGGCGCCCGTACCCGCTCCTGCAGACAAAATTCGTCAGGCCGGTCGACATAGCGGAGAATGTCCTTGGCGTGAATCACCCCGACAATTTTATCAAGATGCTCGTCATAGACCGGGAAACGGGAGTGGGGAGCATTCTGAATCAAACGGAGAAGGTCGTGAAAACAGGTCTGCAGCTCGATACCGATAATTTCAGGCCGTGGAACCATAACGTCACGCACCTGTATATGCGCCAGCTCGAAAACGCCGTGCAGCATCAACTGCTTCTCCTGAGCAACAGCACCAGACTGTTCGCCACTGCTGATAATTGTGCGGATTTCATCCTCGGAAATGGACGGACGATCGGCATCACTGCCAAAAATGCGCGTAATCAGCCGCGAAAATCCGCTCACGATCCAGACAACGGGACCAAGCAGCAACATGCAAAAACGAATCACCGGCAGGACAAGGAATGAAACTGACTCGGCATGACGGGCTGCATACGTTTTCGGGGTCACTTCTCCAAAGATGAGGAGGAGCGGTGTCAGAATGAGGATGGTCAGGAATTCGCTATTTTTCTCCCCGAAGAAGCCAACCAGAAACGTTGTGGCAAAGACCGAAAGTGCAATATTGATGACATTATTGCTGACTAAAAGAGTCCCGAGAAGTCGTTCCGGCTCACTGAGCAGGTGTTCGAGCTGCGCGGCGTGCCGCCGCTTCTTCTGCACCAGATAGTTCAAGCGCATGCGATCGAGAGCAAAGAGTGCTGTCTCCGAGCCGGAGAAGAAGGCCGAGAAGAGTAAAAGGAGGCCGAGACCTACTAAATGAAAGAGTTGTTCCGTTCCCATAAAGCACTCCTGTAATCCTGGAAATGTCCGGATATTAGACTAAATATTCGCAAATGACAATCTTGTCGCTACCTTGCGGCTATGTTATATATCGGTGCCACTCCCCCTTTTGCAGGAGCTCTACTGATGGATCACGAGAAAGCCGCCAGGCGTCATGCCGAACTCTGTAGCATTCTGCACCGCCACAGCTACCTTTACTACGCTCTTGATCAGCCGGAAATCAGCGACAGCCAATATGATCGGCTCATCAACGAACTGAGCCAACTTGAAAAAGACTATCCCGATCTGACCAGTTCGGACTCACCCACACAGCGCGTCGGGGCTCTGCCCCTTGATAAATTTCCACCTTATCGCCACACGGTGCCGATGCTTTCTCTCGATAACGCCCGTAATGAAGACGAACTTTACGAATTTGACCTTCGCATCAAAAAAGAAGGGGGGCGACTTGATGAGATAGAGTATGTCTGCGAAGTCAAACTTGACGGTCTCGCCGTCGAGTTGATTTACGACAAAGGCATGCTGGTCAACGGGGCCACCCGTGGCGACGGCATTGTCGGCGAGCAGATTATCGAAAATCTCCGAACCATTTCCAGTATCCCCCTGCGCCTGAGTGGAAATTACCCGCAACTTCTCGAGGTCCGCGGCGAGGTCTATATTGACAAGGAGTCCTTCCAGAAATGGAATCGGGAACTGGAAGAGAGCGGCTCCCCCACCTTTGCCAACCCCCGCAATGCCGCCGCCGGATCGCTGCGACAACTCGACTCCCGCATCACCGCCAAGCGCCCGCTGACAATCTTCTGCTACGGTCTTGGCGCCATGGCCGGCCAACTCCCGGACAACCATTTTTCCACACTGCAAGCACTGCGCGACTTCGGCCTCCGCGTCAACCTTGCGGAGACCAAATTGGTGCGGGGTCCGGCAGAGGTCATCGCCTGCTACCATGACCTGATCGTCCGGCGCGAAGAACTCCCCTACGAGATCGACGGCATGGTCGTCAAGGTCAACGACCTGGCCCTGCAGCGCGATCTCGGCGAAAAGAGCCGTTCGCCACGCTGGGCCATTGCTTTCAAATTCCCCCCCCGGCAGGCGATCACCAGCGTCGTTGATATCCAGCTCCAGGTCGGTCGTACCGGTGCCATCACCCCGGTGGCCATCCTTGCCCCGGTCGAAGTCAGCGGAGTAATGGTCAGCCGTGCCTCGCTTCACAACTGGGACGAAATCGCCCGCCTCGACGTCCGCATCGGCGATCAGGTGGTGGTCGAACGCGCCGGCGATGTCATCCCTGATGTCGTGCAGGTACTGGTTGAAAAGCGCAACGGCAGCGAAGTTTGTGTTCCGTTGCCGGACAGCTGCCCGGAATGCGGCTCACCCGTCAGTAAGCTGGCAGGGGAGGTCATCCCCCGCTGCCAGGGGCTCGCCTGCCCGGCGCAGCTTAAAGAGGCGCTGATCCACTTCGCCTCCCGCAACGCCATGGACATCGAAGGATTGGGAGAGCGCTACGTCGAGCAACTCCTGAACCTCGGACTGGTGTCGAACATCGCTGATCTTTACAAGTTGACGCAAGCGGACCTTTTCCGCTTTGAGCGGATGGGCGAGAAACTTGCCGAGAATCTCCTGACAGCCATCGCCCAAAGTAAAACCCGCCCCCTCCCCCGCCTCCTCTTCGGTCTCGGCATCCGTCATGTCGGCGTCCATCTCGCCAAAGTTCTGGCCCAGCAGTTCGGCTCTCTCCCTGCCCTCGAAGGCGCCAGCTTAGACGAACTCTGCGCTATCCACGAAGTCGGGCCGCAAGTGGCACAGAGTGTCGTCAACTTCTTTGCTGCTCCGCGTAACCGGGAAATTCTCGAGCAACTCCTCGCTGCCGGCGTGTCGCCGCAGACAGAGGCCAAACGCAGCGGCGGTCCCCTCGCTGGTAAGATTTTTGTCTTTACTGGAGCAATGAGCCGTTTCGGTCGCAAAGAGGCCCAGGAACGGGTCGAGCGTCACGGCGGACGGGCAAGTGGTTCGGTGAGCAAAAAGACTGACTACGTGATTGCCGGTGATGAGGCCGGAAGTAAACTGGAGAAGGCGCGGGAGCTCGGAGTGACGGTGCTCAGCGAAGAGGAATTTACAGAGCTCCTCAAAAAACTGGAGGATGGTGATGATACGAGCGACACTGCGAGTAACGGGACAGGTACAGGGGGTCAATTTTCGCTCTTCGACTAAAGTTGAAGCTGATGCGCTTTGCCTGACCGGCTGGGTGCGCAACCTTCCTGACGGCAGCGTTGAAGTGATGATGGAAGGGCCAAAAGGGGCGGCGCAGCAACTCATCGCCTGGTGCCAGCACGGCCCTATCAGGGCGCGGGTTGACGGTCTGACAGTCGAGTGGCAGGCGGCGAGGGGAGAATTCAGCGAGTTTAAAATTCAACAATAAGGAGATGATATGTTGATTGAGCTTTTGCAACAACGGCGCAGCACCCGCCAGTTCAAAACTGACAAGATCACATCGGAGCAGCTCGAACAGCTAACTGAAGCGCTCCTGCGTGCCCCGACCTCACGGGGACGCAACCCCTGGCATTTTGTGGTGGTTGACGATCCACAACTCCTTTCTCAACTTTCCAAAGCCAAGGCGCATGGCGCGGAATTTCTGGCAAAAGCGCCGCTGGCAGTGGCGATCTGCGCCGATTCAGCAGTGAGTGATGTCTGGGTAGAGGATTGTGCGATCGCCGCTATCATCCTGCAGTTGACCGCTGAATCGCTGGGGCTGGGGAGTTGCTGGGCTCAGATGCGGCTGCGCAGCGATGCGAACGGACACAGTGCCGAAGCGAATGTCCGCGAGATCCTCAACCTGCCAATGGGATGGAACGTCGACTGCATCATCGGCATCGGCCAGCCAGTCCAACGCCTCGCCGGTCATCCCCGCGCCAGCCTTCCGGACGGGAAAATCCACCGGAATCGCCTGCCGAAGTAAACTACTCTTCGACAGCAGCCCGCAGCGACAGCGCTTCTTTGTAAACCTCATCCCCCGGCAGCCCGTAAGCCTTGGCGACCTGCTTCACCGCGGCGCGCAGCAGCATCCCTTCAGCGAGAAGCTGCGCCAGCGCTTCTTTGACCGTTATCGTCGGCGTCTCGACCGCAGTCGCCGGGCCGATGAGGAGGACAATCTCTCCCTTGATCTCCCGAGTGGCGAAGTGCTGCTGCACCTCCTCCGCCCTCCCCCGCACCAACTCTTCATGCATCTTGGTCAACTCCCGTGCCACCGCCACTTCACGCTCCGCCCCGAGTTCCTCGACGATCTCCGTCAGGGTCTCACCGAGCCGGTGCGGCGCTTCGTAAAAGATCGTGGTGCGCAATTCAGAGCGCAGCCGCGTCAGAACTTCGCGGCGCGCCGTACTCTTGGCGGGGAGGAAGCCGGCAAAGACGAAGGCATCCGTCGGCAGGCCGGAGATCGCCAGGGCGCTGATCACCGCCGAAGGGCCGGGGACCGCGACAACCGGCAGCTTGGCGTTGCGACAGGCGACAACGATGCGATAGCCGGGGTCACTGATGCCGGGGGTGCCGGCGTCGGAGATCAGGGCAATCGACTTACCATTCTGCAACTTCTCCAGCAACTTCTCCGCTTTCGGCTCTTCGTTATGCTGGTGGTAAGCGGTCAAGGCTGTAGTAATGCCGTAATGGTTGAGGAGCTTGCGGCTATGGCGGGTATCCTCGCAGGCAATGAGATCGACCTCCTTGAGGATGCGCAGGGCTCGCAGAGTGATATCTTCGAGGTTACCGATCGGCGTGGCGACAAGATAGAGAGTGCCGGAGTTTGACTCAGACATGCAGGTTCTCCAATTCCGCCAGCCACAGGGCGGCAGAAGCGTCGCTCGGCATCCGCCAATCACCACGGGGGGAAAGGGCGACGCTGCCGACTTTGGGGCCATCCGGGAGGACAGAGCGCTTGAACTGCTGGGAAAAGAAGCGCTGGAAGAAGACCTTCAGCCAGCGACGGATTTCAGCGGGCGGATATTCAGCGGCAAAGGCGATGCCGGCGAGCGTGTAGATTTTGCGCGGGCCGAAGTGTAATCGCACGGTGTTATAAAGGAAGAAGTCATGAAGGCGATACGGGCCGACATGATCTTCGGTGACCTGGGCAATCTCGCCGCTGGCGGTCGGCGGTAAAAGTTCCGGTGAGACCGGAGTGGCAACAACATCGTGCAGGATTTGCGCGGTTGCGCCAATGAACTCTTCCTCGGCACACCATTCGACGAGATAACGCACCAGGGTCTTGGGAACCCCGGCGTTGATCCCGTACATCGCCATATGATCGCCATTGAAGGTACACCAGCCCAGGGCAAGCTCAGAGAGATCGCCGGTGCCAAGGACCAGTCCGCCGACCTGATTGGCGATATCCATGAGAATTTGCGTGCGCTCCCGTGCCTGCGAATTTTCGTAGGTGATATCGTGCCGGGCTTCGTCGTGACCAATATCAGCAAAGTGCTGGCGCACCGCCGCATCGATGGAGATCACCCGCAAGGTAACACCGAGGCTGGCAGCCAAAGCTTCAGCATTATTGCGGGTGCGGGCGGTGGTGCCGAAACCGGGCATGGTGACAGCGACAATACCGCTGCGGGACAGTCCAAGTTTATCAAAGGCCTTGACCGCTACCAGCAGCGCCAGGGTCGAATCGAGCCCGCCGGAGATGCCAAGAACGAGCTGCTGCGACGCGGTATGGAGGAGGCGCCGAGCAAGGCCGGTCGTCTGGATGGCAAAGATTTCCGCACAGCGTTCCGCCCGCTCTTGCCGCTGCGAGGGGACAAAGGGGGCGGGATCGATACTGCGCAGCAGGGTCGTGACCGGGACGGCAGGAGGAAGCTCGATGGCGAGGATGCGCACCGACATCGGGGGGCTTGCCGCAAAGGTCGAGCTGCGCCGACGCTCATTGACCAGTCGCTCGCAATCGATATCAGTAAGGGTCAGAGTCGAAGCAAAGGAGAAGCGTTCACTCTCGGCGAGGATGACGCCGTTTTCAGTAATCAGGCAGTGGCCGGAGAAGACGAGATCGGTACTCGATTCGCCGGGACCGGCGCCGGCATAAGCATAGGCAGCCAGACAGCGCGCCGACTGCAGGCGCACCAGATCACGGCGGTATTCCATCTTCCCCAACGTCTCGGGGCTGGCCGAGAGGTTGGCGATCAGGGTGGCGCCGGCCAGAGCCAGGTCGGCGCTCGGCGGACTCGGGCTCCAAAGGTCTTCACAAAGCTCGATACCGAAAAGAGCCGCAGCGGGAGTCGACAGCGCGAAGAGGAGATCCGTGCCGAAGGAGACCTCATCACCGGCAAGAACAATCGTCCGGCTCGTGCTCTGCTCTGCAGCGCAGAACCAGCGGCGCTCGTAGAATTCCTGACTGTTAGGGATGTGACGCTTGGGAACGACACCGACCACGCGACCGCTAGCAATCACGACGGCACAGTTAAAGATTCGCCCCCCCTGCATCAACGGCGCGCCGACGATGAGCGTCAGCGGCCACTGCTTGGAAAGTTCCGTCAGGCGAACAATCCCGGCTACGGCACCATGCAACAGTGTCGGTTGCAAAAAGAGATCGGCACAGCTGTAACCGGTCACCGAGAGTTCGGGACAAAGCAGCACTCTCGCCCCCTGCCCGGCCGCTTTTTCCGCCAAACCGGCGATGACTTCACAATTATAAAGAGGGTCAGCAAGACGCAGCGCCGGACTGGCAACCGCAACACGCAACATTCCCAGGGGGGCAAGATCGACCGACATCGGCAACTCCTTGGTTGAAATTGTCGATATTGTAGCGGCATTACACTGGTTTGACCAGAAAAAGCTTTAAATTTCAGTGAGTACTAATGACCGGGGACTATTGTATTGAAAAAGACGCGGCGATTGCACGCTGTTGCACGGACACCTCGGCCATATTTCGTTCACCCCGACGCACACTGATCAACCAGATCGCGCCAATCATCCAGCACAGGATCAACAGAAGACTCACTCCGAGCAGCAACCGCCGCTGCTGACGGACACGGGAACCATCCATACTCCGGAATCTTTGCCCATGCTGAAACGGGACAGAAAAAGGGATAATTTTAGTGCGACTCTTCATGATCAAACCTCCTGCTCTTGATTGTGTGCAACACAATTAGCAGAGCTGATCAGTCAGTTTGTGTCCTAGCAAATAAATTTATTTTACCGCGTTGATTTTTTCTGTTGGCATCAAGAAGAAAACATCAAAGGGACTTGCATTGAAACAATTGGCCGTTATTATTTTCTAACGACCATATTCAATCGGCGATTTCATTCAGCGGATTAACAAGTTATCTCTTCAGCGCTGCACACACAGACGGACTTAACAGTTCAAATTTCGGAAGATTCCTATGAAAGTCAATATCTCCGGCACGATGGCGCAATTGATGGGAAATTGGACCCGCACTGAAATGACCGACCGCAATATCGATTCCCTCGCGACATCGTTACAACAAATCAAGATTGCCGAGGGGAAGAACCTGCGCATCGATTGTGGTCTGCTTAACGAAGTGGATGCGAGCGGGTTGCAGGTTCTCTACATCTTGCTGCGCTCCTTCAGGTTCCGGGGAATTGACCTGCAGATGGTCAATCCTCCCCGCAAATTGCGAAAAACACTCCAGGGATTACTGATCAAAATTTGTTACCAGGAGAAAACCCTTTCAGGCAGGACCTGATCTGAAAAAACAAAAAGAGGAGAACCCCAGTGAAGATCGATGCAATTAAAGAAATAGCAAAGCGACATCAACTCAAACCCGGAAAAGCCAATAAAGGTGAACTTATCCGGGCCATTCAGCAGGCCGAGGGGAATTCAACCTGTTTTGGCGGCAACAATGCAAATGAGTGCGGGCAGTTTAACTGCTTGTGGCGCGAGGACTGTCTCTGAGTCGAGATATGATTCCTTGCTGGGCGCTGGAAGGAAGTTGTTCAGTCGGGTGGAGGTCACCCTACAACAATATCGGAGGAGAGAGCCATGGCAAACGAAAAAAAAGAAATCTCCATTTCGGAGAAAAAAGGCGAAAAATCTGGTGAGATGCAGAAACACACCTCCCCCTTCACAGAGATGGAACAGTTGTTCGATGATTTTTTTCAACGGCGTTTCTTTGCTCCATCCTTTATGCCCCGCTTTAAATTCCCGGAAATGACCAGCGTCTCGACTTCAGTCGACATGTTTGAGGACGGGAATGACCTCGTCATCAAAGCCGATCTGCCCGGGATCAAAAAGGAAGAGATCAACGTCGACTTCACGGACGATATCATCACCATCTCCGGAGAGAAAAAATCAGAAGAGAAGACCGAGCGCAAGGATTACTACCGGGTGGAACGTTCCTATGGTTCCTTCGTCCGCAAACTCCGGTTGCCGGTAGAGATTCAAATCGACAAGACCAATGCCTCATTCAAAGACGGAGTCCTGGAAATCAGGATGCCGAAGACTGAGAGCAAAAAACCGAAAGCCCAAAAGATCACGGTGAAATAGTCGCCTGCGTACGAGAAGGCACAGATGAGGGGGGTGAGAGTTCTGGTGCGATAAAAATCCAAAGGGGAGGAATTTTGAAATGACAAATAAAAACAATAGAATGGAAGAACAAGGGCAACGGACCCCGCGCAGCCTCGACGCCTATCAGGATAAAGACGGCGTCAAAGGGACCGCTTATTGCGGCTGTGGCGCTGTTTTCCGCAACAAACGCTGGGTTCAGGGAACCAGTGGCGCAGCGCATCAGGAAGGGCAAAAAATCATCTGCCCGGCCTGTCACCGGATTTCCGATCAAAACCCGGCAGGGATCATCTCTCTGAGTGGCGACTTTTATGCTGCGCACGAAAACGAAATCAACAATCTGGTCAACAACACCGCCCTGGCTTCAGCTGAAAAGAATCCCCTTGGCCGGGTGATGGATATCAGCAAAGAGCAGGGTGTCGTCACCATCACGACCACCGACGTAAAACTCGCCCAGAAAATCGGTCGAGTCGTCTTCAAAGCGCATGGCGGTGAATTGCATTATACCTGGAGCCATGCCGGTCCGCCGGTCCGGGTGACGTGG
Source organism: Desulfuromonadales bacterium (assembly GCA_014859605.1). Classification (GTDB taxonomy): domain Bacteria; phylum Desulfobacterota; class Desulfuromonadia; order Desulfuromonadales; family UBA2197; genus UBA2197. Next base: position 19,082 of record JACUTW010000033.1, read on the forward strand.
TCGCGTTAATGGCAGGAGGATGAATCTCCCCCTGGAAACTTGCCAGCGCTGTAGCGCTTAAGCGCCACGCGCCCTGCCGGGCGCACATACGCAAAAAGGGCCAGCCAAAATGGCTGACCCTTTTTTATTTGGAGCGGGAAACGAGATTCGAACTCGCGACTTCAACCTTGGCAAGGTTGCACTCTACCACTGAGTTATTCCCGCAAATCCTAACTTTAATACTGTCCCTGCGAACGGGGCAATTTATAGCAAAGGAGGGTTCATTGAGTCAACAGAAATTTCACCCTCCCGCAAGGTTTTTTTAGCCGGCAATGACTTTGAAAAATTTCACCAGATAATCTAAGCCTGACCACATCGTCATAACAAAGGCCGCATAGAAAAATAATATCCCGGGATTGTGCATGGTGACATGAAAGAGTTCCGAACGAATCCCGAAGAGCCAATAATAATCGTAATGCAACAACAAAGCAGCGATTGAAACCATCTGAATGATTGTTTTGTATTTTCCAAGGTCGCTGGCGGCAATCACAATCCCCTCGGAAGATGCGATGGAACGGAGTCCGGTGATCGTCACCTCGCGGGCGAGAATGAGAAAGACCGCCCAGGCCGGGACGCGACCGAGGGGGATCAGCATGATCAGGGCCGCCATGACGATGAGTTTATCAGCCAAAGGATCAAGGAATTTCCCCAAAACCGTGACGATTTGCCAACGCCGCGCCAGCCAGCCATCAAGCCAATCGGTGATGGCGGCAGCTCCAAAGATTGCCGCCGCCCAGAAACCGGCCTGGCGCGTGTCAGACATCAGCAGAAGAACGACAACAGGGATCGCAGCAATTCTCGCCAAAGTAAGTAGATTGGGGAGATTAAGCCGTCCGGTCCGTAAATTCATAGGTTGGTGCCGCCTTGCCGGTAATTACTGAGATATTGTTTCACCCGCTTTACATAGGTACGGGTCTCTTCATAAGGAGGGATGCCGCCATGTCGCTTGACCGCGTTGGGTCCGGCGTTATAGGCGGCGAGGGCAAAGTCGAGATTGCCGTTAAATTCATCGAGCATCTGCCGTAAGTAACGACTGCCGCCGCCGATATTCTCGGCAGGATCAAGAGGGTTGTCAACTTTAAGCAGACGTGCCGTCCCCGGCATCAACTGCATCATACCGAGCGCCCCTTTTTTGGAAACGGCCGTTGCGTTGTAATTGCTCTCCGCCTTAATGACAGCATGGACCAACCCTTCTTCGAGACGGTATTTTTCACTGTAATGACGAATAATGCTGCCGATGGAAGAAGGGACCGCCGGACCGCTTTGATGTGATGAAGTGAAATTCACTTCACGGCGATACAACTTGAATTTTTTGCTCGGGGGGTCGTTGGTGAAATGCACAACACCATCCGCGTCGACATAGCGATAAATGTCGGCAGCGGCGCCAGTCACCAGGAGAAGCAGAAGATTAAAAGTTAAGAGTTGGATTTTCCACAACATGTCAAATCCTCACAAAATTTCCTTCTTTTAACTGCTTGAGATGTATAACGTAAAACCTGCAAGATTTCAATGTGTTTAACCATTAATTTACTCGCAAAACTCTTGACAGCGCAAGCGGGTGAAGATTATGTTCTCGCTGTCGAGACGCAAATACGGCAAATCCCGACGCCCTGTTGCGTACCTCCGGTGCCGTTTTGTCCACTCCTTATGTCAATTGGGTCATAGATGAAGACAACTTCTGATTTCCTGGTCATCGGCAGCGGCATTGCCGGACTCTCCTTTGCCCTCAAGGCGGCGGAACACGGTAGCGTTGCAGTCGTTGCCAAGCGGCAGCTCGGGGATACGGCCACGGCCCTGGCTCAGGGCGGCATTGCTTCGGTCTCGGCATCGGACGACTCCTTTGCCGAGCACATCACTGACACCATGGTGGCTGGCGCCTATTTGAGCAACGAAGCTGTGGTGCGGATGATCATTGAAAACGGCCCGGCCGCCATCGCCGACCTGATTGCCTGGGGGACAGAATTTTCCCGCAATGCCGATCAAAGCTATGCCCTGACCCGCGAAGGGGGACACAGCCATCGCCGTATCTTCTATGCCGCCGACGCCACCGGCAGGGAAGTCGAACGGGCCCTGATCAGCGCCGTCAGCCAACATCCGAATATCACCCTTTACGAAGACCATATTGCCATTGACCTGATTACCGAAGCCAAGGTCAAACATCGCCGGATCCGCCCGGATCGGGCGCTCGGCGCCTACATCCTTAATATCAAGACCGGAGAAGTCGTCACCTTCGGGGCCAGAATGACCATTCTCGCTACTGGCGGCGCCGGCAAAGTTTATCTCTATACCTGCAATCCCGACATCGCCACCGGTGACGGCGTGGCAATGGCTTACCGGGCCGGGGCAACGATTGCCAACATGGAATTCATGCAATTCCATCCCACCACCCTTTTTCACCCGCATGCCAAATCGTTCCTGATCTCGGAAGCAGTCCGCGGCGAAGGCGCCATTTTACGCCGCCGCGACGGGCACGCCTTTATGGAGGAGTACCATCACCTCAAAGATCTCGCGCCGCGGGATATCGTCGCCCGGGCGATCGACCATGAAATGAAGATCCATGGCGATAATTGTGTCTATCTCGATATCACCCACAAAGACCCGGACTACATCAAGGAACGCTTCCCGACTATTTATGAAACCTGCCTGCAATACGGCATCGACATCTGCACTGAACCGATCCCTGTCGTCCCGGCCGCCCACTATCTCTGCGGCGGCGTCAAAGTCGACACCTGGGGGGAGAGTGATATCCAGAATCTCTTTGCTATCGGTGAAGTTTCCTGTACCGGCCTGCACGGAGCCAATCGCCTGGCGAGCAACAGCCTCCTCGAAGGGATTGTCTACGGCAAGCGCGCGGCAGAACGCGCCATCAAACGCCTGACCGAACCGGTCATCCCCTACCCCGCCATCGCTTCCTGGGACAACGGCAATGCCACCAGCAGCGACGAAGCGGTGATCATTGCCCAAAACTGGGATGAAGTCCGACGCTGCATGTCCAACTACGTCGGCATTGTCCGTTCCCAGAAACGACTGGAGCGGGCCCTGCGCCGCATCAAAATGATCCGCGAAGAGATCGACGACTATTACTGGGACTTTCTCGTCACTCCCGATCTCATCGAACTGCGCAACATCACCACCGTTGCCGAATTGATCATCCGCTGCGCCCTTGAGCGGCGCGAAAGTCGGGGGCTGCATTACAATATCGACTACCCGGAAATCGACGACATCCACTTTAAGCGCGATACCATTATCCGCAAGAATTTTTAGGGAAAGGCAGAGACTTTGAATATTGATGATCTGCGCCAGGAAATCGATCGCCTTGACCACGAACTGCTCCGCATTTTCAACGAACGTGCCAGCCTGGCGTTGCAAATCGGCGAGATTAAAAAGGTCCTTTATCTCCCGGTTTACGATCCCGATCGTGAAAAGCGTATCTTTGCCCGTATGAGCAACGACAACCCCGGCCCGCTGGAGAATGAAGCAATCATTCGCCTCTTCGAGCGCGTTATCGATGAATCCCGCCGCCTTGAGCGGATTCGTACGAAAGGAATCTGACAAAAGATGCTTGTCGTCATGAAAAAGAACGCCTCCGAGGCGGAGATTGAAGGGATCAAACAATATCTGATCGATCTCGATTATGATTTTCACCAATCGACCGGCGCCAATCGCGTCATCCTCGGGGTCATCGGTCGCACCGATGCTCTGGCGACCGCCAGTCTCAAGGAGCTTCCCGGCGTCCTTGAAGTTTTCAAGATTCCTTCCGACGAATAGTAAAAGCGGGCACGGCACGCCATGCCCCTACGAAACCAAAGAGAATAAACCATGTAGGGGCACGGCGGGCCGTGCCCTGTTCATCTGTAGGAGTTCTTATGCAGTACCTCAGTACCCGTGGCCAAGTGAGCGACCTTTCCTTCAAGGAAGCGGTCATGATGGGCCTCGCCGACGATGGCGGCCTCCTCCTTCCCGAACATATCCCCTTGATTCCGCCAGATGAGCTCGACAGCCTCACGGAGCTGTCCTACCCTGATCTTGCTTTTAACATCCTGCAGCGCTTTATCGACGATATTCCCGCGTCCCGACTGCGCGAGTTGATTCAGCGTTCCTACGCCAGTTTCACTGTTCCGGAGGTAACTCCCGTCGTCAAGAAGGGGAATCTCTACATCCTCGAACTCTTCCACGGCCCGACCCTCGCCTTCAAGGATGTCGCCCTGCAGTTTCTCGGCAACCTCTTCGAACTGATTTTGACGGAGCGCAAAGAGCGGATGAATATCGTCGGCGCCACCTCGGGAGACACCGGCAGTGCGGCGATTTACGGCGTGCGCGGCAAAGAGAATATCAACATCTTCATCATGCATCCTGAAGGGCGGGTCTCGCCGATTCAGGAAAAGCAGATGACCACCGTTCTTGATGCCAATGTCTTTAATCTGGCGATTCGCGGTTCCTTCGACGATGGCCAGCGTATCGTCAAGGAGATCTTTGGCGACCTGGCGTTCAAGAACGAACACGCCCTCGGCGCCGTTAATTCGATTAACTGGGCGCGGGTTCTGGCGCAGGTGGTCTACTATTTCTATGCCTGGGGGCAGGTGCGTAAAAACAGCAACTGCCACGATGTCTACTTCTCGGTGCCGACCGGCAACTTCGGCGACATCTTTGCCGGCTATATCGCCAAAGAGATGGGGCTGCCGATTCGCCGACTCATCCTCGCTACCAACGCCAACAACATCCTGTCCCGCTTTGTCCGCGACGGTGATTACTCGATTGGCGATGTGGTGCAGACCTGGAGTCCGTCGATGGATATCCAGATCTCCAGCAACTTCGAACGCTACCTGTATTATCTCCATAACGGCGACACTGCCGCCGTCAGCGCCGCCATGACGACCTTTAAAGAGAGCGGTCGCTTGAGCTTTACCGCCGCACAGAAGGCGCGGATTGCCGAAGATTTCCTGTCCTGTTCGGTCAGCAACGATGAAACCCTTGCCACCATCCGCGATTTTTATCAGGCAACCGGTTACTGTCTCGACCCCCATACCGCCATCGGCGTTAAAGCTGCACAAATCTGTGCCGAAGCACCGATTCCGGTCATCTGCCTGGCCACAGCCCATCCCGCCAAGTTCGGTGAAGCGGTTCATCAGGCGATCGGCATTGACCCACAGCGCCCGCCCTGTCTCGTCGGTATCGAAGAGCAGCCCAGCCGCTGTGAAACTGTCGACGCCGACACTGAAGTCATCAAAGCTTTCGTGAAGGCCCACGCCCGTTGACCAGAACTGCGATCTGTCTCCTTCTCCTTCTTTTCCTGCTCACCCTGCCGGCCTGCCGCCAAAAGCCCCCCCTGCTAATCACGGGGGTGGCAGATCTCAACCGTTATGAACAACGAGTCAGTGCCTATGCTCAGAGCGATGAATCCTTACTCAGCAGCGCTGAACAACAGGATTTCGACGCACGCTTCAATCAAAAATTCTTCGCCCCCTGGCGGCTCCAAAAAGCGTCCCTGAGCGCAGAGAAAGCATTCTGGGGGATTAACCACTACGCAGGTAAAGAGGGATTCGCCGAGAATCTCCTCCCTATCCGGCCCGAAGAGTGGCAGCGCCTCGTCGCTCTGCACCAGCTCGATTCCTATCCCAGCCTTGCCCGTCCGGCCATCACTGTCCGCAATACCTCGCTGCGCCTGCTCCCGACCGAGCGCCCCTTTTTTCTCAATCCCCAACGGGCCGGCGAAGGCTTCCCATTCGACTACTTTCAAACCTCGGCTCTCGCCGTCGGCAATCCGGTCTTTGCCACCCATAACAGCAGCGACGGAGCCTGGATCTTTGTTGAGTGCAATTTTGCTTTCGGCTGGGTGCCGCATGATGCTATTGCCTGGGTCATAGAGCCGTTACAACGCCGCTACGAAAATGGTCAATACCTTGCCATCCTCCATGACGATACCAGCTTGCGCAGTGCCAAAGGGGAGTTCCTCACCCAGGCCGATCTCGGTGCCATCTTCCCTGTCGCCGAAGCGCCGGCCTTATCTCTGTATGTGCCGGTACGTGATGCTGACGGCAACGCTGAATTACGTATCGCCGTTGCTCGCCGCGAGGAAGTTGCCTTAAAACCCTTAGCACTCACGCCGGCGGCCATCGCCCGCCTCAGCGATCCGCTCATGGGGCAGAGTTACGGCTGGGGCGGGCTCTTCGGCAATCGCGACTGCTCTTCCAACATGCGCGATCTCTTTGTCCCCTTCGGCATCTGGCTCGGCCGTAATTCCGCAAATCAGGGGGAAAAGGGCGGTACTTTTATCGATCTCCGCAACAAAAGTGCTGCGGAGAAAGAGCAGGAAATTCTCGCGCAAGGGATCCCCTTTGTCACCCTGATCTGGCTGAAAGGCCATATCGGCCTGTATCTCGGTACCGCGCCGGGTAGTACCGCGCCGTTGTTCCTTCATAATATCTGGGGGATCCGGACCATAGACAAAGAAGAGAAGGAAGGGCGGGAAATCGTCGGCCGACTGGTCATCACTTCCTTGCGACCGGGCGAAGAGCGTCCCGATGTCCGCAAGGATGATTTTTACAGTCGTGTGCAGGGGATGGCGATTTTGACCGGACAACGGGAATAGGAAGGAAACGGACGGGAAAAATCATCAAATTTGACGCGGGGATAATATTTGTATGAAGTCTACCGGCGTGACGATACGGATGCCACGATACAGCACCAGATCGGTTAGATGGTGATCACCAGAAACAATATAATCAGCATGTCCTTCGACGGCACAGACCAAATATTTTGTATCGTCCGGGTCAGCTTCAAGTAACGGCAGATCTAAGGTGCCAGGAGTCATAATGGCGACGCTGCTCAGCAAATTTATAAAATTTTCCAATTCATGATCAGAAGCAATCAGCCGTTTTCTGATCTTTGGATAAAACAGAACCCTTGAAATTTCCTGACAAATCGTTACAGACATCAGCAATAAAACCTTCTCTTCCTTGACCGAACGTAAAATTATATCCGGATTCGACCCAGGCTTGAGAAGGGCACTGATAAACAGGTTTGTATCAATAACAATTCGGATCATCGACGTGCAGCTGTCAGTGCTTCATTCATATCGTCCTCAACAGATGAAGAATGGTCTGCTGTCCCCTGAAGCGAATCAAATAATCTGAAAAATTCTTGCCGTTTACCGGTCATATTCAGATACTTTTCGATAGGGATAATCGCCACCAATGGTTTTCCTGCACGCTCGACGATATATTCATCATCCTTGAGAAAAACCTCATTCATAACCTGGCCGAGATTCTGCCGAGCCTTAATTGCGGATACGGTTTTCAACATATTCAGCTCCCTCAATCATAATGGTTGATATAATCATACTGACTGTTAACCACTTTTGTCAATGTGGGCTTTGAGCATGCTTTGAGGAGTGCGTGGCATTTTCGGGGGAGAAGTAGTTATTCATGACTTTAAAAAACCAAGGCCGCTTCCTCTGCAGGGAGCGGCCTTGGTCGTATTGATCCCCTTAATCCCTTTCATCCACTTTATTGACCCTGTTGCTTTATTTCATACTCCTACTTCCGAAAATAATTGAATGCAATCAATGATCGGGTGAACCAAGGTATCAGTGCGTCGCTGGATCTCATTGCCGCCATAGACAACACCGCTCGCCACTTCCCAACTACCCGTGACCACACCCTTAAAGGACCTCAAACCCTTGAAGTAGTCCGAATTGACTGTAGATCCGGCTTTAATCTCGATAGCAGAAAGATTTCTACCGTTATCGGCAATCAGATCGACCTCATTTCCATTGCTGTCACGGTAGAAGTAAAGATTGTTGCGCTTCCCCTGATTATAGCGATATTTGAGAGCCTCGATGACCACCAAATTCTCGAACAGATTTCCACGCAGAGGGTCACGGCTCACTTGTGACTCTTTTTCCAATCCGAGCAGATAGCTAACCAGCCCGACGTCGTAAAAATAGAGCTTTGGAGACTTTATAAGCCGCTTTGATACATTAGCGTGCCACGGTTGCAGCAGGAAAACAATGTAGCTTGCCTCCAGCAACGTCAACCATGAACGCGCCGTCGAGTGTGACACCCCGACATCATTGCCAAGGCTTTGCAGATTGAGCAGCTGTCCGGTTCGACCGGCACAAAGCCGCACAAAGCGTTCGAACTGGCTAAGATCCTTGATCGCCCCGAGTTGACGCAAATCTCGTTCAACATAAGTTTCAAAATAGTCCCCCATGGCCCGAGTTGGATTTAATCCTTGATCATGGATGCGGGGATAGAAGCCCGACAACAACATGCGATCCACAGAGCCCTCCAAATGAACACATCCCATCTCCTCAAGGGAAAATGGGAGGAGTTTCAGAAGAGCCGTCCGCCCAGCCAGTGATTGGCCGACAGTATTCATGACTTCAAATTGTTGACTGCCGGTCAGAATAAATCGCCCGGGGCGGTGCTGTTCATCGACAATGGTCTGGATGTAGGATAACAGCCCAGGCGCCCGTTGAATCTCATCGAGAATGACACCATCACCATAAGACGCCAAAAAACCCCGAGGATCATCCACGGCAAAAAGGCGAACATCAGGAGCTTCGAGATTCACATAGTGGAGATGAGGAAAAACCTTGCGGCACAAGGTTGTCTTGCCGCTCTGACGGGGACCAGTGATGGTGACCACCGGATATTGGAGCGCTAGCTCCTTGAGGACAGGTTCGAGAGTTCGTTTGATCATAGTGAAAGCTTAATAGATTTTATGCAAAATGCAAATTAAAAAGTAATACTACATAAATTTTGCGTTAACTTTTCAGTCATAAAATCAGACTCGAACTCAGATCGACATTATCCGAGCGTCCCCCTTTCCCCTCGGCCCGCCTTCACTCTCCGCCTTTCGCCTTAGCAAGCAACTCCAGTCCTCTCTCCCGCTTACCTTTCCCAGATTGAACCCGCAACAGAAATCTGGTCTCGGCATCATTCTCGGCCAACAGCATCGTTGCCATCTCATCAATCAAACGATTAAGAGTGGTATGGCGACGGATAGCAAGCTCTTTAAGACGTCTGTGTTTTTCTTCGGGCAGACGTACTGTCATTGCTGTTCCCATGTCTCATCTCCTCAAGAAATTTCTCGGGTGTCACCACAGAAATTTCTGGAAAAATCAATTCCGTTGACTTCAAATCACGAATATTTCTGGTGACAATGTGCGAAGCGCCACCGGCTACAGCAAGTTCAACAAGATGATTATCTCCCTCATCTTGCAAATTTGGGCGCCAACCAAAGTAAATACGTGTCCAACGACATTCTGAAAGAAAAATATTCGGTAACTCGTCACGTTCATCATTCGAGAGACGTGATTTTTTAAAGAGTGAAGCACGCGACAGAACATCCTCATATTCTGAATAAAGAGCCGTCCCCATCAAGGCGGTATTTTCCTGCCTGATACAAGTAGCGACAACCTCGCAGGAGGCTCCCATGCCAAGACAAGCGCCGACAAATATATTCGTATCAACAATTATCAACATAT
>JACUTW010000117.1 GCA_014859605.1 Desulfuromonadales bacterium
TAAATGAAGATACTCGTCGTTGGCGGCGGTGGCCGCGAACATGCTTTGGTTTGGAAGATTGCCCAATCGCCGCTGGTCAGCAAAATCTATTGCGCGCCGGGGAATCCTGGTATCGGAACCCTTGCTGAAAATGTCCCCTTGGCGGTCGATGATCTCGACGGCCTTTTGTCTTTTGCCCGGCGCGAAAAGATCGACCTCACCGTTGTCGGCCCCGAGCTCCCCCTCTCCCTCGGCATTGTCGACCGCTTCGAAGCCGCCGGTCTCAAGGCCTTCGGCCCTTATCAGAATGCGGCGATCATCGAAGCGAGTAAGGCCTTCTCCAAAGATCTGATGGAGAATTACGGTATCCCCACTGCCGCTTATCAGGTCTTCAGCGAGATTGCCCCGGCCCTCGCCTTTGTCAAGCAGCTCGGCACGCCGATCGTCATCAAAGCCGATGGTCTCGCTGCCGGCAAAGGGGTGATCATCGCCCAGAATTTTGCCGAAGCTGAAGCAACGGTACGCGACATGCTCGGCGGCAATGCTTTCGGCGCCGCCGGTTCGCGGGTGGTCATCGAAGAGTTCCTGCGCGGCGAAGAAGCTTCCTTCCTTGCCCTCACCGACGGGAAAAAGATTGTGCCGTTGGCGAGCGCCCAGGATCACAAAGCCATCTTTGACGGCGATCTCGGTCCCAATACCGGCGGCATGGGCGCTTATTCGCCGGCCCCGGTAGTGACCGAAGAAATCCATCAGATCGCCATGGAGCAGGTCATGCGCCGCGCCGTCGATGGCATGGCCGCCGAAGGGCGACCTTATCGCGGCGTCCTTTACGCCGGATTAATGATCGATCAGGGCGCGGTCAAGACCCTCGAATTTAACGCCCGCTTCGGCGATCCCGAATGTCAGCCGCTGCTGATGCGGATGAAGTCGGATATCGTCCCTTTGCTGGTGGCGATTGCCGCTGGTGATCTCGGCAATCTCAGCATCGACTGGCACGATCAGGCCGCCGTTTGCGTGGTCATGGCCGCCGGCGGTTATCCCGGCGACTATGCAAAAGGGGATGAAATTCACGGCCTCGACACCGCCGCCACGATCAACGATCTCATCGTCTTCCACGCCGGCACCGCACTCAAGGACGGCAAAGTGGTGAGCAACGGCGGCCGGGTCCTCGGCGTCACCGGCCGCGGTGATTCGGTCAAGGCGGCGATCGATCGCGCCTATGAAGGGGTGCAAGTCATCAGTTGGCCGGGAGCGCAGTACCGCACCGATATTGGCAAGAAGGCTCTTTAAAGCTAACCCCCCTCAATCCCCCCTTGTCAGGGGGGAAGGTTTGAAGCCTCCCCTGTCAAGGGGAGGTTTGGAGGGGTTGGTTTTAGCTGTTGAAATATAAAATCTAAAGGATCCAGCCCATGACCACCACACCACCGCAAGTCGGCATCCTGATGGGGAGCGACAACGATTACGAGATCATGATTGAAGCCGGCCGCGCTCTGCACGGTTTTGGCATCCCTTTTGAAATGACAGTGGCCAGCGCCCACCGCTCGCCGCAACGGACCAGCAGTTATGTCCGCAGCGCCAAGACGCGCGGCATCAAGGTGCTGATCGCCGGGGCCGGGGCCGCTGCCCACCTCGCCGGGGTGATCGCCGCCGAGACAATCTTGCCGGTCATCGCCGTGCCGATCAATGCTTCCGCCCTGCAAGGCCTCGACGCCCTCCTCGCCATGGTGCAGATGCCGGCGGGGATTCCGGTGGCCACGATGGCGATCGGCAAGGCCGGTGCCCGCAATGCCGGCATTCTCGCCGCCCAGATCATCGCCCTCGGCGATCCGGCCATTGCGCAGCGCCTCGATGATTTCAAGGTCGAGCTTGCCAGCGGCGTTGAAAAGCGCGCCAAAGTTTTGGAAGAAAGATTGCAGGCAGAGAAGTTCTAGTTTTTAATTCCTTCCCCTTCAAGGGGAAGGTTAGGATGGGGATGGGTTGAAGTTCGAGAACGCATAAAACCCCATCCCCACCCCGGCCCTCCCCTTGAAAGGGAGGGTGGATTACTGGTGTCTGCCGCAAATTAACAGCCATCAAAAGGCTATATTACCGTCACCCCGAAGATTGTTAACGGCAAAAAACTGTCGGCAGGGATAGGCCCGTGCCGCCCTTTAAACTCACCCAGGAGACGCGGATTTGAACGACAACCAGCAAAACCCCATCGATGCGATTTGGGATTTTTTCTGTTCCCTCAAACTCTCCATCACCACGCTCATCCTCCTCGCCACCACCTCGATTATCGGGACCGTCATCGAACAGGGGTCGACCCCGGAAGCGATGGCGCAGAAGCACGGCTGGAACCTCGGCCTCATGCAGTTTCTCGACAAAAGCATCGACGCCTTCAACATGTACCACTCCTGGTGGTTCATCGGTCTGCTCGGCCTCTTTGCCGTCAACCTCATCTGCTGCTCGATCAAGCGCTTGCCGCGGGTCTGGTACACGGTCAAGAATCCGGTCCTGGTCCCGGAAGAGAAGATGCTCCAGGCCTTCTCCAACAGCGAAGAGCTGACCGTCAAGGGCGACGAAAGCGCGATCAAGGAGAAGGTCAACGCTTTTCTGACCAGCCATTTCGCGGCGGCCACGGTCACTGAAAAGGACGGCAAGACTTACTACTACGCCGAGAAGGGGGCCTGGTCCCGTTTCGGTGTCTATGTCACCCACCTGTCGATCCTGATTATCTTCATCGGCGCCCTGATGGGGAGCTTCTGGGGCTACAAAGGTTATGTCAGTATCCCTGAAGGGAGCGAGACCGACCGGGTCTACCGCCGTGACAAGCAGGCCGAAGCCCCCTTGGGCTTCACTGTCCGCTGTGAATCCTTCAGCGTCAGCTACTACGAAGGGACGCGCCGCCCCCGCGAATTCAAGAGCGTCCTCACCGTCAGCGAAAACGGCCAGGTCGTCATCAAAGATCGCAAGGTCATCGTCAACGAGCCCCTGACCTACAACGGCATCGTCTTTTACCAGTCGAGCTACAACCCGATCGGCGACCCGAGTTTCGGCCTGCAGGTCAAAGAGCGCGCCAGCGGTCAGGTTATCGATCTCAGGGTCCCCTTTGGCGCCACCCGTCCCCTCCCCGGCGGCGGCTCGGTGCGCGTCGAAAATTACGGCGACAACGGCATGATCGTCCGTCTCGGCGTCACCGGCACCGACGGCCAGCGCCGGATTGTCGATATCTATGACCCCAGTACCAACATCAGCGACGAGCGCCGCGGCGGTGAGTACATCTTCACCCACACCGGCTTCTTTCAGCGTTACGCCACCGGCCTGCAAGTCGCCAAAGACCCCGGCGTCGAAGTCGTCTGGCTCGGCTGCTTCCTGATGGTGATCGGCACCATGGTCGCCTTCTTCATGTCACACCGCCGCATCTGGGTCGTCCTCACCCCCGGCAGCAAAGGGATGAATCTGCGCATTGCCGGCAATGCCAACCGTAATCAACCCGGTTTTGAGATCGGATTTGACGAACTCAAAAAAGCCTTCAAAAACGAAATGTCGTCCTAGCTCTTACGCTTACGGGAGAATAAAAAACTATGGATAGCTCAATGCTCTTTAATATCGTGACCATCGCCTTCTTTGCATCGATGGTCGCCTTCATTATCTACCTTGCCACCCGCAGCGAGGTTGTTGCCCTGATCGGCAATGTCGGCGCCTGGGTCGGTTTTGTCGCCTCGACCGCCGCCATGGGACTGCGCTGGTACGAGTCGTACCATATCCCCGGCGGTTACGGCCGCATCCCCCTCACCAACCTGTATGAGTCGATCGTCTTCTTTGCCTGGTCGATCATCCTCATCTACCTGATCGTCGACATCAAGTACAAGCAGCGCGCCATCGGTGCCTTCATCGTCCCCTTCGCCTTCATGGGGATGATCTGGGCCCAGCTCGGCCTCGACAAGAGCATCGAGCCTTTGGTCCCGGCCCTGCAAAGTAACTGGCTGACTTATCACGTTATCACCTGCTTCCTCGGCTACGGCGCCTTCGCCGTGGCCTGCGGCGTTTCGATCATGTACCTGATCAAGATCGGCCCGGAAGAGCGCAGCAAGGGGACTCCCCTCACCGGCCTCCTCGGCATGTTCCCGCCGTCGCGGGTGCTCGACGACATCAACTACAAATCGATCATGATCGGCTTCCCCCTCCTCACTCTCGGCATCATCACCGGCGCCGCCTGGGCCAACTATGCCTGGGGCACCTACTGGAGCTGGGACCCGAAAGAGACCTGGAGCCTGATCGTCTGGTTCGTCTACGCCGCCTTTCTGCACGCCCGCTTCACCCGCGGCTGGGTCGGCCGCCGCGCTGCCTGGCTGTCGATCATCGGTTTTGCCGCGACGATCTTCTGTTATCTCGGTGTTAACCTGCTGTTGTCGGGGTTGCATTCTTACGGGAGTTAGTGAAGAGGCCCATCCCCACCCCGACCCTCCCCTTGAAAGGGAGGGGGAAAAATCTGAGCCTGCATATTGCAATTGGAGTTAAATTCCTTCCCCTTCAAGGGGAAGGCTAGGATGGGGATGGGTCAGATTTTGATCGGTCAAACAAACGAAAAAATCCTTGACGGGAAGCTGCAACGCACTTTGCGTATCAATATGACAGACGCTGAGCGAGCAGTATGGAAAGTTCTTCGTGGCCGGCAATTCTCAGGACAAAAGTTTCGCCGCCAGCATCCTTTTGAAGACTACATTCTTGATTTTGTCTGTTTATCTATCAAGCTGGTCATTGAAGTGGATGGGGGACAGCATAGTTCTCAATCTGAATATGATGAAGTTCGTACGAAAAGATTAAATTCTGCGGGGTTTCATGTTCTCAGATTTTGGAATAATGAGGTACTGGAAGAGTTTGACGCGGTGACGGAGAAGATATTTCTAACAATACAGAGATTGATCCCATCCCCACCCCGACCCTCCCCTTGAAAGGGAGGGAGAAAAATCTGAGCCTGCATATTGCAATTGGAGTTAAATTCCTTCCCCTTCAAGGGGAAGGTTAGGATGGGGATGGGTCAGATTTTGATCGGTCAAACCCTCCCATTGAAAGGGAGGGAGGAAAATCTGAGCCTGCATATTGCAATTGGAGTTAAATTCCTTCCCCTTCAAGGGGA
>JACUTW010000034.1 GCA_014859605.1 Desulfuromonadales bacterium
TCATTCTTCAATAGGAGCCCAATAAGAGTTGAATTGGAGTGAATAAGAGCTGAATTCTTCTATTTGTAACTACTCAATATTTCTTAATTTTAGCAAAAAGAGCTGCTTCTTAAGCTAAAAAATAAGCTAACTGTAACTGTTTCGATTTGAGTTTATTATCCAGCGCCTCGGATAATGAAACCAATTGGCTAGAGGTACAGTTCAATGTAAGACTAATTTCCTTTAACATTAAGCATTAGCGACGATCCATTCTCGATAGAAGTCAAAAGACCTCAAATCAGTTACCCCAACGCAATCGGGCCGTCTCAAACCGGCCATTTTCATATAAATTCCCAGCCTCTTCGCGGAAGATGACAAAGTCTTTCTTCTCCCGGTTGTAGCCGACCATGAATGCTAAACCGTAGATTTTGTGGTGGGCTGAGGCCTTGGCTCGCTCGAAATATTGTAACTGCGGCCCCTTGACCTCGACCAGCGCAATGCCGTTGCCGACCTTGCGATCTTTCACACCAACAATAAAATCCGGAAAAAATCCTTTTCCCAACGACCAGCCGTAGAGCGCGACCGATGATGATTGCTGCGACGGGTTGCGATGCCACCAGAGGACGTTTTCGTCGATATCGAGGAGTTCGGCGAAGTGGCGTTCGTCGTTGTTAAGGTCGGCAGGGAAGACGCCGTAGATATTCCGTTTCGATGGATCGAGACGGAATTCTGAGCGGATTTCTGGCAGAAGAGCAACCTCTACCGTAGAAAGCTGGGCCGCGCGGCAGCGCTTGATCGCCTCGGCTATCAGCCGATCGTTGCGCACCAGCACCAAGTCGAGTTGTTGCAGCAACTGCTCATCATCCTGAGGGGGCTCTATCCCTTGGTTGATCAAGGCGGCGCGGAAGCGTTCCTCCAGCAGACGAGGAAAACTGTACTGATCCACATCGAATTGGATGACAAGTTGTCGGGCTTTTTCGGCAAGGGCTTCGGTGGAGAAAGAGGCCCACATTTCTTCGTCAATGATTTCCCCCGGCTCGAAGAGATCCTGCGTACGTTGCACGACTTTGGTCCGCACCCGGTCCCGGTCCGACAGCACGGTGGTAAAATCGATCTGAGCCACGACCTGCTCCTCGAAATCGTCCGGCAGTGGTGGCATTTTTTCGGTGACCAGGGTTTGCGGCGCATGTTCGCGCAGAGGAAATTGATACTCCCGCCGGGCATCGGCCGCTAAAGCCAAAATCAGGGACGAGCCGCGAGACTCCCCCGCCATCGGCGTTTCCCTCGTGAAGTTGGACGCCACCGGCAGCCAGTCGGCTTGGTCGAGCAAGAAGCCTTGCGAGCCCAATGGAGCCGGAGTGGCACTGGCGGCAGATACGCCCACTTCCGGCACCGGGGCGGAGCCAAAGAGCCGGAGCGGTTCGCCACAACGCACCACCTGCACCCCTGGTGTTTCGGCGATAATCGTCACCACCGTCTGACTCCCCAGTTCGCTGATCTGATTCGGCATCCGGTTGATTAAATCCCCCGCTTCCATCAATCCTTCCTGCGCTTCGCTATTGGCAAGAAAGACGTAGCCGTGCTCCAGTTCCGGCGGCACCTCACGACCGTGCAAAAGGCGGTGGCGGCGCATGAGGCGCCCAACCACCTGCACGCCGAAACTGGCGTCGCGCGCACCGCGCATCGCCGCCAAAGTCCAGGCTCGCGGAGCATCGAAACCGAGGGCCACTGCCATCTTGAAGATCAAGACCTCAACAGATGGATCGTTCGCCAGCGACATAAGATCACTATCCGGTTCGCTGGCGGTATGGACGCGCACACTACTCTCGGCAAAGCCAAGGGTGCCAATCAAATAGTCCCGCGCCATGTCGATATGCTGGCCGCCGTTGGGGACCTGTACCAGCATCAGCGGCGTCAGAGAAATCCCGTTTGCGGCCAGGGTCTCCTTGATCCTGCGATGCATAGCGCTACATTCGCGCAAAGCGGTCCGCTCAAAATCGACTAGCTTGCCGTCATCTGCATTACGGACGATGAAGCGGACCATCTTCACCCCTTTTTTCAGAAGTCCGCTCTTCACTCCGTCATGCCGACAAACGGAGGCCCAATTCTCCTCGTCCCCGACCTGATAACCGGTTTCACGGGCAAAGGCCTTGGCGTCGGCATCCTTGGGGGTGGCGGTCATCATCAGGGTGTAATCGGGCTGGAGGGTCTCGGTGAAGAAGCGTTTGGCTTCGGCCGCCTTCTTGAAGCCGTGATGCGCCTCGTCGACCACGCAACCGATGCGGTAGCCGTCTTCCCGCGCCGCAACGAAAAGATCGTCGAGCGCCAGTCCGTTATCGCCGGAGATCCGCGCCTTGCGCCCTTCCTTGTTGCTCGTTGCCACGCTTTGCCAGGTGGTGACGAAGACCCCGCCGGGGCGCACTCCGTCGAGCCGGCGATCGACCTCCAGATTCAGCAATGGCAAGGTGGGAGATTGGGCCTGAATGGTCGCGCGCGTCTGGTCGATGACCCCGGAGAAGGGGGCGAACCAGAACCAGACGATGCGCTCTTCGTCGGAGAGGGTGGCGAGAAGGCGACAGGCGAGCAGGGTCTTCCCCGACCCGGTCGGAGCCTGAAGGAGGATGGCGCCGGAACGTTTGCGGATCACGTCCTGATCGGCGAGGTTATCGCCGAGCCGGTCGTACTGCGTCCGCACTTCGCGGAAGCGCGCCGCCAAAGCGTCGTGGGCTTCCTGTTGAAATCTTAGTAATTCCAAAACCGCCATACTAACTCCCTATTCCGTCGTTGCGAGGAGCAAAGCGACGAAGCAATTCTTTGGTCTATAGACGGATTGCTTCGCTTTGCTCGCAAAGACAACTTCAGAAGTCGTTGCGAGCGAAGCGAAGCAATCTCTTCATAGCTGATCATACAAATCCACCCACCCTGGATTCATTGCATTTATCAGGTCGAGTTTCTTTTGCCGCGAACCGCCCTTGATCTGTTTTTCTCTTTGAATCGCGTTGACAGGATCGCTGAAGACCTCATAGTAAACCAGCTTGGTCACGTTATATTTTTTCGTGAAGCCGTCAGCCAGTTTGTTCCTATGCTCATAGCAGCGTCGCTGCAAATTATTTGTCACTCCGGTATAAAGGACAGAATCACCATAGTTGGTCATGATGTAGATGCAGAAAAGCTTTTCCTCAGACATGGCCCTCCTCCTATCGGTCTTTGCGAGGAACGAAGTGACGAAGCAATCCCGATTTACCAGCGAACTACAAAGCCGAAGATTGCTTCGCTTCGCTCGCAAAGACAATCTAAGATGTCATTGCGAGGAGCGTAGCGACGAAGCAATCTCGGTTCAAGGTTGCTTCGCTTCGCTCGCAATGACCGATTTATTGCAATAACTTTAAGCCGTTTTACCCTTGCGGCGGCCAAAACGCTCGGCCAAGGTCTGGGGAATCGGACGGATGGTGACGCCGGGGAGGATCGCCTCCAGGCGGTCGGTGGCCCAGGAGTAGACGACCACTTCCCCAATGTGTCCGGACAACTGTTCCTTGAGTCGGGCCACGCTCTCGGCGCGCAGATTGCTCAGATAGGCCAAACCGTGGTCGCTGTGGGTGCTCCAGGCAAGGGGAATGGTGGCACTCGCGGCCAACGGGTGATCGTGCAGCATTTGCAAGGCACGCCAAACCTGGCCGTGGTCGAGGCGCACATCGAGGCGGTGGCGGGGATGCAGGCGGGTGGTCAGGTAGGCGAAACCGGACCCGAGGCCGGTGACATCCTCACCCTTGCGGTTGCGATAGCCGCGCATGATCCGACGCACCCGCTCGGCGCAGACATCGCGGCAGAGGTTCTTGTCCGGCGCCTCCACGGTCGCTTCGCTGTTGGAGACGAGGATGAAGCGCCGCGTGCCGCCGTCTTCGGCATTCAGCTTCAGCACCGCCTGGGCCGTGGTCCCGGAACCGGCGAAGAAGTCCAGAATCATGTCGTCCGGCTGGGTGGCGATGCGCAGGATACGTTCGATCAGGCGCACCGGTTTGGGTGTGTTAAAGGCGGTCTGGGTTTCGAGAATGTCCTGAATCTCTTTGCGCGCCTCGTCGGTATGCCCGACTTCTTCGTGCGGCCACCAGGTCCAAGGGACAATGCCTTCAACATCAGACAGATAGCGTATTATGTTCGGTTGTGATTTTCCATCCTTGCCGAAATAGATTCTCCCTGCCTCAAGGTGCTTATTAAATTCAGGTTCAATCGTAGACCAACAGCGCCCTTCTGGTGGGAGATGAACAACTCCTGCCGGGGAAACAATTTCATACATCTGGTTTGGCCGATAACCTTGCGCAGTCATTGGAATTGTACGCCAGCGACCTTTTGGATCTTTGGTGGGGTTTTTGTAGATCTTCGCTTGAGTTTCTGTGAGAGGGATGAGATTTCGAACTTCTTTAAAACGCTCCGAATTGGCGGCATAGACCAGCATATACTCATGGGCATCACCGATCGTTTCCCGATTTTCCCGCGAATAGCGTTTCTGCCAGATGCAATTCGCCACAAAATTCTTCTCCCCAAAGACCCGATTCATCAGCATCCCGAGAGGGAAGAGTTCGTTGTCGTCGATAGAGACGAAGATTGAACCGTCGGGGTGGAGGAGGTCGCGGGCGAGGACGAGGCGGCGATACATGAACTCCAGCCAGACCGAGTGGCGGAAGCGGTGAGTCTTGTCGAAGAAGTGGTCGTTGTAGACGAAGTCGCGGTTGCCGGTGTTGTAGGGGGGATCGATGTAGATGCACTTGACCTTGCCGGCGTGGGTCATGCGCAGATAACGCAGGGCGTCGAAGTTGTCCCCTTCGATGATCAGATTCTGCCACGGCCCGTCGCCGCAAGAGAGGGAAAGATCGAGGTCGAGAGCGACGAAGTCGTCGTTAATAGCGCCCTCCGGCTCGATCTTGTCGCGTTCCCAGACCAGGCCGTAAGACGCTTCGCGTTCGCGGCGCTTGAGCAGCGCGACCAGTTGTTCGCGGCTGAGATGGTCATAGGAGGACATCAGAGAATCAGGGCTTCAGGAAGGTTGTTTTTAAGAACGTCTGAGTGTTGATCATATGGGGGATAAAGCAATATGGCCAGCAGCGGCGCCGGTGCTGGCGCGGTTCGGCGTATGTCGGTGCTGTCACAAAGAATGATTGCAAGAGGTTTATCGTCTACTGAAAAAGTTATCATTCCAACATAGCGAGACAACGCTGCCAGCCGAACAAAGCGGGACAACTGATCTGCGGGAAGTCCGGAACAGAAGAGGTGCTCCAAACATTCTCCAGTTTGTGCGAATCGGAGATCGATATAAAGGTTATTCTGTTTCTCTGGCCCAACTAATCCTTTGAACAATGGCAACAGCTGCCCAGCGTAACCGACCAAGTCCTGGGCCGACAACCGTATCTTGGGATACACCGGGATGATGGCAGCCATCACGTCAGCTTTTTCCTTATACTTTTCAAACCCAGCTTCATGAGGTTTGAAACTGAACTGAATAAACTTATCCCTCTCTATCTGCCACTCGGCCCGCGCATATGCCCCCAAACGATCATCATGCACGTAAAGCCTGAACATGCCTTTAGCGCGAAGGCAAAGTGTTTTCCAGTTTTGCTCTTTATGTGCAATATCTGGAACCAGCTCTTCATCATCCTCCCTGAAACCTACCACCGTGACGGCATGGGCATCGGCATCTCCCGGCGAATGGATTTTTAAGATTACCGGAATTCCTGACCGAAGATAGCATTTGACCGCCATCATAAAGAGGGCATCTTGCCCCTCTTTTAACTTGCATTCAAAAAAATGTGGCGAGTAGCCGAACTGACGGATAGCTTCAAGAATCTGCTCGTCTATCAAGCCTGAAGTTGCTGGAAAGACCCGATCTTTCACCCAATGTTTCGTGGCTGCCTCGGTAACAGCAAACGGCGTTGGCGCCCGCCCGCCATCATGTCTCATAACCTGAGCAAGAGCAGACCAGACAGCCGTTGTAGCACAAGCCCCAACGGCCTGTTCTTGCTGCTGGAACGGCACACCGCAGACTTTCAGCTTCAGTCCGCACAAGTGGACTCGGTACGGATGAGGAGGCAACGTATAGCATCTGTTGAGGCTGTCGTTATTAAACGTAGCCAAAACAGTTCTGCCAATCGGCGCATCAGGTAAAGGGCGAATGACCGAAAACCCCAAGTACGTTTCGTTCAGTTTTTGACAAGCGTCTTCAAAATCGCCGTTGGCCGCCCTCTTCAGCAAATAGGAAAATTGTCTGTTGGATATCGTACTTTTGAAAAAATGGAGGCGGGTTGCCTTGGGAGGCGGCGGACGAAGTGTTGTGGCATAGTATTGCGAGTATTCTTCAAGGTAATGGCGATCTACGTAGGGAGTTTCAATGATTATGGTCTTTGCGCCTGATTCCTTGTGTGACAAGTACGACCCCAGGTAACGTACCTGTTCGCAAGGTTCACTGCCAGTTTCAGCAAAAGAAGCCCTGCAAATCAAGATTTGCAGGGCTTCTCGTGAAAACGGAAGGCAGCGTACGCTAAGACGCTGCGTTTTCATCTCATCTTGATCGAAGATTGGGAGGATGACACCGCAAACATGCGATCAGCGCTCCTCTCAATGGAACGACGGAACTCCATACCTTCGGCCAACAGTCGCTTAACGGTTGCATCATCAATGCGAACAGTTTCAGTCGACGAAAATGTAATTTTCTGAGGGGTGTTTTTCTGAGTTTTCATTTGAGTCCACTCTCCTTAGTTTTTTAGGCAAGGAGCGATTCTATAGACGAACAATAAAGCGCATACTAATACAGAAAGCGAGAGTCGTTGTCAAATATTTACGAGAACCATAATAACACATCTCACAGCAACTTCCGTAAATACTGCCCGGTCTGCGACCCGCTGACCTGCGCTACCTCTTCCGGGGTGCCGCAGGCGACAATTTCGCCGCCGCGTTTGCCCCCTTCGGGACCAAGGTCGATGAGGTAGTCGGCGGTTTTGACGACATCAAGGTTGTGTTCGATGATGAGGATGGTGTTGCCGGTCTCGACCAGGCGCTGCAACACGTCAAGGAGCTTCTGGATGTCGGCGAAGTGCAGGCCGGTGGTCGGTTCGTCGAGGATGTAGATGGTGCGGCCGGTGGCACGCTTGGTCAGTTCCTTGGCGAGCTTGACCCGCTGCGCTTCGCCGCCGGAGAGCGTCGTCGCGCTCTGGCCAAGCTTGATATAACCGAGGCCGACATCATACAGGGTCTTGAGCTTGTTGTGGATACGCGGGATATTTTCCAGGAATTTCAGCGCCTGACTGACAGTCATATCGAGAACTTCGGCGATATTCTTCCCCTTGTAGCGCACCTCCAACGTTTCGCGGTTGTAGCGCTCCCCCTTGCAGATTTCGCACTGTACATAGACATCCGGCAGAAAGTGCATCTCGATCTTGATGATTCCGTCCCCCTGACACGCTTCGCAGCGCCCCCCCTTGACGTTGAAGGAGAAGCGCCCCGGCCCGTAGCCGCGGATCTTGGCGTCGGGGAGGTGGGAAAAGATATCGCGGACATCGGTGAAGAGGCCGGTGTAGGTGGCGGGATTGGAGCGCGGCGTACGGCCGATCGGCGACTGGTCGATGTCGATGACCTTGTCGAGGGCGTCGAGACCGAGGATGTCGTCGACCTTCCCGGCCTTCTCCTTGGCTTTGTAAAGGCGCTGCGCCAGCGCTTTGTAGAGGGTATCGATGATCAGCGATGATTTCCCCGAGCCGGAGACGCCGGTGACGCAGGTCATCACCCCGAGAGGGATCTGTACATCGATCCCCTTGAGGTTGTGCTCGCTGGCATTCTTCATGGTGATCCAGCGCTGCGGCTTCCGCCGCTCTTTGGGGACGGCGATGGTGAGTTCGCCACTGAGGTAACGGCCGGTGAGGGAATTGGGATTAGCCATGATCTCCGCCGGCGTCCCCTCGGCGACAACTTCACCGCCATGCACCCCCGCCCCCGGTCCCATGTCGATGACGTAGTCGGCCTCAATGATCGTCTCTTCGTCATGTTCGACGACCAGGACGGTATTGCCGAGATCGCGCAGGCGGAAGAGGGTGTCGAGGAGGCGGCGGTTGTCGCGCTGGTGCAGGCCGATGGAGGGCTCGTCGAGGATGTAGAGGACCCCGACCAGGGAGGAGCCGACCTGGGTGGCGAGGCGGATGCGCTGCCCTTCGCCGCCGGAAAGGGTGCCGGCGGTGCGGTCGAGGGAGAGGTAATCGAGGCCGACGTGGGTGAGAAAGGAGAGGCGCTCGCGGATCTCCTTGAGGATGCGCCGGGCGATCTCCTCCTCCTTGGGAGTCAGCTGCAGGGTCGCAAAGAAGTCCTGCGCCTCGCTGATCGACAGGGCGGTGACCGCGCAGATATTCTTGCCGCTCACCCGCACCCCCAACGCCTCGGGCTTGAGCCGCGCGCCGTGGCAGCTCGGGCAGGGCATGACATTCATGAAGCGTTCGAGATTCTCCCGCACCCCTTCTGAATCGGTTTCATGGAAGCGCCGCTCGAGATTGGGGATCACCCCCTCGAAGGCCTTGAGGTAGTAGTGGCGCCGCCCCCCCTGATCGTAAAAGAAGCGCACCTCTTCTTTCCCCGAACCGTAAAGGAGGATGTTGCGGATCCGCTCCCCTAGCTGCTCGAAGGGGGTGGTGATAGAAAATTCGTAGTGGTCGGCCAACGCTTCGAGGAGCTGCTGGTAATAAAAGCCGGTGCGGGTCTCCCAGGGGACGATCGCCCCGTCGCGCAGGGAGAGGCTGGGGTTGGGGACGACCTGCTCCAGATCAAAGTACATGCGAGTGCCGAGGCCGGAGCAGTCGGGGCAGGCGCCGTGCGGATTATTGAAGGAGAAGAGGCGCGGCGTCACTTCGGGGAGGGAGATGTTGCAGTCGACGCAAGCGTGCTGTTCGGAGAAGAGGTACGACTCGCCGTCAATAATTTCAACCCGCACCAACCCGCTGGCGAGACGCAGGGCGCTCTCCAGCGAATCAGCGAGGCGGCCGGCGATGTCCTCCTTGATCACCAGACGGTCGACCACCACTTCGATATCGTGATTCTTCTTCTTGTCGAGTTCCGGTGCTTCGGCGAGTTCGACCATGACTCCGTCGATGCGGCCGCGCACATAACCGTCAGCGAGGAGCTGCTTGATCTCCTTTTTGTATTCCCCTTTGCGACCGCGCACCAGCGGCGCCAGGACCATGATCCGGCTACGCTCCGGCAGCTCCATGATCCGGTCGACCATCTGCTGCACGGTCTGGGCGGCGATCTCCTTGTCGCACTGCGGACAATGCACCCGTCCGGCTCTTGCAAAGAGGAGGCGCAGGTAGTCGTAGATCTCGGTAACGGTGCCGACTGTCGAACGCGGGTTCTTGCTCGTCGTCTTCTGCTCGATGGAGATCGCCGGCGACAGCCCCTCGATACTCTCGACATCGGGCTTCTCCATCTGTTCGAGAAACTGCCGGGCATAAGCGGATAGGGATTCGACATAGCGGCGCTGCCCCTCGGCATAAAGGGTATCGAAGGCGAGGGTTGACTTCCCGGATCCGGAGACGCCGGTGATGACGACGAACTTGTCACGGGGGATAATGACATCGATACATTTGAGGTTATGTTCGCAGGCACCTTTGATGACGATCTGGTTTGACATGAGCTTATTTTCAACCTTGGGAGGGGGGGGAATCCAAAAAAATGTCGGGTTACGCCGCGCTAACCCGACCTACGATTTCCTTGAGAGCCAATAGGAGGGATGCCGTTTCTGATGCATCACGGCCAAAATGACCACCTCATCGGAATCAGAGCGATAGAGGAGGGAATAAGGGAAACGTCTGATCAGACGCCGCCGGATATTATCGCGGACTATCGGCCAGCGCTCTGGGGCATTACCAAGATCGTGCAGCGCTAATTCAACCTTGTAAAGAAAGTCCTGTCCCAGCCCCGGCGCTTGCAATTCATAGTAGCGGGCAGCATCGAACATTTCCTGCTCCGCCGACAGCAGCAGCCGAATGGCTTTGCTCATATCTTCTCGCGAATCTCGGCAATCGCGGCAAAAGCATCCCGTGCCGGCAACGTCCCTGACTTGTAGGCGCTGTAGCGACGTTGCGCCTCATCCAGCCACAAGCGCTCATTCTCCTGCTCATCAATGTCATCGAGACTGGCAAGGAGGTGTTGTGCTAAAACAGCGCGCTGTGAAACGGGGAGCGTCAAAGCTTCATCCTCTAAAGCTTTTACTTCTGCGGGCATAATTTTTGACCTCACTATTCGATTCACATTGATTGCTGAGTGGTTTGCGACTTTGAGAGTATACGAAGATGTGGTCGGCTTTTCAAGCAGCGTTAACGCGAGCAGGCTTTCCCCCCTACCTCTTCAGCAACTTCTCCACATCCTCCGCCACTTCAGAAGTCAGTCTCCGGCAATTCGCCAGATGCTCCTTGCTCTTCCAGGTATACGGCGCCGAGAGCGCCTTGCAGCAGGTGACTTTATTCCGCCCCTTGAAGAGCTCAACGAGTTTGGCCGCATCCTTGCGCTGCCCATGCAGACTCAGGGCCATGACCCCGCCGGTGATGGCGCCGCAGAGACACTTGCTGCCGCCGATGCCGCCGCCGAAAGCTTTGGCCATCTCGATAATCGCCGGATCGATATCGTCATGATGGGCGAGCAGGACCGATTCGCAGCAGTTGCGGCCAAGGGTGAAGTGATGACCGGCGAGTTCGCCGGCCGGGGTGCCTTGGCGTTGCTTTTTTTCCTGAAAGAGACGGCGCAGGTAAAGATGCATGAATTTACTTAATCCTTTATGCCGAGTTTACGCAGAATCGTCATCATCGGACACCAGTCGGAAAAAGCGCTCTGCAACAGGTTGAGACCGACAAAGGCGGTAAAGAGGAACCAGTACTCTGAAACGTAGTGGCCGAGGGCGACAGTTAACAGGATAAAGAATCCGGCGATCAGGCGCAAGTAGCGGTTGACGGTCATGGTTTGAAGCTCCTTTCATGGGCGGCGGCGCGTTTGCCCCCGTAAACCAGCCAGTAAACGACGGGGATGACGATGAGGGTAAAGGCGGTGGAGGCAAAGACGCCGAAGATGATCGACCAGGCGAGGCCGGAGAAGATCGGGTCGAGGGTGATAATCCAGTTGCCGAGGAGCGCCGCCCCGGCAGTGAGGAGGATCGGGCGGAGACGGACGGCGCCGCTTTCGATGATCGCTTCTTTCAGCGACGCGCCGCGGCGCAGAGCGTGATGGATAAAGTCGATAAGGATGATCGAATTACGGACGACGATGCCGGCGAGGGCGATCATGCCGATCATCGCGGTGGCGGTGAAGAAGACCGGAGTCGGGTAGCCGCCGACAAGGTTGTCCTGCACCAGGTTGAGGGCCCAGAAGCCGGGCATGATGCCGATCATCGTCAGCGGGATGGCGGCCATGATGATCAGCGGCATCACCACCGAGCCGGTTTCGATGAGGAGGAGAATGAAGATGAGGATCAGGGCCGCACCGAAGGCGATGCCGAGATCGCGGAAGACGTCGAGAGTGATGTTCCACTCCCCTTCGCCGCTCCAGACGACATGCGTCCCGGCCGGCAACGGTTTCTCCTTAATTCCTTTGGCAAGATTGAGGACAGCGTTGACCGGGCTCTTGCCGGCCATCTCGCCGAAGACGTAAACGACCGGTTGCAGATCCTTGTGGTAGATGGTCGGCTCCAGGGTCTCTTCGGCAAAGTGGCCGAGTTCGCTCAAACGCAGGAGTTGTCCCTGGCTCCCTTTGACGGTCAGGGCGGCAAGATCGGTCGCCGAAGAACGACTCTCCCGCGGCAGGCGGACGACGATCGCTAACGGATTGCGGTCACTGCCGACATGGAGGGTGCCGACCTGCTCGCCCACTAAGGCGGTGGCGAGGGTGGCGGCGATGGCGGCGTTACTGATCCCGGCGAGAGCGGCCTTCTCCTTGTCCGGCGTAAAGTGCAGGCGACGCTGCGGCGCTTCGACGGTGTCATCGACATCGACGACCTTGTCCTCCACCGCCATTCGCGCCTTGACCTCCTGCGCCGCCGCGATCTGCTGCTGGTAGCTGATCCCCGGCTGCGCATAAACTTCGGCAGTAACGGTGGCGATCACCGGCGGCCCCGGCGGCACCTCGACAATCTTGAGGAGCGCCCCATGCCGAGCAGCGATGGCGGTGAGGTCATTGCGCAGGCGCAGAGTGATGGCGTGGCTCTGCATGCTGCGCTCGCTCTTGTCGACGAGATTAACGCGGATGTCGGCAAGATGCGGCCCCTGCCGCAGGTAGTAATGGCGAACCATGCCGTTAAAATCCATGGCGCTGGCAGTGCCGACATAGGACTCGAAATCGGTGACCTCGTTGATCGTGGCGAGATAATCTTCCAGGGCCCGCACCGCTTTGTCGGTCGTCTCCAGGGTCGAGCCTTCGGGGAGATCGATCACCAGCTGGAATTCGTTCTTGTTGTCGAAGGGGAGCATCTTCATCGGCACGAGGTTGAACAGCGGCATGGCCAGCGAGCCGAGGAAGAGAACGATCACCACCCCGACGAGGAGCCAGGCCTTGCGCCGCGAATCGAGGAAGGGCTCGACGATGGAGCGATAGATGCGATAGACGCGACTCTCTTCAAGGACAAAGTCGTGACTCCCTTTGCCGTACTGCCCCTTGAGGACGTGATAGGTCATCCACGGGGTGATGGTAAAGGCGACGAGGAGCGACATGATCATCGTCAGCGGCAGATTGATCGCCATCGGCCGCATGTAGGGCCCCATCATCCCGGTGATAAAGAGCATCGGTAAAAAGGAGAGGATGACGGCAAAGGTGGCGAGGATCATCGGCGGCCGCACTTCGTCGATGGCGGTGAGGACCGCTTCTTTCGGCGGCTCCTTCTTCATCTGGAAGTGGCGGAAGATGTTCTCGACATCGACAATCGGATCGTCGACCAGAAGGCCGAGGGCGAGGACGAGAGCAAAGAGGGTGACGCGGTTGATGGTGTAACCGAACCAGTAATTGACCAGCAAGGTCAGCGAATAGATGATCGGAATCGAGACGGCGACGATCAGGGCTTCACGCCAGCCGAGGGCGAAGAAGATCAGGGCGAGGACAGTGACGATGGCGATGAGGAGATGGGTGGTCAGTTCATTGACTTTGTGGTCGGCGGTGGCGCCGTAGTTGCGGGTGACCAGCACCTGCACATTGTCGGGGATGATGGTGCCGCGCATCTCCTGCACCATGGCGATGGTCTGATCGGCGACCTTGACCGCGTTCGTCCCCTTCTTCTTGGCAACGGCGATATGGACCGCCTGATACTCCTCGCCCTGCCCTGCTTTCGCCCCCGCCGGTCCGAAGCGCAGACGGGTGTAGGTTTCGGCTTCGGCCATGCTGTCCCTGATGCTGGCAACGTCACGCAGATAGACCGGCCGTCCCTGGCTGACGCCGATGACCAGGGAACGGACCTCGCCGACATCGCTCAGGAAGGTGCCGCCACGGACAAGGATTTCGCGGTTTTCGCGCTGGAAAGAACCGGCAGGGAGGTCGAGATTGGCACCGGCGAGGGCGTTCTTGAGTTCAAGGAGGGAGATGCCGCGACCGCTCAAGGCCTGCGGATCGACTTCAATCCGCACCTGGCGCGGCCGGCCGCCGATGACCGTGGTCAGAGAGGTATTCGGTACCGACTGCAGGCGGTCAACAACCTCTTCAGCAACGCGGCGCAGATCGTGATCGGAGACCTGAGCGGAGTAAAGGCTGAGGTTGACGATCGGCACATCGTCGACCTCCACCGGCTTGACCACCCAACCACTGACGCCGGGGGGGATGAGATCGAGATTCGATTGCAGTTTGTTGTGGAGTTTGACCAGCGATTCGACCCGGTCCTGGCCGACATAGTAACGGACGGTGACGATGGCCTGTCCCGGCCGGGACATGGAGTAGACATGCTCGACGCCATCGATCTGCCACAGCAGCTTTTCGAGGCGCGTCGAAATCAGCCCTTCGACTTCGGTAGCACTGGCGCCGGGCATCTGCACATAGACATCGGCAATCGGCACGACGATCTGCGGCTCTTCTTCACGGGGGGTGAGGACAAAGGCCGCCAATCCCCCGAGCATCGCCAACAGCAGGAGGATAATCGAGAGATTGCCGCTGAGAAACTTTTCGACAATCCGGGTGGCAAAAGAGTGTTGAGTCTTCATCTCCTACTCCTCGACCCGGGCGCCGCTGCGGGCTCTCTGGACATCGCCGCTGACGATCGTCTCCCCGGCGCTGAGGCCGGAGAGGATCTCGACCTGATCGCCGAGCTGAGCTCCGGTTGTGACCAGGCGGAAGTGCAGGATATTTGCCTCGACGACATAGACCCCGGTCAATTGGCCGCGCTGGATGAGAGCGCTCATCGGCACCAGCAGGGCCGAACCGATGGCCGCCGGCCGGTGGGCACGGACAAAGAGGCCGGGCGTCAAAGTGGCATCGGCGGGCAACGACAATTTGACGCCAAAGGAACGGGTCGCCGGGTCACTGACGGGTTGCACCTCGCTGACGGTGCCGCTGATTGTCCGCTGCAGGGCAGGGATTTCCAGCTGCATGGTCTCACCAAGGGCGATCTGTCCCACCAGTGCTTCGGGGACGGCGATGCGCGCCTGCGGGATGCCGCTCCGTTCAATCACCAAGAGAGGTGTCCCCGGCATGACCGTCGAGCCGCTTTTGACCAACTGCTCGGCGATCGTCCCTGCATAGGGGGCGGTGACCTGATTGTAGGCGGCGCCGGTGCGGGCTTGAGCCACGCCGGCGCTGGCGGCTTGGAAATTCTGCCGGGCCTGCTCGCGCTCCGCGGTGACGCGGTCGAGTTCCTGTGGAGTAACAGCCTCAGCCTTGGCCAACCGGGCGTAACGCTGATAGGTCTTTTCCGCCAGATCGAGACGGGCGGCCGCGGCCTCTCTGCCCCCCTGCGCTTCGGCAAGACGGTCATTGACGGTATTCTGCTCGATAGTGAGAAGGAGTTGCCCGGCCTTGACCGCCTCGCCGACCTTCACGGCCAATCGGCCGACGCGGCCATCGATGCGCGCCGCTAAGACGCCGCGATCGCTGCTTTCGATGCTGCCGATAAAGAGATCCTGCCCCGGCACCGCCTGGGTTGCAATGACGGTGAGCGGCAGTCCGGTAATGCTCTGTTGCTCGGCTTGAGTTGCTCCGGGTTCAATTTTATCGCCACAGGCGGCCAGCAGGAAAGTGATCAATAAGGGCAGGAGCTTGATCGTCTTTTTCACGGGGAGACCTCATCTTTCGCTAAAATTGTCGCAACAAAGCGCCCTTCTTCGAGAAGGGCCTGTCCTGATAAGAAGAGAAGCTGGATGTCGGCGGCGACAACAAAAGAGCGGGCCTGATCAAGGGCGCTCTGCGTTGCCAAGAGATCGACGAGGTCCGTCAAGCCGCTTTCATAGCGCTGTTGCAGGAGGCGCTGACCTTCCAGTGCTGCCACCAATCCTTGTTCTGCTGATTCTTTGCGAGCGCGAGCCTCGGCAATCCGCAACTCGACTTCCGCGCGCCGGAAAGTCTGTTCGCGACGCGCCTCGCTGAGTTCGGCAGCGGCCGCCGCTTTTTCAGCGTCGGCCCGGGCGACGCTGGCGTCCCGCCGAAAACCGTCAAAGAGTTCCCAGTTCAGAGTTGCCCCCAGTCGCCACGCCTCGCCATCGGCACCAAAGGGGCGCGATTCATGGTGCAGGCCATAACTGGCGGACAGATCAAGCCGCGGCAGATAAGCGGCCCGGCTGCGCTTGGTCGCAAGGGCGAGCGACTCGACATCAAGAGAAAAAGCCTGGAGATCGGCACGCTCTGTGGCGGGGAGGGCGCTTGGAAACGAAGCAAAGAAGGCAGCGTCAAGGGGGGCGCTAATCGCAATCTCCCCCTCGGCTTGACCGATGGCGAGAGCCAGGCGGCGCTGGGTGAGAATGACATTGTTGCGGGCGGTAAGAGCGCGGCGGCTGGCTTCCGCGTGAAAGACCCGGGCGCGTAGTTGATCAGCTTTCAGGCCGATGCCGGCAGCATAGCGCTCATCGGCCAGGCGCAGCAGTTCGCTCGCTTCCTGCTCGCTCGAATCGACGGCCGCCCGATCGGCCAGGGCGCGTTGGACCCCGAGATAAGCCTGAAAGGCGGCAAAGCCGGCGCTCTCCCGGCTCCAGTCGCTGCGGGCCTGCGCCGCTTCCAGCCGTTTGTTCGCCTCCTTGAGCCGATAGCCGGTATCGGCATCGAAAAGGGTCTGTGCCAGGGTCAGGCGGGTCTCGAAATCCTGCTGCGTATCAGGATCGACGAAATTGTAACCGGGTGAGCTCATGACGTCGCGCTCTTGATTGAGGGCGATAAAGAGACTTCCGGCCGGCTCATTGGTCATGCTGAAAGTTTCACTGAAGTTGAGCTGCGGCAGATAGCGGCTGCGGGCTTCGCGCACAGCACTGGCGGCGGCCTGCTGCTGCGCTTGGCTGGCGACGATTGTTGGACGCTTCGTGACCGCCCGCTCGACCGCACTCACAATATCCACCGATTGCGCCAGAGCGGCA
The DNA here is from genome assembly GCA_014859605.1 of Desulfuromonadales bacterium. GTDB lineage: Bacteria > Desulfobacterota > Desulfuromonadia > Desulfuromonadales > UBA2197 > UBA2197. Next base: position 16,527 of record JACUTW010000034.1, read on the forward strand.
GAGGGGGGAGTAAGAAGGAAAAGAATTAAGAATAGGGTCTGGCGATACATGGGATCTCCTCTGTTATTCAAGAAACTATATATATAAAATATTCTCAGGTCAAGAGCTCCGCTCTCACTTATTTTACCAGACTATTTCCTTGCTCAAGGGGAGTATATCAGTTATTTTTACTGATATTTTTATCGACAAGCAGAGGCAGCCGGCCGCAGTAGAATACGAACGGATTAAGAGCGCGGAGGCCCCGAGTCGGGAGAGCCTTCGGGCTCTTTTTTAATCAGTCAAACATTCGAGGATAGCTATGAATAAAAGATCAAAAGTCGTGATCGCCCTGGTTCTTCTCCTCCTGGTTGGCGGTGGATTTTGGTGGAAAAGATCCCAAAAGCCCCCGGAAGTGAAGGTTCTTGCCAGCGTTGAGGTCAAGCGCGGGCCGATTCGCAAGGTGCTGGAAGAGACCGGCATCGTCAAGGCCCAGGTCGGCGCGATCGTCAAGATCGGCGCCCGCAGCACCGGCAGCGTCGAACGGATGCTGGTGCGGGTCGGCGATCCGGTCAAAAAAGGACAAGTGGTGGCGACCATCGACAGTCGTGAGCTGCGTGCTCAGCTGGCCGAGACCGAAGCCCAGATCGCCGAAGCCGAGGCCCGGGCCGCATACACCCGCAGCAATGTTGAGCGCCTGGCAGCCCTGTATGACGGCAAATTTATCTCGCGGGACGAACTGGAGGGGGCGCGCCAGAATGCCGAGGTTGCGGCCCGGCAGGTGGCAGCGCGCCTTGCGGCTCGCGACTCGCTGCGCGTCCGCCTGTCCTATACCGAAGTCAAAAGTCCGATCGACGGCGTCGTCAGCCAGATCGCTGCCCAGGAAGGGGAGATGATCGTTGCCGGCTTGCAGGTGGCGAATCTCGTCACCGTCATCGATCCGACCCGCCTGGAGATGTGGACTTATGTCGATGAAACCGATATCGGTCAGGTGGCTCCGGGGATGACGGTCGAATTCCGTGTCGATTCCTGGCCGGGGCGCATCTTCCATGGCAAAATTCGCACGATACAACCGCAGCCGGAGGTGCGTGACAACATCGTTTATTATCAGGCGATTGTCGATGTCGCGGCAAAGGATGCCCTGGAGCTGCGGCCGGAGATGACGACGCAGGCGCAGGTGGTGGTGCAGACCAAGGATGATGTCCTGCTCATCCCCAACAATGCGCTGAAATGGGTGGAAGACCAGCAGGTGGTCTTTGTCCAGGGGGCCGATGGTGCGATCCGTCGGGTCAGCGCCGAACTCGGACTGGCCGGAGTCAAGGAGAGCGAAGTCCTGGCCGGCTTGCAGAAAGGGGACAAAGTGGCGACCCAGGTGGAGCTCAGCGGCGAAAAGATGTCTCAAAAGAAGAAGGGCTCGAAGTGAGCAGCGCCTTGATCGATCTGCAGCGCATCACCAAGAGTTATCGTCAGGGCGACCTGCCGATCGATGTCCTCAAAGGGATCGATCTGGAGATTGCCGCCGGTGAATTTGTCGCCCTCCTTGGCCCCTCGGGCTCGGGGAAATCGACGCTGATGCATATCCTCGGGCTCCTCGACCGGCCGACATCCGGGGCCTATTTCCTTGACGGCGTCGATGTTGCCGGGCTCGATGACGACCAGCTGAGTGGACTGCGCAATCGCAAGATCGGCTTTGTCTTTCAGACCTTTTATCTCATTCCTTATCTCACCGCCCTGGAGAATGTCGTTTTGCCCGGACTTTACGGTCAGGAGAGAAGTGCATCGATTCGCCGTCGCGCTCAGGAGATTTTGCAGCAGGTCGGCCTGGCGGATCGCATGGATTTCCGCCCGAGTCAACTCTCCGGCGGCCAGCAGCAGCGGGTCGCCATCGCCCGCGCCCTCCTCAACGATCCGCCGGTCCTCCTCGCCGATGAACCGACCGGTCAGCTCGACTCCACCACCAGCCAGGAGATTATGGAGCTGATCACGCAAATCAATCGCCAGGGGCGGACGGTCATCCTGGTGACTCATGATATCGCCACTGCGGCTTGTGCGCAGAGACGGATTGAACTCCATGACGGCCTGGTACGTCGTGATTAATTATCTGCGCCTTACCCTGCGGGTGACGTTGATGGCCTTCTTTGCGCTGCGGGCCTACCGTTTGCGCAGCGCCTTTGTCATTGCCGCGATTGCCCTCGGCATTGCCTCCTTGACGATTATCATCGCCTCCATCGACGGCGCCGAGCGCAAGGCCGATGAGATAATGGACATGTTCGGCTCCGATGCTGCCTTTGTCATCGGTGGCGATCCGAACAGTCGCGCCGTCGGCTGGCGCGGCCTGACTCTGACCTACAATGATGTGCAACGGATTCGCGACGAGCTCCCCGGCGCTTATCTCTCAGTACCGATGCGTGCCAAGTCGAATATTACCCTGCGCTACGGCGATCAAAGCGTCGAAGTGCCGACTCTGGTCGGTTCGACGGAAGGGTATGCCGATGTCTGGAACTGGCCGCTGGCGGAAGGCCGCGATTTCAGCGCCGAGGATGTCGACAGTGGCGCCAAAGTGGTCCTCCTCGCCAATGGCCCGAAAGAGGCCCTCTTCGGGCAGCGTTCCGCCCTAGGGGCCACGGTCTATGTCAATGATCTGCCGGCCCGGGTGATCGGCGAACTCCGCTATCGGGGGATGGCAAGCATGGGGGGCTCGATCGATGACCGGCTGATCATTCCGATTACGACTTTGACGCAACGCTTCAACATGGACCGCAAGTATGTCCGGGCGCTGCGGGTCAAGTTCAGTGATCCGGAGAATATGGCGTTTCATCGGGAAAACCTGCGCTCTTTATTACGCCATCTGCACAACCTGCAAGAAGGGGAGAACGACGATTTCAGCGTCCTCACTGCTGACGAAATTCTCAAATTTATCAGTATGTTCAAAGGCGGCTTGGTCGCTTTTCTTGGCGTCACTGCCGCCGTCGCCATCCTCGTCGGCGGCTTTGTTCTCGCCAATCTTTTTTATCTCTCGGTGACCGAACGGCGCGTCGAAATCGGCCTCAAGAAAGCCCTTGGCGCTAAAAATCAAGCGATCCTGCTGCAGTTTCTTGTCGAAGCTGTCGTCCTGACGATGATCGGCGCCTTCTTCGGCATGCTCCTCGGTATGGGGATGGGACAGCTCCTTGCCCGCCTCGGCATCCTTGAAATCCTCTTTTCATGGAAGATCTTCTTTATCTCCCTGACTGCGTCCGGCGCCATCGGCATCATCTTTGGGCTGAAGCCGGCACGGGAAGCGGCCGGTCTGCCGCCGGTCGAAGCCTTGAAGGGGGTCTAAGGGATGCTCTTCGTCCTCAAAATCGCCATTGCCTCGCTGCGCATCCACCGCTTGCGCACCATCCTCGCCATCGTCGGCGTCCTCCTCGGCGCCCTTTGTTTGACGGCGGTGCAGCATATCGGCCAGGCGATGTATGACAAGGCCGAAGCCGAAACCGCCAAACTCGGCACCAATCTCTTCATGGCACGCTCCGGGCAATTGCGCTTCACGCCGGGCGGCACCTCACGGGCGCGACGCGAAGCCACGACCTTCACCATTGCCGATGCCGAGACCCTGATTCAGCAGTTGCCGATGGCAAAGAAGGGGTCCCCCTTTGCCACCCGCTCGATGCCGGTCCGTTCCGGCGGCACCAAGGTGCAGAGTTCGATTATCGGCGTCTGGCCGGTTTACGCGCAGGTGCGCGATCTTGAGCTGGCAAACGGCCGCTTTTTTACCGCCCGAGAGGAAGAGGAGAGTTCTAAAGTCTGCGTCCTCGGCTCGAAAGTGGCAGAGCGCCTCTTCGGTTCCAGTACTGCGGCGCTTGGTGAGCAGGTCTTCTTCTTCCGCGCCACCGCCCGGGTGATCGGCGTCCTGGCCCCGAAAGGTGCGGATATTGTCGGCACCGATCAGGATGATCAGGTTCTCGTCCCCCTCTCCACCTATCTGCGGCGTTTCGCCAATCAGGACTGGATCAGCGGCGTCTATATCACTCTGAATCATCCGGAGGATGAAGCGGCGGCCAAGACGGCGGCCGAGGCGATTCTGCGGCAACGCCACCATCTTGGCGAAGGGAAGCGCGACGATTTTTTTGTGATGACGGCGCGTGATACCATGAAGGTGCAGCAGCAGGCCCTCGATCTGGTGCGCACCCTTGGCTGGATCAGTTCCGGAGTTTCCTTTGCGGTCGGGGGGCTCGGGATCCTCTCGATCATGGTCCTGCTGGCGCGCACCCGCCGTCTCGAAATCGGCGTGCGGCGGGCGGTCGGTGCCCGCCGGCGCGACATTATCCGCCAGTTTGTCTTTGAATCCGGCCTCATGGCGGTCACCGGCGGTCTCCTCGGCGTCCTGGGCGGCCTCGGCCTGGCTGCCCTTGTCGCTTTTTTCGGCAAGATGCCTTTCCATCTCGATCTTGCTTTGGTGAGCGCCGTATTAAGCGGCTCTCTCGGTCTCGGTTTGCTGGCTGGGGCCTATCCGGCCTGGGAGGCGGCGCAGGTTGAAGTGTTGGAGGTTTTGCGCGGGGAGTAAGGCGGATGGACGTAAAAAAGTAGGGCCCACCATTGTTGGTGGGCCCGCGTATTCAGGAAAGCTTTTCACCCGATGCTCGGGTCAGACCAGCACTGCTACCAGCGCCGGGAGGGTACTGCCGCAAATTGTGGGTGGTATCACAACCTTGATCGCTACGACCTCCTTGTCTCTGTTTGCGGTTATTTTCAGTTACAAGTAGCGCTACTTGAGTAAACAATAACCCATTTTTTTCAAAAAAACAGGCTGTCTTTAAAATTTTTTCGCGCGTATGATAAAAAGATTGGAATTGATATTGGAAAGGGGTTGCGAAACGATGAGTGACAAGGAAAAATCGTCGAAACACGAAGGGAAGCCGCCGCATCTCTGCAAGTTACGCAAGGAAGGGTTGATGCAGGAGATCGACCGCTGTTCGGCCCATCCAACGGTCATTTGTTGTAAGTGCGGCGCCAAGGCGGATCGCGCTGAATTCCTTTGCCAGCCCCGCCCCCTTTAATGCCCGGAACAGTGCCCCTTCCCGCCACAACAACAGGAGGAAGAGGCCTCGCCATGGATCATCTCGGTGTGATACGCATCGACCGCTTCTTCCAGCGCCGCGATCGTCGCTGCAAAATCCCCCGCGGTCAGCCCTTCGCCGCAAAGCGGACAGAGAAATTTTGCGGCCTTGAAGTACGGTAAGGGCTGATAAAGTTCGCCCTGACAATGGGGACATTCCAACGCAATCATTTCCTGTACAATTTCCTGCTCAGACACAGATTTCCTCCTTGGGGTTCACGGTTGCGGCAGTCCCGCGCGAATGGTCGCCAGATCAATCTCCAGCGGCTGCCAATCCTTCGGTAGCAAGGCGATTTCGCGTTGCAACGCGACAATACGCTCGGTGTTGGACGGGTGCGTCGAAAGAAACTCCGGCGGAGCAAATTGCTGCTCTTTTTCAAGGAGTTCAAAGAAACGCACCATTCCCTGCGGATCAATCCCTGCTGCAACCAAACGCCGCAACCCTTCCTGGTCCGCTTCCCGTTCTGCCTCCCGGGAAAATCCGAGTTCTGTGAGTTTTTTCATCCCTTCCGCCAGCGCCGTCCCGCCGTAATCACCAAGAGCCAACGAGGTAAGGGCGCGCAGCCCCAAACTCTTGGCAATCCCCTTGAGACTATGACGGAGCTCGGCATGAGCAATTTCATGGGCAAGAACGCCGGCCAACTCTTCCGGGCTGGAAATAGCGCGCAGCAGACCGGCATTGACAACGACGACGCCGCCGGGGGCGGCAAAGGCATTGATCTCCTTTTGATTCGCCACAAACCAGCGATAGTGATGCGGGGAATTTATCGTGAGCTTCTCGCCAATCCGCGCCAGCGCCTCGACGCCGGGGCCGCTCTCAATAAGCTGCATGGAGAGTCGACTCTGGGCCAGAACCATATCACCAATCCGGGCTTCCTGCTGTACCGGAATATGTTGAATGAACCAATCGACGACCACATCCTGCTTGAGAAAAAGGAGGCCAAGCAGGAGGAGAGGGAGAAGGAACAGCCCGCCCAGCAGTGCCCAGCCGAGACGGAAGCGGCGTTCGACACCGCTTTTCGCCCGGCTCGCGCCCTGCAGATTCGGGGAGTAAATAGCCGGCGCCGCAGCCTGACAGAGCTCGCGGGCGGAGGCGTCGTCGATGAACAGGGCATATTCGCCGCGCTCATCCTGCCAGGAAATTTTTATCCCCGCCGCATTAAAGCCGCTCGCGGTAACGCTCAGGTTGGTAGCGCTCCACTCCTTATCCGGACTGACAATCTTTAGACTATCATCTTCTTGCCACTCTCCGTTCACCGTCGCCCCGCTGCCGGGGAGTTGCGGACCGAAGAGGCGTGCAGAAAAAGGCGTCATCAATCGTCGCTGCCGCCAAGGATGCCGCCGAGGATGCCGGCACCGAGGAGAGAACCCTGACCGACAGAGCGACCGCCGGCCGCCGGCGCCGAGAGGATGATCCGGTTGGCGAGGCGGGACAAGGGGAGAGATTGCAGCCAGACCTTACCGGGTCCGGTCAGGGTGGCAAAGAAGAGGCCCTCGCCGCCGAAGATAGCCGACTTCACTTTGCCGACATACTTGATATCGAAATCGATTGTCGGTTGAAAGGCGACAATGCAACCGGTATCGATACGCAGCGACTCGCCAGGGGAAAGGACCATTTCTTTCAAGGTGCCGCCGGCATGCACAAAGGCAAGGCCGTCCCCTTCGAGCTTCTGCATGATGAACCCTTCGCCGCCGAAGAGACCGACGCCGAGTTTTTTCTGGAAAGCGATCCCGAGGGAAACGCCCTTAGCGGCGCAAAGGAAGGCGTCCTTTTGACAAATGAGGGTGCCGCCGATGCCGGAGAGCTGTACCGGGATGATCTTGCCGGGATAGGGGGCAGCAAAAGCGACGCGACGCTTGCCGCGACCTTCGTTGTGGAAGACCGTGGTGAAGATCCCCTCACCGGTGAGGAGGCGCTTGCCAGCGCCAAGGACTTTACCAAAGAAGCCCCCCTGCTGCGAGCCGTCGCCGAAGACCGTGTCCATCTCGATGCCATCCTGCATGTACATCATCGCCCCGGCCTCACCGATGGCCGCTTCACCCGGATCGAGCTCGACTTCGACGTACTGCATCTCATTACCGAAAATTTCGTAGTCCACAACATCCATCGCCATGACATTTCTCCGTTCGTACTGAACTACGGGTATTTAGTGAAGAGAAGACAACAAAAGCCCCGTGCAGAGGCACGGGGCTTTTGTTAATCACTGCGTCAGCAAACAAGAATTAAATCTTGTTGACTTTCGAGGCCTGGGGGCCTTTCTGGCCCTGACCGACTTCGAACGTTACACGATCGCCCTCGGCAAGGGATTTGAAACCGTTACCCTGAATTTCAGAGAAGTGAACAAAGACGTCCGGACCATTGTCCTGCTGAATGAATCCGAACCCTTTGGCGTCGTTAAACCATTTGACTGTACCTTCTGCCATTGTCTTGCTCCTTTTCGTCCCCCTTTGGGGCCGGTTGAAATTGTTGTGCAAACTCTACTTCTTGTAACAACAAACAAAAACACACACAAACTGAGTGTCTGTGTGTTCTGTTCCTTACTGACACGCTGTCAATTGTTGAACAAAAAAGGTTACACAAACTTACCGATGAACATTACACTCTCTTCCCTGTCAATGCAACTATTTTTTTAAATTTTATTTCAACGCAGGGATTCATCCCCCGGTCGCGGCAACGACAATCCCTTCTTGCAGGGCTATCTTTAAAAATTTCCGGGCCTCACTGCTGCTGATTCCCAGCGGGGCAACAAGTTTTTCTGCCGGTCGATTTCCATCCAGCTCCAGCAGTAACTGGAAATAGGTTTGCGGCAAAACTTCAGTGCAGACCGCACCGTGGCCGGGATAAAGAACGGCAAAAGAACCGACCGCTTTGAGCCGGGATATAGCTGCGGCAAGCTGTGGTACCCCGAGCTGCAGAAGTTCCTCGATGTCATAGTGAAAGGTCGCGAAGCGGGCAGCGTCACTGCGCCGCAAAGGGGTACGCAACGCATCGATCTTAGCCAGTTCCCTAACTTTAGGAATCCGGGAGGGGGGACTCTGGACAATTGCCGCGTGATAATAGTTGTAATCGACGAGGTCGAGGGCCATCGGCAGAAGCTTTGCGACTTTCTGGCGCGGGAAGATGTCACTGAGAAAGCGCCGCTGCCATGACCAGATCGTTTCATCGGCCTGCTCCTCGGGATCAGGGTCACAACCCGTCTCCGCCAGGAGCCAATCGGCAAAAGCGAGGAGGAGAACGGAAGGGGAAAGTTTTAACCCGGCAGCGATCGAGTTAAACCACGCCACGGCCTTGCCTCGACTGTAAAAGATGTCGCAAGCCCGCGCGAGGCGGCGGGCGACAGCCAAATCCTCGGCGGGAAAGGTCGGCGTCGCCAGAACGGTGTAAGGGGGATGCGGCAGGTACTGCAACTGCAAAGCTCCACCCTTGTCTGCGAGCGGGGTTCCGGGGAGGATGGCCAGTGGGAAGATGTCGAGCTGATTCGGATATTGTCCCAAAGCAAAGTCGAGACTCTTTCTGAACCCCGGCAGGGAATCGCCGGGGAGACCATAAATCAGATCAAAACCGAAGGTGACGCCGGCGTGGTTCAACAGTGCGATCTTGCGCTTGAAATCCTGGGGATCGAAGGTGCGGCCGACCATCATCAGAACCTGCGGCGAGGCCGATTGCAGGCCGATCTGCAAAGAGCAGGAGATCGCTGCAAAGAGTTGTGCTGACTCGGCATCGAGAAACTCGTAGCGGACTTCAAAGTGGAAGTGCACCCGCGGCGCCTGCTCCCGGATCATCTTGAGGATGAGCTTTGCCCGCTTGAGATCCTGATTAAAGGTGGAGTCGAGGACAAAGACCTGACGGACGCCATGACGCACGAGATAAGCGAGCTCGGTTGCAACCCGCTCCAGGGGGAAACGCCGTACCGTCCGCGTCCCCATACCATCAAAGCAGAATTCACAGGCAAAAGAGCAACCGCGGGCGAGTTGCCATAAAACCCCGTCCGGGATGTAGGCATCGAGCTGACCGGAGAGCCAGGGGGACTGGAGTTTTTCCAGAGAGAGGGGAGGTGCGGGGACGAATCCAGAAGATTGCTGGTAAAGCAGGCCGGGGAGGTCGTCGAGGGGCAGTTTGTGCTGGAGGCGATGCAAAAATTCCGGCAGCGTCCCTTCCCCTTCACCGACCACTAGAAAGTCGAAAGGAGCGGTCGCCATCACACCGGCCGGATCAGCAGTCGCCTCGGCACCGCCACAGAGAAGAATCAGCTGCGGCGACCGTCTGCGCAATTCCTGAACGAGGAGGGTGACCTCGGCACGGTTCCAGACATAAAGACTGAAGCCGACAATCTCTGCGCCGATTTGCACAATCTCCGCCGCCATCGTCGCGACGGCCGTGCCGCAAAAATAGTCACCCAGGGTGACTTTGACCGTTTCTTGACGCTGAAAACGGGCGGTTATGCTGGCTTGAAGAAAGGCGGCAGCAAGGGGGACCGACTGCGACGAACGCTTGACGTGAAGCGTGACAAGATGAAGATGCATGGCACCTGCGGGTTCGCAAAAAAGGTGGAGAACAGGGGCGTACCGCACAAAAAAAGGGAGGCGACCATGACGGCCGCCTCGCGGGAACGCGCCCTCTTGAGAGTTTTTACTGACTTTTCAGCATTTTCTTGCCGTCGGCAAAGAGCATCTCCACCTTGCCCGGGCTTTGGCGCTTGACGATGCCGAGTCCGAAGGTCGTATGTTTGACCAGGCTGTTGACCTTGTACTTGCCCTCCATGCTGTAAGCAATTGCCAGTTCCGGCTGCATCTTGACGATCTGCTCGGCCCACTCCTGCTTTTCACCGGCGGCGGGATCTTTACGGCTCACCCGCGGAACACCCTTTGCCTTGGTTGCTGAGGCCGCTTTGGGGGCGGCGGCTTTTTTGGCGGCCAGCGGACTACGGTAGTTATGCACACTGTTACAAGTATTACACTGGACGCGGACAATCTTTTCTTCAACCATGGCAACAATGGTATGATTCATGACCTCTTGACAACGGGTACAGCGCGCCTCGGTAATATCACCGGTAGACAATTTTTTTACCATCAGATGTTGCTCCCAGAATTTGTTCGTAAAAACGAAAGGGCGGCAAAATTGCCGCCCCCTTCAGCTCGACTCTGTATGCGCGGGGCCTGTCAAAATAATGATCTTGCACTAAAGGCACGCAACAAAGCGTTTGAGTTCTAAGGATAGTGCAAGTAAGAAGAGCAAGTCAATCACTGAAAACAGCGGGGGACTCCATCGTCAAGGGGAATCGTCTCCGCGCAAGGCCTTAGAGGGCTTACAATTTCTTTTTTTCAAAGAAACGAAAAAGGAAAATACCCCCGACGACACAAAGGATGATAATCGGCCAGTGGTTAATTCCGAGCACCTGCGGCAACGTCAGCTTACCTAGATTCCCCCAGGTCAGGACCGTCTCTTTCATTAAGGGATAACTCTCGGCAAAGAGTGCCGCCCCGCACAACATCCCGAGAATTCCCCAGATTGCATCCCAGCGTCCCTCACCGAGGGCTCCGGCGGAGGTGCCGGGGCAGTAGCCGAGAAGTCCCCAGCCGAGCCCGAAGATCAGCCCGCCGACTATGTTGCCGCCGAGAATCGTCGTTTTGATGCTGAGCTTAGCCAACTCCAGATCGACGAGGAGATAGACGCCGACCATGCCGACCAGAATGCTGCTGAGCATGAATTTAATGATGGTCATGTCACGCAGACGCAGGGCACCGAGCTGTTTGTCGTAACGGAGCACCCGCCCTTTTTGCAGCAAAAAACCGAAGGCGATTCCGGTCAGCAGACCATAAATCAACATCTTCATGACGACCTCCGCCCATAAATAAGGTACGCGACAATCATGCCGCCGATGAAAAAGCAGGCAAGGGAGATAAAACCACTCAAAGCGAGCTGAAGAGAACCGCTCAGCCCGTGACCACTCGGGCAACCATCGGCGAGGCGGGCGCCAAACATGGCGATTGCCCCGCCCACAAAGGCAAAGATGGCCCTCTTGCCGCGACTGTTGCTGCCAAAGCGCTCCTGCCACATATCCGGAAGAGCCTGCCAGCGAAAACTCCCCGAGGTGACCGCTGCAATCAAGGCTCCGATGAAGATGCCGACTACAAACATCCACTGCCAGTCAATCTTCGGGACGATCTTGACAAAGTAGTCAAGTTTGCTCATATGCTCAGGTGCTATCACCTTTTCGAGCATCCCCGCCGTACGGACAAAGGTGGTTGAAGCCCCGAGATAATGACCGGCAACGCCGACCGAAATCACCGAAACCAGACCGGAAAGTGCCCCTGCCAAATAAGGATTCCAGCCGCCATCGTTCGTTTCATGAGATGAATTGCCCATTCGCTTCTCCCTTCCATTTAAAAATACCCATTACGATAATAGCAAATTTTGCCTGGCTGTAAAGCTCGAACGCTCTGCCGTGTGCTATGTCCCCTTACTTTTGTTATACTTTTGACAAACTCGACTAAAGGGGAATGTTGGGGAGGGCAGACCAGACTGAAAAAGGCCTTGGCGGGGAAAGAGCTTGCAGTGAATTGCAAAATGACATCAAAAGTTACAGCAGCAAAAAAAATAAGGGGTTACGCAAATTGCGTAACCCCTTGAAATTTATGGTGCCCAGAGCCGGAATCGAACCAGCGACACGTGGATTTTCAG
>JACUTW010000118.1 GCA_014859605.1 Desulfuromonadales bacterium
ACTTGCTCCCCTCCCCCAAGCTTGCCACTTCCCGCGAGCTCGAAGGCATGTACCGGCACCTGGAAGAGATGCTCGCCACCATCGATTTCCTCAAAAACAGCGACCATGATTACTGGATGCGCAACATTCGGCTGTTTCTCGGCCGCATAGGCCTGCGCAGCAAGGAGGTCGGCCTGATCCGCGGCTTCTGCCGGCAGTTTGGCTGGTACAACAAAGGCAAGCGGTAAGGGGTACCCGCCTAGACGCACCCCGTCGGCTTCGGAAGGCCTGCATATCGGCACGCTTCTCTGGCGGGGCCGCCCGGGAAAAGCTGATGCAGATACTTCGTGGTGCCCTTTTCCGGACCCAACACCTTGCCGATCTCCCTGGCAAGGATATGGATACTCGGAGCGATCTGGTATTTCCGGTAATAATCCCTCAGGAAGTGGATAACCTCCAAGTGAGCCTCGGTCAGGATGATTCCATCTTCCGCTGCCAGATGGCGGGCGAGGTCTTCACTCCAGTCATTGAGCTTGATAATGTACCCGCTGTCCAAGAACGCTATCTGTTTGCCCTGAAATTCGATGTTCAACATAGTTTTGCTCCTGATTACCAATCTGTTGCTGATCCACATTTGAAAATGTTTTACTCATCTTCTACAGTTGCAAAAAAATAATATAATTATTTCGGCAAAATAAGGCGTTCAAAAAAGGTGTTGGCACTACGGGACATATTGCACCTCAAGGCAGCCGGTTCACGCTTCGCTTATCGTTGGGGGCAGGGCGACGCCGACCGCCTGAAAGATTTTGCCGCAGGCTCCGGCACAGGCGGTGCGGACAGCAAGGCGGCGTCCCTCTTCCTCCACCGTGACTCTTTGCAGCGCCTTGAGGTCGCGTCTAATCTCTTCCCATTCGAGCTGTTGACCGGCGGATTCGAGCCGCCGGTCCAGTTCCTTGCGCAAGGCCAAGGCCAGAAAGCTGCAGAAGACATGACCGCGGATGGTCTCATCCCGCTTGTGGAAGATCGGCCGGGTGTCGAGCACCGATTTCATGTCCCGGAACACCTGTTCCACCTGCCAGAGCTCCTTGTATTTGCAGGCTACCTTCTCGGCAGGGAGGTCCATGTTGGTCCGCAGCACCCATTTGCCGTCAAACCGGGCCTCTTCTTCCAGCTTGTTTCGGTCAATGGTCATAGACCCTTTACTGACCTTGAGGTAGCGGGCATAACCGCGATTACCCACCAGCCCCTTCGGGTTGCGTTTGAGCCGCTCTTCAAGGGCCTCGACCATGGCCTGCCTTGCCGTCGCATCCTTTCTCGCCTGTCGAGAATTGCGGCAGACGATGTAGCGCCGACTTTCAACCACGACCTCCTTGACCGCCAGCGGTGCGGGAGACTTGGCCTTCTTCGGTTCGGGATGCACCTCGCGGTACCGCCCGGCTCTGGCAAGGACCTCGTCGCTGACCTCCTTCACCCGGCGCATCCTCGCGCCCAGAATGTAGGGGGTCCGACAATCCGGCTGCTCCAGGGCCGCGATGGTGTCAGCGCTGATCATCCCCCGGTCCGCAACGATACAGAACCGCTCGATCCCGAACCGGCTGCGCAGTTTCTCCACCACCGGCAGCAGACTCTTGACATCAGCGGTGTTGCCGGGCCACATCTCGCAGCAGATCGGCCGGCCGGAATCGTCGAGGATTGCTCCGACAACCATCTGCTTGCGGTCGGATCGGTGATCCTTGCTGTGTCCGAACTGGCCGAGAGTCTCTCCGCCCTCTCCTTCGAAGTAGATGGAGGTCGTATCGAAGAAGACCAGCTCCAGGCCGGAGAACAGGTTGCGATGCCGTCGGAACATTGCCTCCTCGACCAAGTCCTTCGTGCATCGGGGCGCAAACGGCATAGCGCCGGCCTGTTCAGGCAAAATCTCGCCAAGAAAAGCCATGGCCCGATACACCTGATGCAGGGCGATATCCTCGGTGCCGGCAATATCGTAGTCACGGCGCCACTGATCGCACGCCCGGTCGGAACCGGATACGCAGAGCCGATGCAGGACCGTGAGAAATATGGCGCGCTCCATGTCAAAGGCAAACTTCCTGCCGACAAGCAACTCGCCAAAAATCGCCGGCAGGCCGAGCTCACGCCAGAGCCTCTCGAAAATCAGGGCCGGCCCGATCTTGACCGCTTGGGCGCTCACTTCGATCTTGCCCGAGAGAACGAGCAGAGTCCGCTCCGAGAACCGGGCCAGGGATCTGATGAGCGTTTCCACATTGCCCTTGGCCTGAAGCTGGTCCAGCCGGCCGATGGTTGCGATGACCCGCTGCCGGACTTTGCCGTCACTCCGCGTATTTTCGACAATCTGCAGGTACTCGTACTGTCCGGATTTCTTGACTCGTGCAAACATTGGGAGCCTCCTATGTTGAGGGCACCCTGAAAATACAAGTCAACGCCTGGTATAATCAAGAAAAATACAACTGATTGTTGGCACTACGCTTTTGAGCTCAGAAAAAAATCGATCACGCAAAATCAATGATTTGTGAGGAATAATCGCTCAAAAATGGGCACCAACTGTAGAAGAAAAGTAATTCGTAATTCGTAATTCGTTCAGCAATTCCCGGTCCCCCCAGAAACCCTTTGTTTATGGGGTAGTTAGTGTAAGGCGTTCGTAAACTTTTGGTTTTTTCAAGATAAATTTGCATGGGAGGCGTATTTTTCTCTTGACAAAGGCCTTGAAGGGTGGTCGCGATTTTTCTTTGTGAGGTCAATAACTTACAAGGAGAATCGACCATGTCGACCATCAAGTCCTGTGTCAATCGCCACCGCAAGGCCATCAAGAGTCTCTGCAACCTCAAAATGCGCGCACACCTCAACGCCGACGCCCTGTTCGCTAAGATCCGCAAGGATTTTGAGAAGGTGCCCGATCATCGGGCCAGCAACGTCAAAATCCCTCTGGTGGACGCACTGATGAGCGGCTTTGCCATGTTTTCGCTCAAGGACCCGTCCCTGCTCGCTTTCGACAAGAGGCGCTGCACGGAGCCTGAAGGGTTGCACAGCGTCTACCAGGTCGGCGTCATCCCCTGCGACAGCCAGATGCGCGCCATCCTCGATGAGGTTGCACCCGGCAATCTGCGGCGCCCGTTCCGCAGCATCTTTCTTCAGGCCCAACGCGGCAAGGCCCTTGAAAAGATGACGTGGCTTGACGGTCATTACCTGCTGGCCCTGGATGGGACAGGCATCTACTCCTCCGAGGAGGTCAGCTCCGACTACTGCCTCCGGAAGAGGAAGCGCAACGGTCGCGTTGAGTATCACCAGCAGATGCTTGCCGCCGCCATCGTTCATCCCGACAGGCGGGAAGTCCTTCCGTTATGCCCCGAAATGATCCGCAACCAAGACGGCTCGACCAAAAACGATTGCGAGCGCAATGCCGCCAAGCGGTTCTTCGTGGACCTCCGCCGGGAGCATCCGCACCTCAAGCTTGTCGTCATCGAGGATGCCTTGAGCGCCAATGCCCCGCATATCAAGGAGCTCCAACGACACGATCTACGGTTCATCCTTTCCGCCAAGCCCGGCGATCACGCCTTTCTCTTCGATTATCTTGACGAGGCGGCCGGTCGCAGCGAGGTGACCGAAATTGTCCTGCCCGACCCGGCCGGCAAGAAGGTGACCCATGTTTTCCGCTTTCTCAATGGGGTGTCGCTCAATCAGTCGAGCCCGGAAACCAAGGTCAATGTCCTTGAATACTGGGAGGTGGACGACAATGGCCGCGAGCAGCGGTTCAGTTGGGTGACGGATCTGGAGCTGACCACGGAAAACGTCTACGACATCATGCGCGCGGGCCGTGCCCGGTGGCGGATCGAAAACGAGACCTTCAACACCCTGAAGAACCAAGGGTACAATCTCGGCCACAACTACGGCCTGGGCGACAAGCACCTGAGCGCGATATTCGCCTACCTGACGATGCTGGCCTTTCTGGTGGATCAGCTCCAGCAACTCTGCTGTCCGGTTTTTCAGGCGGCCCGGGATAAATGCCGCAGCAAAGGTGCGTTGTGGGAAGAAATCAGGTCCTTCTTCCACCATTTCATCGCCCCTTCCATGGAATACATCCTGCGGGCGATTGCCGACGGCCTCAAAAAACAGCCATACCAGGTGGCGATGGAGTGACACGCTAATCAACGAAATATCAAAGAACGGATCCGCCGGAAATTTTATCCTGGCAGGGCGGAAGGCTGACCTATGCCTTCGCAGGCACAATTTTGCAGGTTTTCAGGCCATTTCCCTGTAGGTAATCTGTTTTTTGACCGCTAATGCGGTGCGCCCGGTGATGGAAGGCGCTCATAGTGGTAACCGGCTAATTTCTTCGCCATAACGGGAGTGGCTGGCAATTCGTTTGAATTCAAAGTTCCTCTTGGGACCGGAAGGCGCGCATCTAAATATCTCCGGTATCTCCGGGCTTGCCTCGAAGACTTCCTACGCAATGTTTCTGATGAAAGCCATACAAGATCAGTACCTGAGCGCCAATCCCGGCGATAGTGTGTCCTTTGTCATCTTCAATGTCAAGGGGAAAGACCTGATGGCAATAGACCGTCCCAATGACTTCTCAGCAGAACACCAAGACGAGAAGGAACTGGTGATTGCGGAATACATATCTCTTGGTTTGTCCACAGAACCGTTCAAGAATGTGAAGTACTACATACCTTTCGCGAGCAGTACATCGGCCAAACAAAGTACATATTTATCGCTAGATGACGTAAATGCTTATATGGAGTATGGGCAACTGAAGAAGTTCAAGTACTCATACGAGGATGATAAAGAAAGCCTGGAGATGCTATTTGCCGATATTGACGACCCGCAACAGACGATGGAAGCGATCATCAGCAAAATCATCGACAAAACCGACCCCGATTTCGGTGGCGGGCGTGTCAATACGTGGACTGAATTCAGAGAGAAAGTTGATGAACTCTCTCAGAGGACGCAGCCTGTGGGGCGTGGCGGCCAGCAACGGGTGTCCAACGAAATCTCGGTGCTTAGCTGGCGAAAGTTCAAG
>JACUTW010000035.1 GCA_014859605.1 Desulfuromonadales bacterium
CAGCCGGAAGATAGCGCCGCGCTGCTGAGGGCGATTCACCAGCGCATGCTCGAACTGGCGCCGGCCTTTCCCGGCTGGGAACCGCAAACCCCCACCTTTACGGTGGTGCGCAATGAAGATTGGGCCGAAGGCTGGAAGCAGCACTTTCCGACGACCCGGATCAGCCAGCGTCTGGTAGTGCGGCCGAGCTGGGAAGCGTTTACGCCGCAGCCGGACGATGTGGTCATCGAAATCGATCCGGGGATGGCCTTTGGCACCGGTACGCACGGCACCACCCGCCTTTGTCTTGAAGCCGTCGCCGCCGCCTTTGAGAGTGCCGTGCCGCCGCGCCGCGTCCTCGATGTCGGCACCGGTTCCGGCATCCTCGCCATTGCCGCGGCGGCTTACGGCGCTGAACAGATCGTCGCTTGTGACATCGATCCGGAAGCGTGCGCTATCGCTTTTGAGAATGCGATCCTTAATCAGGTCGACGAAAAGATCTCCTTCACCATTGCCCCCCTCGAAGAACTGGAAGGGAGCTTCGATCTGGTGTTGGCCAATATCCTCGCCGAAGAGAATATCCGTCTCGCCGAGGCCCTGCTCGCCCGCCTCGCCTCCGGCGGTCGCCTCGTCCTTTCCGGCATCCTCATCGAGAAAGAGGAGATGGTGATCAACGCTTTCAATGCCTTCGGACTCGGGACGCCGGAGATCAGTCACAATGAAGACTGGTCCTGCCTCCTTTACCGGCGGCCATGATGCACCGCCTCTTTGTGTCTCCCGTGGCGCTGCAGGAACGGCTCGTTGTTATCAGCGACGAAGCTTTTCACCACCTGAGCGTTTTGCGTCTGCGCGTCGGCGATGAAGTCCTCCTCCTCGACGGCTCCGGTCATCTCGCCCGGGTCATATTGCGCCAGCTCAGCCGGAGCACAGCGCAGGCTGAAGTGCTGGAGCGCTGGGAGGAAGGCGAGGCGCTCCTCCCTTTGCGGCTGATCCAGGGGCTGCCCAAGGGAGAGAAGTTTGAATGGCTGCTGGAGAAAGGGGTGGAGCTCGGGATCAGCGCCTTTACACCAGTGCTCACTGCGCGCAGTCAGCTGCGGGGTGAAAAGACCGCCCGCTGGCAAAGGATCATTCAGGAAGCAGCCCGGCAGAGTCGCCGTCCCCTCCTTCCGGTTCTTGAGGAGCTGCAACCCCTGGCGGCGGCGTTGACAGCGACGACCGAAACCCTGCGGCTGATGCTGTGGGAGGAGGGGAGTATCCCGCTTAATAGCGCCCTGCCGCCGCAAGCTCCGGCCAGCTGTGTTCTGCTGGTCGGCCCGGAAGGGGGCTTTGCGGCGGCGGAAGCAGATCTGGCAATGACCGCCGGTTTTATTCCCGTCTCGCTCGGCAAGCGGATTCTCCGTACCGAGACCGCAGGGATGGCCGTCGCTGCTGTCCTGCAAAACCGCTATGGCGATTTCGGCACGAGTTCTTCAGGGAAAGATCAGGTCAGATGCTGAGCTACCGTCACGCTTTTCATGCCGGCAACCATGCCGATCTCCTCAAGCACCTGGTGCTGGTGGAGCTGCTGAACTATTTTCGGCGCAAGGAAAAGCCCTTTTCTTATATCGATACGCACGCCGGGGCCGGCCTTTATGCGCTGGATCAGGGCTATGCCACCCAGAATGCCGAATATGCTGCCGGCATCGGCCGGCTGTGGAATCAGCAGGATCTCCCGGCGCCCCTTGCTGACTTTCGTGAGTCGATTCGCGCCTGCAACCCCGGTCCGGAGCTGACCCGCTATCCCGGCTCCCCCTGGCTGGCCGGCCAGTTGCTGCGGCCTGACGACCGGATGTGGCTCTTCGAACTCCACCCCCGCGATCAGGAGTTGCTGCGCGCCACCTTCAGTCGCGCCGGCAAGCAGGTCAAGATCACAGGCAGTGACGGTTTTATCGGCCTGAAAGGACTGTTGCCGCCGCCGACCCGGCGTGCTCTGGTCCTCATCGACCCCCCTTACGAAGAGAAGCGCGATTACGAGCGGGTGGTCAAGCTGCTTGGCGACGCCGTGAAGCGCTTTGCCTCCGGCACCTACGCCCTGTGGTATCCGCAGTTACAGCGGAGTGAAGCGCAGGCTCTCCCCGGCCGCCTCAAATCCCTGGGCGCCGCGAGCTGGCTGCACGTCACCCTCACTGTCCAAACGCCCTCCGGCGACGGCTTCGGCATGCACGGCAGCGGCCTCTTTATCATCAATCCTCCCTACACCCTGCCGGCGCTGCTGCAAAGTGTCCTCCCTGCCCTGGTCGAACTCCTTCGCCAGGATGCCGGCGCCAGTTATTCTCTCGAATTCTCCATCCCCTGAACACCCCGCTCCGCCTCCTCGACCCACGCCTCGCGCAGGGAGAGGTGGCGGAGGAATTCAGCGGCATGGAGAAAACGCTCCGGCGTGGTTGGCACATTGATCTCCTCGCTCCCCCGTTGCAGCCCGAGGGCAAAGCCGTGCTTACCGTTGCGCGTATAGCGTTCGATCGTGAGTTTGCTCAGCACCTCATGGCCATTCGCTTCGAAGCGGTGGCTAAGACTCTCTTTCCCCCCCTCGCTATGAACCTTCCCCATCCGGCAACCAAGGTCAAAGGCTTCGGCCGGTTCGGCGATGAAGCGCAAGGATGTCCCGCCGCTCTCCAGACGAAAGAAGCGCAGGGCAATCCTCCCTTCATCCGGGCGGTTGTCGCTGCGCTTGGTGTACGGGGTGATTTCAACTCCGGCCTGTTTGGCAAAGATGGTGATCTGTGGATTTTTCACGCGTTCCCCTCCTGTTTTTGGTGTGGCGGTGTCTATTGACTTGAGGTTCCAGATTGGAACCTCAAGTCGAAAAACTCTTTCTGCCATGCTGATCATTAGGTCGCAATCTGCGGCTTCAAGTTGACAACTAACGGATATACATATTGAATTGACCGTGACTATCGTGGTGCATCTTCGCCAAAAATCTTCTTGAAGTCTTTGCGGAAGTCTTTCGGTGTGTCGTTCTGATAAATCAGGTAGGCAGCAATTCCCCTGATCTTGGACAGGTCGATATATTCGCAATCGAGCATGAGTTTGAGAAGTTCCAGCGTCTTTAAGGTCTTGATGCCATAGTTTCCAGCTGCCTCCCGCATTTCAGCATCATCGGTTACCACGGGAATGCCAAGTTGCTCTGCGTGAGCAAGGCAGAGGACATCCACCTTGGATACGCCGGGGTGTACATGCCTGACGAAATCCAGGATAAAATCATATCCTCGTTGAATTTCGTCTTTTTCTTTTTTGGTCAACGACAGTTTTTTTGTACGGTTGTCGGCGTATTCCGGTTCATTCACCCACGGGAATTTAAGCTTAAGACGCGAGCTTTTCGCGTACTCGGTCTGCAATTCCTTGAGTATGTACAGGCAATAGTTCTTCTCACCGAAAGGGGTATTCAGCAAGGGGCGGATACTCTGCGCCAACCGAAAATAAGCGTTTGAATCTAGGAGGATAGGTCTTTGCGACATCAGCAAAGTTCCTCGTAAACTCCATGAGCGTCTGGCAAGGGGATGTTGAGCAGACTTTGAACGAAGCTGGCCGACTTACGATTCTCAACGACATACTTCTTGAACACTTCGAAAAACGGGCTGTCGAAGACCTCGCGGGCACTGGCCACGTACTGGGCAGGAGTGGGGGTGTTGGTCTTAAAAAGATATTCGCTGACCGATGAAAATTCCTTGTTGAAATTAGTATTGGCTCGATAGATTTCTCGGTCGGTTTCCAGGTCGATCTTGGGCAAGTTGTGGTGGACAGCGAATTTGTTGATCTCGAAATAGACGGTCAAGGGGGAGACGACCAACAGATGGGCAATTTCTTTGATGCGGTTGATCTGCTTGCCGATATTAGCCAGCCGGCGCAGATGGGCATATTCTTTTTTGGCTAGTTCTTCCGGCACCAGCAGCGCCCCGGCAAAGGTATCGGCAAAATTCTCACCCGCTTCTTCCTTGAGCTGCGGCGCATAGACGTGCCCGAGTTCGTGTGCCATCCAGTATTTAAAGTCGTGCAGTTGGCAATCGAGATTGAGGTAGATCCAGGTGGTCATCGACTCGGGGAGGTAGATATGCAGGGCGTTTTCGTGATTGTCCTTGCTGCCCCATAAGACCGGAACAATGACCGCTTGCAGATCATTGAAAAATTTGATCAGGCTCTGGAATTTGACCTCATCGCCCTCGGCTACACCGATTTCCTTTCTGATGCGACTTGTGACCTTTTGCACATAGGCATATTCCACGGAAGGCGCTTTGAGGGTGGCAGGTTGCGCCAGATCGTCGAAGGGGAGATGCGGGACCAGCTGTGAAAGAATCCGACCCATGTCGCGGGCCTGCTCGATGTACTCGCTGGTGATTTTGTGCGCCCCCTTCTTGCGGAAGGCCACCACCGGGTCGTTCACCGTTGATATCTCGGTCACCAGTTCGTCGAAACCAAGATTGAGAATTCTGGCCAGCTTGAGGAGTTTGTCGGGGCGGGGGAATTTCTCGTTTTTGAACCACTGTGAGACAGACTCACGTGAGACTTCGAGCATCTCCGCGAGTTTTGCCTGAGACAACCCCATCTCCTTGGTCCGCTGGTCAACCTGATTAACATTCAATAGATTTTTCATAATTTAACTGTAAATTCCTTGTCAACTTTTGTCAACCAAAGAAATGATGACGCGCGCCGATATCTTGTCCCGCATTTCTCCCCCCACTTGCGCTACCAGTCCCTGAGACTCCCTCCGCCAGCAAGACATGACATGGGGGGGATTTTAGTATGAATTCAAAACGCGCTATAAACAAAAACGCCGTAGAAGGATGACTTCTGCGGCGTTGGCGTTCAATCTTGATTCGGCAATGGATTACGACTGCAAATATGTTTGCACACTCGCTGCAATCGTCTGGAAGATGCGCGTCAGCTCGGCTTCATCCCGCTCCAGCAGGGTAATACGGAAACCCGGCTGGGTGGTGCAGAAAGAGGTGAGCGGCACAGTGCAGATGCCGGTCGAAGCGAGGAGGTAGTAGACAAAGCGTTTGTCGAGGGAGCAGCCCGGGGTGTTGACCAGCCCTTCGACGAGGGTTTTGACCTCCGCGTTGCCAATCGGCAGGCTCTGGGTGCCGGTCAGCATACCGTCGTCAAAGGCGACCGCCATATAGAAGGCGCCGTTGGTGCGGTTGACTTTGAGGCCGGGAACATCCTTGAGAATGTCATAGGCAATATTCGAGGCGCGGGCATAGCGGTTCTTGCGCTCTTCAAGATAAACGGGATATTCCGGGTGGGTCATCATCGGCTTCACCGCCATCTGCGGCAGGGTGGTGGCGCAGACCTCGACAAGCTTGGCGTTGAGAATCGAAGCGATATATTTGGCGAAGATCGGATCTTTATCGGCATTGTAGACCTCGATCCAGCCACTGCGGCCGCCCGGCCAAGGGAACTCTTTGCTGATCCCTTTCATGGCAATGGCGGGGACATCGCCGATAAGATCGGAGATCGGCAGAGTGGAGGTGCCGTTGTAGGTGATGTTGTGATAGATCTCGTCGCTGATAATGAAGAGGTCATATTCTTTGGCAATGGCGACGATTTCGCGCAGAATCGCTTCCGGATAAACGACGCCGGTGGGGTTATCGGGATTGATCAGCAAGATAGCGGAGATGGCCGGGTTGTATTTGACCTTATTACGGAGCTCTTCGAGGTCGGGATACCAGTAATTTTCGGCGGCAAGACGATAAGTGACCGCCGGCTGGCCGGCGTTAGCGGCCTCGGCTGAGGAGTGGGTCGAATAAGTCGGCGATGGGACAATCACCCGGCATTCGTGGCGCAGGTAGCCGTAGACCTTTTGAATGGCGTCGCCGAGACCGTTAAAGAAGAGGATATCTTCCGGGGTGATCTGCAGTTTGCCCCGCTGGTTGGTCAGTTCGGCGACAAATTCGCGGGTCTCAAGGACACCGCGAGTCGGGCAGTAACCGTAGGACGTATTCTCCATGGCGAGGTCAGCGACGATCTGCTTCATCCAGCCGGGAATTTGTTCCCCCTTGGCGACAGGATCGCCGATATTCTCCATATTGGTCTTGAGCCCAAGTTTTTTGAGTTTGTCGGCGATGTCGACAATGGCGCGAATCTCGTAAGTCATCTCTCCGCCACCGATCGGCACGATGTTGTTACGCATGAAATTTCTCCTTAAAAGGTCCTGGGTCGTTGAAAAAGAAAAGGCCGCGACGTGCTGCCGCGGCCTGATGTCTTATGAGAGACGGGAAAAAAGGGGTGTTTACCGGGTCTCGTAGCGTCGGGCAGCGGATTGAACTGCGACTGCCGCGGCAGCCGCGCTGGTAGCTCGTGCGGTTGCAGTCTGCAGTTTTTGATGGAAAGGACGCTGGTTCATCGCTCAGGAACTCCGGAAAATTTGAGAAATCAGGTATCACACCTCTTTGCCGTCTGTCAACTCATCTCTGCCGGTGCTTAATTGATCAGCTTGATCGCTTTTGGGGTCGCGGCTGTGGGATGGGTGGTGATATCGGTGAGGACCGCCATCGCTTCCCTGGCGACCGGATCCTTTTCCGTATCCTTGGCGAGCTGCTTGATCTTATCGCTATCGGTCAGCAGCGGCTCGCGTTTACTCCCCTTTTCACCATGCTTCGGCATGCCGCTTTCCGCCCGTTGTGCTTCGGCCAGCTTCTTTTCTTCCAGCCAGTCGCGATGTAATTCACTGAACTGCAAAGGAACGAGGGTCTTTTCGCTCCGCTCCTTGGCGCGGGCGGCGTCTTTATTGATGGTCTGCCAGGCCGGATCATTTTTAATCCGCTGCTGACTGCGACTCTGCAGCCACTCCAGATCCGGGAGGGCCTGCGGCCAGGGGCGATAGCTGGTGGCGGCGATGGTGTCCCAGGGGAGGGAGTGTTCAAGATAGCGCTCACCGCTCTTGAGATACTGCAAGCGGTCGGGGAGGATGATGTCGGGGACGATGCCACGATACTGGGTCGAACCGCCGCTGATCCGGTAAAACTTCTGGATGGTAACTTTGAGCGCTCCGAGAGGGAGGAACTGGTCCATATTGCGCAGATTGAAGTCGCGATCGAGATCGAGCATCGCCTGCACCGTCCCTTTGCCGTGGGTGTGGGCGCTGCCGATGACGATGGCGCGACGATAGTCCTGCAGGGCGCCGGCGAGAATCTCGGAGGCCGAGGCGCTGAATTCATTGACGAGGACGGCGAGGGGGCCGCTATAAACCGTTTTGCTGTCGTCATCGAGGACCTGTGTCTTACCGTTGCTGCTGCGCACCTGAACGACCGGTCCGGGATGGATGAAGAGGCCGGCAATCGACACGGCATCGGAGAGAGCGCCGCCGCCGTTATTGCGCACATCGAGAATCAAGCCGTCGATATTGCTCCCCTTGAGTTTGGCGATCTCGGCCCGGACGTCATCCGTGACGTTGCGGCCGCCATTGCCGCTTTCCTGGAAGTCGCGGTAGAAAGAGGGGATGCGGATATAACCGTAAACTTTCCCGCTCTTTTCGTCCTTGATGGTGGTGCCGCGGGCAAAGGTTTCGTCAATCTGGACGACATCTCGAACGATCGGAATGGTGATCTTGCTGCCGTCTGGTTTTCTGGCAGTCAAGCGGACCTCGGTCCCCTTCTTGCCGCGAATCAGGCTGACGGCATCGCGCAATCGCATGTCGGTGATATCGACAGGTTCGGCCTTCCCTTCGGCCACCTTGAGAATGATATCCTCGGCCTGTAACTCTCCTTGCCGCCAGGCCGCGCTGCCGGGGATAATCTGCGTCACCTTGATGTAGCCGTCTTCTTCGCGCAGAGTGGCGCCGATCCCTTCGAGGGAGCCGCGCATGCTGATGTCGAAATCCTCTTTCTGTGTCGGCGGCAGGTAGTTGGTGTGGGGGTCAAAGGCTTCGGTGATGGCGGAGAAATAACTGTCGAAGCGATCCTGTTCTTTTTGTTCCAGCATCCGGGTAAAGAACTGGTCAAGACTCTTGCCAACCTTGACTCTGGCGTCAGCCATGAGTTCTTTATCGATCTTTTTGCCGCCGCTTTCGAGCTTCTTTTGGTCCTCAAGGAGGTTCATGTAGCGGCCCAGCAGCTGATATTTGATGATTTTGCGCCAGCGCTCACGCAGTTCCGGCAGGTCGCGACAGTAGCTCAGTTTGGTGTTGTCCGTTTCAAGCTTCTCATTTTTTGTGAAGTCGATCTCTTCTTTCAGGAGGGCATGCACCAGATCCTGGACTTGCCGGACGCGTTGGTCCATGATCCGGGCGGCGATGGCCGGGAGTTCGATGACCCCCTGATTGATTTCGTTGTCAATCAGCAGCGCGTAGGGCTGGAGTTGGTCGATGTCGGATAGCAGCAGAAAGCGTTTTTGCGCATCGAGCTGTTTGAGGAAGAGGCTGTACGCAGCGCGGGAAAGCTCGTCATCGAAGGTTTTGTGACTGTAATGATGGCGCGCCAGCTGATTGCGCAGCACGTAGCTGATCAGCTTGGCGCGATTGGCGGCGTAGTTTTCTGTGGTGTCGGTCGGGCTCGAAGCATCCGAGGGCGTCAGCAGGGATGTGGAGAGAGCAAAGAGGGAAACAACAACAACAGCAACGATCCAGTAGCGGGAGCGCCGCTTTAAACGATGAAGCAAAGTCGAGTAAAACATAAAAACGATCCGTCCCTTGGTTTGGGGTATAAAGAGATTTATCTTTCACATTATCAATGTTCTTTCCTGCTGTGGTCAAGAGGATAACACTTGTTTTTCCACCGTAAAGAGGTTGACACGGTCAGGGTGGTGTGATATTAAGACGCGGCTCGAAAGACCGCCTGGTCAGAAGGGTTAAGTCAGTGATGAAAGAGCAACGCCGCCAGCTTCTCAAGTCGATGGGATTCTTGTCCGGACTTGGCATCTCGATGGTAGCGGCGACGCTGATCGGTCTGGCGATCGGTTACTATCTGGATCGCTGGCTCGGAACCAACCCCTGGATGACCCTGGTCTTCCTCTGTTTTGGTATCGTGGCCGGATTTCGTAACGTTTACATTCTGACTGATCGTGAGTTGAAGCGGCAGAAGGCGGAAAGTTCCAGCGAAGGTGACAGTCATAAGTGATAAAGAGTTGCCTTGGCAGTTGGCCCGCCGGAATCTGATCGTCTTTGTTGTTCTTCTTCTGTTGAGTCTTGTTTGGCAGTCACTGAGCGTCTTTCTCGGTGTTTTGTGTGGCGGGGCGGTAGCCCTCCTCAGTTTTCACTGGATGCAGTTCAGTTTGGTTAAAATGTTCGTCCAGCTTGATTCCGGTTCTGCGCGCCGGTTTCAATCGAGTTATCTGCTCCGCCTTGCCACCGTGGCAGCGGCGCTTTATTTCTGCGTTGCCGTGTTACGGGTGAACCCCCTGGCGCTGGCAGCAGGTCTTTCGGTGGTGGTTGTCAGTCTCTTCTGGACCACGATCGCGAGATTGACCGTATCAAGGAGGCGTTGATTCATGATCCATCCTTTTATGTTTCTCGACTGGCTCTCTGCTCAGTTGCAACTGCACAACCTGATTGCCGATCCCCTCAGCTTGCGGACGGTCTTATATACCTGGGTCGTTCTCTTCCTGTTGCTGTCTCTGGCTTTTGCAGCCTCGCGCGGCCTGAAGATGGTTCCCGGCGGTCTGCAGAATTTCATGGAAGTCGTCGTCTCCGGCCTGGAGAATCTCGTGGAAGAGACGATGGGGCATAAGGGCAAGGCCTATTTCCCTTTGATCGCCACCTTTGCCCTCTTTATCCTGACCTCGAACCTCCTCGGTTTGATCCCGGGCTTCTTCCCGCCGACTGCGAACCTCAATACCAACGTTGCATTAGCGTTGATCGTCTTTTTTATGACCCATATCATCGGCCTTAAAGAGCACGGCACGCACTACATCAAGCACTTTACCGGCCCGATCATCTGGCTGGCACCGCTGATGATCATTATTGAAATGATCGGGCATCTGGCGCGCCCTCTCTCCTTATCTCTGCGTCTCTTCGGCAACATGTATGGCCACGAGATCGTCTTGATGATCTTCTTTACCCTGGTCCCTTTTTTGCTGCCGATTCCGATGATGTTGATGGGGGTGCTGGTCGCCTTTATTCAGGCCTTTGTCTTCTCTCTCCTGGCGATGATCTATATTGCCGGGGCGCTTGAAGATGCCCATTAATCTTTGCTGATTGTTTTTTCGCCTTGGTCCTATCTGTATAGGAACAATTAACCCCCATTTTTGGAAGGAGTAGTACAATGACGTTTTTTGCTTGGTGTATGATTGCTGCCGGTTTCGGTATGGCGATCGGTTCTTTCGGTACCGGCCTCGGCCAGGGATTGGCGATCAAGAGCGCAGTTGAAGGGGTTGCCCGTAACCCCGGCGCCAGCGGCAAGATCCTGACCACCATGATGATCGGTCTGGCCATGATCGAGTCCCTCGCTATCTATGTTTTCGTTGTCTGCATGATCATCCTCTTCGCCAACCCCTTCACCGCCCAGGTGATGCAGTTGGCCGGACAGGCTGCCCAGTAAATTCTGGTGCTGCGGTTAAAAGAGTAAGGGTGCTGCCAAAGGGCGGCACCCTTTTTTTTGGCGTTAAACATTAAAAACCTGTAATTATATGACAATACGAATAAAAACAATGTTTTATTAAATTTTTTTGTTGAAATTAAACTAGTCAATATGTAGATTGTGACCGCTAGATTGTGTGTCCCGCGTTTAACCTGTCATGCAGATATCAGGAGAAAAGGGAGGAATCGTTATGGTTGTGAGGATTTATCGATGGATGGTACTGGCGCTCCTGCTGTTGGCACCGTGTGCTGTTTTGGCAGATGGCGTCTCCATTAACCCCGAGGAATGTCTCAAATGTCACGACAACGTCGCGACGATGGAGAACTTTTCCCATTCGGTTCATGGTCAAAACGGCTGCACCAGCTGTCATCTTGAAATTACCGACCTGAAACGCCATGCTGATGGCGAGCAGATGCCCGGCGATGTCAAGTGCGTGCGCTGTCATAAAAAAGAGACGAACGAGCACTACAGCAGCGTGCACATGCTTAATGACATCAAATGTTTTGATTGTCATGCCGATATCCATGTGCATCAACCCTGGCAAGGGAATAAAGCGAAGGTCGTTGCCACTTGCAGTAACTGTCATGATCTTGCCGACACCTATATGGCCTCCTTTCATGGCAAAGCGGTTTTAGACGGAAATCCTGATTCCGCCGCCTGTAATGACTGTCATAACCTGCATGAAATTCAGCCTATCGGTGAAGAAGCATCAAAGGAAAACAAAGAATTTCACACCAAGGTCTGCCTGAAGTGTCATGCCGATGAAGAGATGATGGAGCGCAACGGCATTACCAAGATAGCGGTCAAGACTTATCTCGACAGCTATCACGGCAAGAACTACCGCTTGGGCTTTCCCGAAAAAGCCGCCGGGTGCTCGGACTGTCACACCTCGCACGCTATCCTCCCTCCACAGGATATCAAGTCGAGCATCAATCCGGCGAATCTCGTCAAGACCTGTGGTGCTTGTCACCCCAAGGCAACAATCCCCTTTACAGAATATTATGCCCATGCCGACATGACCGATTCGGCCGAGTATCCGGTTCTTTACTGGACCTTCGTGCTGATGACCGGACTGCTCCTCGGTACATTCACCGTCTTCTGGATTCACACTCTCCTCTGGCTCTTCCGCGGCTTTGTCGAAAATCGCGAAAAGCTGGCAGAGCTGCATGCTGGCCATATCGCCCATGTGATCCCGGATGGCCACAAGCAGTATCGTCGCTTTACCTGTCGTCATATTGTCATGCATCTCACCGTTATCATCAGTTTCCTTGGCCTTTCCCTTACCGGTTTGCCGCTGAAGTTCGCTGATCAAGGCTGGGCGCACTTTATGATGGAGTTCTTTGGCGGCACTGCCAATGCCGGCTTGATCCATCGAGCTTGCGCGGTCCTGACCTTTGGCTACTTCTTGACCGCGATCGTCATGACGATCAACTTCCTCTTTATCGACAAAAAGGTGAAGGGGAACTTCCTGCAGCGCCTTTTCGGACCGGAATCGCTTTGCCCGAACTTCCGTGATGTCAGAGATGTGATCGGCATGGTCAAATGGTTCCTCTTCATGGGGCCGAAACCGACCTTTGAGCGCTGGACCTATTGGGAAAAGTTCGACTTCATCGCCGTCTTCTGGGGTATGTTTGCCATCGGCGGCTCCGGTCTGATGTTGTGGTTCCCCGAGATCTTTGGCGTCGTCCTCCCGGGCTGGGCCTTCAATGTTGCGACGATTGTCCACTCCGACGAAGCGCTCCTCGCCACCGGCTTCATCTTTACCGTGCACTTCTTCAATACGCACGGTCGACCGGAAAAGTTCCCGATGGACTTTGTTATCTTTAATGGTCAGATGTCGAAAGAGGAGTTCATCGAAGAGCGTGGCGACCAGTGGCGGCGCTACGAAGAAGAGGGGACCATCGAACAATACGTCGTGAAAAAACCGAGCGGCGTCTTTTATGACTTTGTCCTGAAAGGTTTCGGTTTCATCGCCTTATTTACCGGCCTCGGCTGCCTGATTCTGATGATTCTGGCTCTGGCGACCGGATCAGGGCACTAAACACCAAGCAAGGGGGGCACCGTATTGCGGCGCCCCCCTTTTTGCATTTGACGGGGTCTGCATGAAGAAGAATACCGGTTATGCCCTGATCTATGCTTCGCTGGTCCTTTATATCCTCGGTGGCATCAGCATCTTTTGCGGCGTCGCCTTGATGGTGCTGATGAAGGGGCAGAGTTACGGCGACTGGGGGCGTATGGACAGCTTCGGTTACGTCCTCCTCTTTGCCGGGCTGAGCCTCACCATTCTTGGCGTCCTTTTCATGCGCATCATTCGCAATCGACTTTCGGGAGGGTAAGCCCCTTTCCAGCCAGAAGTCGGGGAATGGCCGTCCCGACCATGGTCAAGCCGAAGATTGAAGGGATCCACGCAACGCTCCCGAGGGGAGCACGGCGCTGCTGATACCCGCCATTCTCATCCGACACCAATCGCCTTCCCGTCTCTAACGGGCGAAATCCTTCCGTCGAGTAGACAACATCCACATTCGCAGTAACCCCCCGCCGGCGTAATTCTTTCCGCATGATTCGGCATAACCGGCAATTCTGGGTGGCAAAGAGGTCGCCGACGCGAATCGCTGTCGGGTCAAATTTGTTGGCGGCCCCCATTGACGAAAGGATCGGCAGCTGACGCTCTTTGCAGGCAGCGATCAGATGAATTTTGGCGGTGATCAGATCGATGCAATCAAAGACATAATCGTAACCTGGATCCAAAAGTCGCGCCGAGTTGTCGGCAGAATACGGGTCAGTAACGACCTGGACATCGATGCCCGGATTGATCAGACGACAGCGCTCGGCCATCACTTCGGCTTTGGGGCGACCGATCGTCGTGGTCAGGGCATGAACTTGACGGTTCAGGTTGCTGCCGGCGACAAGATCAAAATCGATAAGGGTCAAATGGCCGACTCCGGCCCGCGCCAGAGCTTCCACCGCATAGCTGCCAACGCCACCGATACCGAAGACCGCGATCGAGGTCGCTGCCAACTGCGCAACGCTCGCAGAGCCAAGGAGCAGGCGGGTGCGGCTGGTGGGATCTTCGTTCGGGTCCATTCATTTCATCCTTTGCTGAACCGGTTCACGGGGATGGCAGATTGAGTATCCGCCGGGCATTGGTTGTTGTTTGCGTTGCAACTTCTTCCAGTGAGCACTGGCGCAGTTCAGCACAGCGCCTGGCGATCAAGGCGAGCCACTGCGGCCGGTTGCGCTCGTGGCGGTACGGTGCCGGGCTCTGATCCGGCGCATCGCTTTCGAGGACGAAGGCGGTGGCCGGTAAGGAGCGTAGGACTTCCGGGGCGCGTCGTGCTTCGGGCCAGGTGATCCCGCCGCCGAAACCGAGAGCAAGGTTCAGGCGCAGCGCCATTTTCGCCATCTCAACGCTGCCGGAAAAAGCATGGAGGATGCCGCCGACGCGCCCCCCCTGCTCTTCCTGGAAAATTTCTAAAGAGCGTGCCAGGAGGCCGCGGCAATGGAGCAGCAGCGGCCGTCCGGCGGCAACTGCGAGGCGTAATTGGGCGCGAAAAACCTGCTCCTGCAGTTCCAGCGGAGTGGCAAGCTTGCGGTCAAGACCAATCTCGCCGATAGCGACAACCGCCGGGTGGGCAAGGAGCTGCAGAAGGCGCTCCTCCACCTGCGGCGACCAGGATGCTGCGGCCAAAGGGTGGACGCCGGGGGCGAGGAAGACCCCGGTATACTCCGCGGCGAGGGCTGTCAAACAGTCCCAGTTTGATGGGACAATCCCCGGAATCAGGAAAGAAGAGATTCCCTGCTCCCGGGCCTGTTCAAATTCGCTTGCCAGATCGGTGGTTGGCAGGCGATCGAGGTGAATATGCGTATCAAAGAGTTCGAGCATGTCGCCCTGACCAATCCTTTACGCCGTTGTAACCGTTGTAAAAGGCATGTTATAAGATTTGATTATCGCACAGAATGGACCTGTTTGACATGCATGAACTCGGTTTGACCCAGCATCTGGTGAAAATTGCCGAAGACGCCGCGCGGCAAAACGGAGCTACGCAGGTGCGGTCGGTCAAAGTCGAGATCGGCGCTCTTGCCGGCGTTGTCCCGGAATCGGTCGAGTTCTGTTTTGAAGCCTGCAGCCGCGGCACCCTCCTTGAGGGGAGCCGCCTGGAGATCATCTTTATCCCCGGTCGTGGGCGGTGTTATGACTGTCACGCCGAATGCGCCCTTGACACCTATACCGTGGCCTGTCCTGCCTGTGGCGGGTTTTCTCTGGAGCGGTTGCAGGGGGAGGAGCTGCGCGTCGTCGAAGTGGAGGTTGACTGAGCATGTGTACAGATTGCGGTTGCGGCCCGAGCGGCCATCATCACCACCATCCCGCCGCTGAGCTGAGTCCGGGGCGGGTGGTCCGGATCGAAGAAGATCTCCTCGCCAAGAATAACCGCCTTGCTGCCGGAAATCGTCGACTTTTTCAGGAAAAAGGGCTGCTGGTCTATAATCTGGTCAGCTCCCCGGGTTCCGGAAAAACGACCCTGCTGGAGCGGACCCTCAGTGATTTGCAGCATGAATGGAACTTTGCCGTCCTCGAAGGGGATCAGCAGACCAGCAACGACGCCGAGCGGATCGCCGCCACCGGGGTGCCGGCCGTGCAGATCAATACCGGCAGCGGCTGTCATCTTGATGCTCACATGGTCGGGCACGGTATGGAAAACTTCGCGGGACTCCCCCTGGATATCCTGATGATTGAGAATGTCGGCAACCTCGTCTGCCCGGCCTCCTTCGACCTCGGCGAGGATGCGAAGATTGCCCTCCTCTCGGTGACGGAAGGGGAGGATAAACCCCTCAAGTACCCGGATATGTTCAAGGCCGCCGATATTCTTCTTCTCACCAAGATCGACCTCCTCCCCTACCTGCGCTTCGATATCGAGAAGTGTAAAGCTTTTGCCCGGCAGGTAAATCCGCAGGTCCGCATCTTTGAGCTCTCCTGCCAAAACGGGGCAGGTCTCTCTTCCTGGTACGACTGGTTGCGGCAGGAAGTGGCGGCAAAACGTCGCGCTGCCTCGATGACAGGCGTTAACGGTTAAGATGAAAATATCCTATCTGGTTGACTGGTTTCGAAACCTCAAGCTGCGCGGCAAACTTCTCGTCGTTGTCCTGCCGCTGGTGGTCCTGCCGGTCATCATCGTCGGCAGTGTCGTCGGTTATATCGGCGCGAGTCAGGCGACGTTGGGGATTACGCGCAGCAGTGAAGCTGATCTCGACCACATGGCCGCCTTCACCGTCGATCTGCTCAGTGCCCATTACCAGCAATTCCAGGTCTACCGGCAGGATAAGCGCGAGAGTTTCAACCGGGATCTCAAGTCCCTTGCCAGTATCGCCTGGGGGATTGCCGAGAGCCAGAACGATCAGCATCGCCGTTCCGGGATTTCTCTGGCCGCCGCGCAGGAGGAGGCGCGCAAGGCGCTGCTCAAGGTCAGTGTCGGGCCGAGTGGCTATCTCTACGCGGTCAACAGCAAGGGCGTTTTGCAGGCGCATGTGGCGCAACAGGGCGAAAATATTTACGACGCCCAGGATGAAAACGGCCGTTTTTTTATCCGGGAGATGATCGAGACAGCGGTTAAGGCTCAACCCGGGGAGGTCCTCTTTATCACCTACCCTTGGCGGAATGCACAGCTCGGTGACCAGCAGACGCGGATGAAGATTGCCGCCTATCGGTACTTTCCGCAGTGGGACTGGATTATTGCCGCCAGTGGCTATCTCGATGAAACCGCCGAAGATATCGCCTTTGAACGAAAATCCTTTGAAGATCTCAAAGCCCGCCTGAAAGAGAAGAAGGTCGGACGCACCGGTTATATCTATGCCATCGACGGCGCCGGGATCTTTACCGTTCACCCCTTGAGTGAAGGGGAGAATCACCTTGATGCCCGCGATGCCGAGGGGAAGGCTTTTTTACGGGAGATGCGCAGCAACAAGCAAGGGTGGATCCGTTATCCCTGGAAAAATGAAGGGGAATGGGCGCCGCGCCAGAAGATCGCCCGTTACGTTTATTTTGCCCCCTGGGATTGGGTTGTCGCTGTCGGCTCCTACGAAGATGAATTTTACGAAGCCGCCAACGCTCTGCGGGTGCGGACCTTTGTCAGTATGTTACTCCTGACCACCGCTACCTGCCTGGTTTCGATTTTGCTGGTGATCTTCGTCTCGAAGATCGTCACCCGGCCGATTCAGCGCATGCTCGAAGGGATCCGGCAGGTCAAGCGCGGCCGTTTCGACCAGCCGGTCCGGGTCAAGAGTAGCGATGAAATGGGGGAGCTTGCCGCCACCTTCAATCGCATGACGGAAATGATCAAGAGTCACCGCGAGATGGAGACCGCCTTGGCGCAGCAGGGGAAGATGGCCTCCCTCGGGGTCCTTTCCTCGGGAGTCGCCCACGAAATTAATAATCCCCTCGGTGTCATCCTCGGTTATGCCAGTTATCTGGAGGGGAAGATTCCCGAAGATGATCCCAACTATAATTACATCCATGAGATCAAACGGGAAAGCAAGCGCTGTAAAAAGATTGTCCAGAACCTCCTCAGTTACGCCCGGACGCCACAACCGGCGCTAGAGACGATCGATTTGACCCTCCTGCTCACTGAGATCCTCAACTTTGCCGCCAATCACACCGATATGCATCAGGTGCAGATTGAAAGGAGCTTTGCCGCCGGCTTACCGCTGCTGCGCGCCGATGGCGATCAGTTGCGACAGGTGGCGATCAATCTCATTCTCAATGCCGGGGCAGCGATGCCGCAGGGCGGGGTGCTGACGGTAAGCACCCGTGCGCTTGACGATAAATGTGTCGAAATTGAATTCCGCGATTCCGGGGTCGGTATGGCGCCGGAGCAGCTCGAACAGATCTTTGAACCGTTCTACACCACCAAGGCGCGGGGGACCGGCCTCGGTCTCGCCATTACCCGGCAGATTATCGATTTTCACCATGGCCGGATCAAGGTGCACAGCCACCCCGGTCAGGGGACGACCTTTGTCGTGACGCTGCCGCTCGACCCCGAGGATGACCCATCGTGAAGAAGAGAATTTTGCTGATTGATAATGAAGAGGGGCTCTGCCGGATGATGGAGGCCGTCCTCAAGGATAACGGCTTTAAGGTCGGCGCTTTCACTCGTTCTTTTGAAGCGGTCGAAAGCTTCAAGGCGGAAGAGTGGGATCTGGTCATCTCGGACATCAAGATGCCGGGGATGGACGGAATTGAAGTTCTGGAGCGGATCAAGGCCAAGGCCCCGACCATCCCGGTGATCATGATTACCGCCTACGCCACGGTCGAAACCGCGATTCAGGCCTTGCGGCGCGGCGCTTACGACATGCTCACCAAGCCCTTTGAGCCGGAAGAACTCATCTACCGGGTGCGCAATGGCCTGCAGCAGACCAAGCTTTTGGAGGAGAACCGCCAACTCCGGGAAGAGCTGGTCGGGAAGTTCCGTTTTGACAAGATGATCGGCAGCGCCCCGGCTTTAAAAACGCTGATCGAGCGCATGGAGAAGGTGGCAGTACGCGATACCTCGGTGCTGATTACCGGCGAATCCGGCACCGGCAAGGAACTCGTCGCTCAGGCCCTGCACTACAACTCGCCGCGCCGTGACAAACGTTTTGTCGCCATCAACTGTGGTGCCCTCTCGGAGTCGCTGCTGGAGAGTGAGCTCTTCGGCTATAAAAAGGGGGCCTTTACCGGGGCGGTAGAAAATCGCAAAGGGCTCCTTGAAGCGGCGGATGGTGGCACTCTCTTTCTCGATGAGGTCGGGAATCTGCCGATCAATGTGCAGAAGACCCTTCTCCGCTTTCTCCAGGAGCAGGAGTTTCTCCGCATTGGCGACACCCAGCCGATCAAGGTGGATGTGCGCATCATCTCTGCCACCAACGCCGATCTCAGTGCGGATGTCCGGAACGGCACCTTTCGCGAAGATCTTTATTATCGCCTGAATGTCCTCAACCTGCGCCTGCCCCCTTTGCGGGAGCGGGTCGCAGATATCCCTTTGCTCGCCGCGCACTTTATCCAGGAACAGAACAAAAAGTTCGGGACCAGTGTCAAGGGCTTCAGTGCGGAAGCGAGCGAAGCCCTCAAGAGCTTTCCCTGGCCGGGGAATATCCGTCAATTACGTAATGTCGTCGAGGCTTGCATGGCGATCGGCAACGAAGACGCTCTCATCGACTTGCCGATACTCGAACAGTTTATCGAGATGCCCCCTTCCTTTACCGGCGGGGCGTCGCAGCTTACCGCCATGCTCGATAGTGACTATACCGCCGCCATGACCGCTTTTGAGACCGATTACCTCAAGATGCTGTTACGAAAAAAGGGGGGAAATATTGACGAAGCCGCCCGTGAAGCCGGCATGAATATGGCGACCATCTACCGCAAGATTAAAAAGTACGGATTGAAAAAGGAAGATTATAGCTGAGCTCCGGATTAGCCGCCGGCCCGCGCCAGTGATCGATTCGCCCCGATGCAAAGATTGGGGCTTTTTTTTTGCAAATCGGCAAAGCGCAAAGAGAGGAGGAGAGCTTGAATTCTGGACCCCTTAATATAATTATAATAATATCGAATGGTTAAAATTTTCTGTGGAGCTGGCATAGCCGTTGCTATTAGCTTCTGTGAAAGCGGTTGTCAGGGCGAGGTCAGGGTACACGGGAAACGCTGCTGTCGACTCAAATGGGATAAAAGAGGTGCATCAGGAGGCGATCATGGCCAGAAACTCGACCCTTACCGCAGCAAAATTACAGGAGACCTGGGTGATGACCAGGGTCGCCGGCATCCTGGCGCTCGGCTTCGCCATCTTGCTCCAGGCCATTATTCACACCCCGGTCGGCTCTGGTGCACAAGCTTTGCTCCTTCCGCTCTTCCTTGCCGCCGTGATCCAGATCGGCGCCGGTTTGCAGGCCTGGCGCCATGAGCGCCACCTTGAATCAGTGGTCCTGGTGGCCTTTGGTCTCCTGACCTGTTCACAAATCTCTCAGCTGGCCAGTACGTCGGCAGCAGCGACGAACTCCCCGGCGCAAAGCGCTTTTCTCCTCTTTTGGGGGATCTTTGCCGCGCTGGTCGCGGCGCAGTCGAGTGATTGCGGGCGCTCTTTTCATCTCCTCCTGGCGGCGGTGGCCGCGACCCTCCTCCTGAAAGCTCTGGTTATGGTGATTGCCTGGTCACCCCTCGGATATTTGCTGTTGTTGGCCGGGGTTGTCACCTTTGCTTTGGCGCTCCTCGCCGGTATTTGTCAGCTTCCGGTGCTGCGGAGTTGACAGCTCTTCCCCGGCTCAGTTATAGATTAACTTTATCACCATGCCGCGACAGCAGCAATGCGCGCGGTGCAGGAGCCGTGAAGTGATGAAGGGAAATCTTGGACAATATTTAACCGTACTGGGTTTTTGTGCCCTCGGTTTTTACGGCACCATGTTCGGTTGCGGTTACTTGGGGCTGGAGGCGATGCCGCAATTTGTGGTGACGGCGGTGATCTTTTTAACCGCCGGCCGGATGTTAAAAAAGGTCCGTCTCGGCAGTAGCGAGGAGGAAGAGAAGGAGGTTGTCGGGGAGATAAGGCGGGAGCCGGATTGGGCCTGGCTGACGGCTTTCATGAATTGGACCGCCGCCCTGCTGATCATTGCCTTTATGGCCATCTTGCTGATGAAGCCGACCGATCTTTCGCTCCTCGATGCCTTTAAATTCGCTCCGGCCCGGAGCAGTTTCTTTGCCGACGCTGTCCCTTAGTCAAGTTCGCGCCGCAATCCAATATCCACAAGAAAAAGGCATCGACGCCGGCGCGTCGATGCCTTTTTCTTGTGGCGGTCTGTCAGGTTTAATCGAGTTGGGCACTGATTCTTTTTCTCGAACCCTTGCGTCCGCTATAAATCAGTTGCAGCGCTGAATTGATGCGGGCGAGCAGACGTTCCTGATGAACGGGTTTATTGATAAAATCGACATAGCCGCCCTTGAGGAAAACAACTTCTTCTTTGACCGGGTTGGGGCCAATGGCAATCAGAGGAATATCGCCGAGGGTTTGCAGCAGTTTTTGCGGATTAAGCTGATTCGGATGTTCAGTATCGACTAAAGCCAGGTGGGGGAGATGGTTCCCAACCAAGTCGGCCGCTTCTGCTTCGCTGCCGGCATGTTCGACGAGAAAACCGGCCCCCTGCAAGAAGTTGACAAGCTTGAGGCGCGAGGACGGAATGGCATCGATCACAAGCAGTGTTGCCACTTCCTGGCCGACCATCACCCCGCCCTTGGCGGCGAGGCTTCGTTCGTCATAATGGCGGCGGATAGCCGCGGAGATCTCACTGGAGGTCGTCACCACCGGAATGATATGCAGGCGCGCAACCTTCGCAACGTCATCGATCAGGAGGAGATCGAGGGGATTAACCATCGCCAGATAAAGAGAGCTCCCTTCCCGTTTCAAGGGGAAGACCTGAGCTTTTTTCACCAGTTTTTCCGGAATCACGTCGAGCAGGTCCGCGGCAAAGGCATGGGCGGCAAAATCTTTAGCGGTGCGAAAGCCGTACTGTTTGCTCAACGCGACAGCGACATCTTTCTCGGCAATGACCCCCATCGCTTCGAGGACCTTGCCGAGGCGCCAACCGGTGATCAACTGGCGGTCGAGGGCCTGCCGCAAGGCTCCCTCGCTGATGACGCCGGCCTCAACGAGGATTTCACCGAATTTCTTTTTTGTCGTCACTGGCAATAATCCCGTTTCTTGATAAATTCTGCTGAAAAAATATTAATAATTAAATAAAGTAGTAAATTTATACAAGCAAAATTTATAGAAAATCAAGGATTGACGGCGATTTTCAATCCCTGAGCATCGGCATCGATGATCATTCTGTCGCCATCGCCGATCTCGCCGGCGATAATGGCGCGGCCGATTTTAGTCTCTAGCTGAT
This sequence comes from Desulfuromonadales bacterium, assembly GCA_014859605.1. Lineage (GTDB taxonomy): Bacteria > Desulfobacterota > Desulfuromonadia > Desulfuromonadales > UBA2197 > UBA2197. The sequence continues at coordinate 21,432 of JACUTW010000035.1, forward strand.
GTTGCAGGTAGCGTTTGAGGGGGCGAGCGCCGTAAACCGGATCATAGGCGGCATCGACAATAAAGTCGCAGGCGGCCGGGGTCAGTTCCAGGCCAATATGGCGGGAGGCCAGGCGTTTACGCAGATCATCGGTGAGCAGGACAATGATGTGGGTTATTTCGGCCTTGCTGAGCGGCTTGAAGAGGACGATATCGTCGACCCGGTTGAGAAACTCCGGCCGGAAGGCGCTCCGCAGCTCCTGCATGACCTGCTTGCGGGCGCTCTCTTCAATCGTCCCCTGCGCACTGACGCCGTCGAGAAGATAAGGGCTGCCGATGTTGCTGGTCATGATGATCACCGTATTCTTGCAATCGATGGTGCGCCCCTGGGCATCGGTAACCCGGCCATCGTCGAGAATCTGCAGCAGGACATTGAAGATGTCGGGATGGGCCTTTTCAATTTCATCAAAGAGGATGACACTGTAGGGTTTGCGGCGCACTGCCTCAGTGAGCTGCCCCCCTTCTTCGTAGCCGACATAGCCGGGGGGAGCACCGATCAAGCGGCTGACGGTGTGCTTCTCCATGTATTCGGACATGTCGATGCGGATGATATTCTCTTCGGTGTCGAAGAGGGCTTCGGCAAGGGTGCGGGCGAGTTCGGTCTTGCCGACCCCAGTCGGCCCCAGGAAGATAAATGAGCCGATCGGCCGGCGCGGGTCCTTGATCCCAGCGCGGGCGCGGATCACCGCATCGGCAACGAGCTGCACCGCTTCATCCTGACCGACGACGCGCTGGTGGAGGATGGTGTCGAGTTTGAGGAGTTTCTCCTTCTCCCCCTCCACCAGGCGGGTCACCGGGATGCCCGTCCAGCGGGCAACGATTTCGGCGATCTCCTCTTCCGTCACCTCTTCGCGCAACAAACGCGGGCCGCCGCTTTCGACGGCGTGAGCTTCGGCTTCCTTCAGTTCCTTTTCCAGTTGCGGCAAGCGACCATGCTGGAGCTCCGCCGCTTTATTGAGATCATACTGGCGCTCGGCGACCGCAATCTCCTTCCGCACCTGCTCGATCGTTTCCCGTAAGCCCTGCAGTTTTTTGATCCCGTCCTTCTCGGCATCCCACTGCGCCCGCAGAGTGTCGGCATTATGTTTGAGATCAGCGAGTTCTTTGCGCAGCACGTCGAGACGTTCCTGGCTGGCTCGATCCTTCTCCTTCTTCAGGGCGGCTTCCTCGATCTCCAGCTGCATGACGCGGCGGCTCGCTTCGTCGAGTTCGGTCGGCAACGAATCGATCTCGGTGCGGATCATAGCGCAGGCTTCGTCGATGAGATCGATGGCTTTGTCGGGGAGGAAGCGGTCGGTGATGTAGCGGTGCGACAAGGTGGCGGCGGCGACCAGCGAGTTATCCTGAATCCGCACGCCGTGAAAGACCTCGAAGCGCTCCTTGAGACCGCGCAGAATCGAAATGGTATCCTCCACCGTCGGCTGTTCGACCAAGACCGGCTGGAAGCGCCGCTCTAAAGCCGGATCTTTCTCGATATACTTGCGATATTCGTCGAGGGTGGTGGCACCGATGCAGTGTAGCTCGCCGCGCGCCAGCATCGGTTTGAGCATGTTGCCGGCATCCATCGCCCCTTCGCTCTTGCCGGCACCGACGATGGTGTGGAGTTCATCGATAAAGAGGATGATCTTCCCCTCGCTCTCCTTGACCTCGGCGAGGACCGCCTTGAGCCGTTCTTCAAACTCACCGCGATATTTGGCGCCGGCGATCAGGGCGCCCATGTCGAGGGAGAAGATGGTCTTGTCCTTCAGCCCCTCGGGGACGTCACCGCGGACGATGCGATGCGCCAGACCTTCGGCAATGGCGGTCTTGCCAACGCCGGCTTCGCCGATCAGGACCGGATTATTCTTGGTCTTGCGCGACAGGATGCGCACCACCCGGCGGATCTCGCCGTCGCGGCCGATGACCGGGTCGAGCTTCCCTTTGCGCGCTTCCTGCACCAGATCGCGGCCGTACTTTTCCAGCGCTTCATAGGTCGCTTCCGGCTCAGGACTCGTCACCCGCTGGTTGCCGCGAATCGAGGTGAGTGCCTCCAAGATGCGGTTGCGATTGAGCTGGAAGGTCGAAAAGATCTTCCCGGATGCACTCTTCACCCCTTCGTCGGCGAGGGCCAAAAAGAGATGCTCGACGCTGATAAAGTCATCCTTGAGGCGTTTGGCTTCATCGCCGGCCTTGAGCAACAGTTGATTAAGGCGCAGGGTAACATAGATCTTTCCGGCTTCGGCGCCGGGACCGGAGACCGATGGCCGGCGATCGAGCTCTGCCCGCACCGCCTGGAGCATGCTCTCGACAGGAATGGTCATCTTTTGCAGCAGACGTGGAATCAGGCCGCCTTCCTGTTCAAGGAGGGCCGCGAGAAGGTGCTCACCATCGACTTCAATGTGGCCACGCCGCGCCGCCAACTCCTGGGCGCTCTGGAACGCTTCCTGCGATTTAATTGTCAGCTTGTTGAGATCCATAATCGCGTCCTTTCGTTGATCCTGAAAAATCACTTGGCCGCTGAAAAAGCGGATAACTACGGATAAGGACAAATAGAATTTGTGACAAGCATTTTACCAGTCGGGTAAACTGGTCAAACAATGAACTGCCTGATTTATCAGATTTTATCCGAACTTATCTGCGGCTAACTGCCGTTTCCGGGTTGGTATAGAAAAGATAAAGCAAAATCTCTAATGCGCAAATGCACAGGGTCGCATCGTTCAAGAGGATGGAAAAATATACGGAGAGCCACGTACTTTTTTCACCGGCACCAGAGTAAAGTCACCGCCATCAAGGAACGAAATTTCCTACCAACATAAAACTCTCTATCCCCAGTAGAGAGTAATTTTTCCGCCGGATCGAGGTGCCTCCCCTTGAACCGGCTTTTTTTTTGCGGTTGGCGCATTGGCCTTGGCAATGTGGTCATCCCCGGTCATGCTGTCAATAGCAATATCCAACTTGCAACGGCAATCGTTCGCAAGTCAGACTTTTTTCTGTCCAACGATGCAGCATTGAAACAAGTGAAGGAAATCAAGGTCATCGTTCTTGAAGACCATCTTCCAAGACCATAAGTTCTCCCCGCCTCAAGGCTTTCTTTTTCACTCCATTTTCGTACAACTCTTGATTGACAATGAGTCCGGTTTAAGGTGAAATATCGCCTCATCAAACGCTATGTGGGCATCCGCGGAGGGTAGGCGGTGGAATGGAACAGGAAGACAGAGGCAGGATGATTTTGCAACGTCGTTGTGATCGGTATTTATTGACCGATTGCGGCGGCGTTTTTTATTGGATAGAAAATAGATCTATTCTGGATTACCAGCAGCAACGGACCGGTTTGAACCCGGTCCCAACGAAAATCGTCGGATTCAACGAATCCGTCCCCGTAGGGAACGGTTTATAACCGTTCCGATTTTGACCCGATAGATGATTACGACAGAAAATAAATTCGTCCCCTTTTCCTCCATCGGGGGCGAGGGGAATAAGCTGTACTTTATGCGCGAAGTGTAGGGTTAAATAGGTATGGTGTCCGTGTATTTTCGATCGAGAACTTGACTCGCGTAATCCAATGGATTACTTTTCAGGGAGTGGAGTGGATGATCACCGTTGCAGAAACAACCGAATATACCCGACGTGCCAAAAAGTTGCTGTCTGAGCAAGAGCGATCCGATCTGATAGCCTATCTCGCCATCTGTCCGGAAGCCGGTGATGTCATGGAAGGGACGGGTGGCGTGCGTAAGGTGCGCTGGGCACGGGACAGCAAAGGGAAGAGCGGTGGTGTACGGGTGATCTATTTTTACCATTGCCAGGGAATGCCCCTCTATCTTTTGACCCTCTACGGCAAGAGCGAGAAAGAGAATCTCTCCGCAGCAGAGAGGAACGGTTTGGCTAAGCTCGTCGGCCTGTTGGTACGGGCGGCGCGGAAGGAGAATTGAGAATGAGCGATTTGTTTGCCAGCATAAAACGTGGACTAGAAGAGGCTATCGCCCACCAGAACGGCGAGAAGACAGGTATTCGGCTCTTCACCCCGGAGGAAGTCAACGTCAAGCAGGTGCGGGAGAAGACAGGACTAACCCAGGAGCAATTCGCCACCACCTTTGGCATCAGTCTCGGCACTTTGCGTCACTGGGAGCGGGGTGACCGCAAGCCGCATGGCCCGGCATTGGTTCTGCTCAACGCCGTCGCCAAGGAGCCCGCGACTGTTCTGCGGATATTGACCGGACGAGTTCTGACGTCATCACGGGTAAAGCGGTCCAAAGGGAAGGCTGTGAGCGCGGGTTGATCTGAAATAGATGTGCGATTTTGTTTCCGTAGGGGCAACCCCCTTGTGGGGGCCCGCCCTTGAATCTCCCCCAAGGGTCATCGCAACCCATTTTCATCTGGAGATCGGATTGCCGAAAGTCTGGGCACACTGCAAATAGGAGCATTTTTACACGCCACCACAAAGGTGTATTTTTTTGCCCTTTGAGCAAATTCTAATTGACAATGAGCCGGGATCAAGGTGAAAGTATCGCCTCATCAAACGCTATGTGGGCAGCAGCGGAGGGTAGCGGTGGAATGGAACAGGAAGACAAAGGCAGGATGATTTTGCAACGTCGTTGTGATCGGTATTTATAGACCGATTGCGACGGCTTTTTTTATTGGTGCGATTAATTCGGGGCTATAAATTCAGCTTGAGTTCGGTGGCGGCAAGAAGTTGCGCGGGGGTCATGGCGAGGGCTTTGGCGATCTGGAAGATGGTCACCAGAGAAGGCTGCTTGCGAACGCATTCGACTTGAGAGATGAACGAACGGTCCAGCCCGCTGTCAAAAGCGAGTTGCTCCTGAGAGATTTTCGGCCTTGTTAAGTGTTTAGATTTGACCCCTTGAGACCTGATGTTGCGAAGCTGTCCCAGTTGTATAGCCATTCAATGTCCAGTATAGTTCCAAGAGACGATCTCAAGATTTAGCCCCACAACAACCCGTGCTACACGCCAAGGAGAATTAACAATGCCGTTAACTGCCGAAGTATTAGTCAAAGAAGCGAGCGAATTGTCATACGCAGAGCGGGCAAAGCTTGTTGATACCCTATTAACAACGCTTGATCCGGTCACCGAGGACGATTGCGATGCCGCCTGGTTTGCCGAGATTGGCAGAAGAGAGCAAGCGCTTGCGGATGGCACCGCACAGACCCATTCCTGGGATGACGTCAAACGTCAGGCCCGCGAAAAAGTGAATGGATAAACCGGTTCTTCATGACGATGCCCGAACAGAGTATATCGAGAGCTATGCCTGGTATCATGAGCGCGGCAGTCATATTGCCCAGGCATTTGAACGAGAGATAGAGCACGCGCTTGAAACTTTGCAGAAATCTCCGGATCGTTGGCCTGTGTATGTGGGAGCGTGGCGCCGGATTCTGTTGAGACGTTTCCCCTTCGGGATCGTGTACAGATTTATGGGTCAACAGATCGTCGTTGTTGCGATTATGCACACCAGAAGAAATCCGGAATATTGGAAAAACAGGATGTTTGATGCCCTGCCGAACAGAGAATAAGTAAGCCATTCTAGCCATTTTCGTGCAACTTTTGATTGACAATGAGTCCAGCTTAAGGTGATAGTTTCGGCTCATCAAACGCTATGTGGGCATCCGCGGAGGGAAGCCGAGGGAATTGGACAGGAAGACAGAGGCAGGATGATTTTGCAACGTCGTTGTGATCGGTATTTATTGACCGATTGCGGCGGCGTTTTTTTGTTATGCAAGACGTGGCGGAATGAGCGGTATCAGTCGAGAGCAAATTCTCGGCGCCAGTCGCAGACGGAGTATCGACAAGGCGCGAAAGTTATTCTTTTTTGCAGCGCACGAAAGCGGCGGAGCGACTCTTTCGATGTTGGGAAGATTGACCGGCAGGAGTCATGTTGCGGTGAAGTTGGCGATAGAGCAGATACAGTCAGAGCGGAACGGGAAGATAGGATACCTACTCTCCCTCTGCCCGTCCTTGAAATCGGCCGATATGAAATCGGCCGATAATCGACCGACGTTTTTTGATAATCGACCGATGAGCAGCCGACCAATTACCCCCGATATGACTATCGGACCTGATAGGGGTCAGCCACTGACAATGGACCAAAGAAGAAAAAACGAAGGGATTTTACAAGTATTATCCCTACAGCCAGTAATCGGTCTTTCATCTCGGGCAAGAAAGATGCGCTGGTCACCGACGCCGCAGTCCTTGACCTGATGGCACCAGAGCGGCAGAGAGCGAAAGGAACGATCGGTCAAGTCCGCTGTCAAAGGCGAGCTGCTCCTGAGAGATTTTTCGTCGCTTGCG
>JACUTW010000036.1 GCA_014859605.1 Desulfuromonadales bacterium
GGTATTGTTGTTATGGCAATCGGTACAGTTTGCGCCGGTCACATAAATGGTATTGCCAAGGTGAGCCGCATGGGCGCCACTGCTCGGCGGCCAGCCGCGGTCCAGCGCCGGGGTCGTCAACTTGCCGCTGCCGTGGCAGTCGGTACAGGCCAGGGTGCCGCCGGTGGTCCAGTCTCCCGCCGTGTCGGCAATGTGACAACTGTTGGCGCAGGTGCCGTTCCAGGTGCCGGGTGCGGTCAACTGGTTCCCCACTGTGACCAGGTCCATATCGGTGACCAGGCTGGCCATGTTGCGGCTGCCGTCGATATGAGTCGTGGCGGTTTCGGCGGTATGACAGTCGGCGCAGCCGCCATCGACATAGGTGGTGTTGGCGAAGTGCTTGGCATGCTCGCCGGTGGCCGGTGCATAACCATGGCAGATGGTGCAATCGGCGCTGACCGTGCCCCACTGGGGTGAGACAACCGGAGTGGCGGCAACCGTGCCGTCGTTGTGGCAGGTGCTGGTGTTACAGGTACCATTCGTGCCAAGGGGAGCCTGGGCCCCGCCGGAGTAGTTCATGCCGGCGACAAAGGTGACACTGCCGTTGCGGTGCGCGTTGTTGGTGCCATTGTTGGCGTGGCAGCTGGTGCAGGCCACGGTGTTAATCCCGAAGATCGTCGCGGCGCCCATGTGCTCGCCGTGACTGCCGGTGCCGGGGTTGGTGGCGCTGTGGCAGGTCGAACAATCAGCAATGGTGACCGTCCAGGTGGCACTGTAGGCGCCATTGGAGGGATTATGACAAGCGATATTGGCGCAGGTGGCATTGCCCGGATCGGGATCCGTAGCAACAAGACCAACTGTATCAATGGAAGCCTCATCCATCTCGGCTTTGGCCTTACCGAGAATCTTGGCAGCATCGCTGCCAACGCCCATGGTGATATGGGTCATATCGGTGGGTAACGTACCGTGGCAATCGCTACAGACAGCACCGGCATCGAAGTGCTGGTTGTGGGTGCCGGTCAACTGGTAGGTTCCGGTCTTGGCGTTTGCAACACCGGCGTTATTCCCTGTACTGGTCGGTGTGGCAGAGTAATAGTGGCAGGCATTACAATTCAGATCCGTGTCAGTCCAGAAACCATCGGCAGCAGTCGATTTATGGCAAGCTGTCGCGCAATTTTGATCGGTGAGGTTGTAACCAACCGAAGTGGTCAGGATCGACTTACGTCCAGTCACGTTACCGTGATTCAGTGAAGCACCCTGATCCTCAGCCGGGCTATAAGTGTAGCTGGCGGCGCCGGTGTGGCAAGCTTCGCAATCGGTGCGGTCTTCACTGGCGTCATTAGTTGCAGACTCGGCATGCTTGGCGTGCGCAGCATTGGCCGGCGGGAAGCCGTGGCAATCGTTGCAGGCGTTACCGGCACCGGCGATGAATGCACCGGACGGCTCGGTATGCGACTTGTGACAACTGAAGCAGTTGGTCCCTTCGTTATGAGCCACTCCTTCATTACTCCGGGTATTGTGAGCCATGGTCCCCGAGTAAATATGGCAGGTGGCGCAGAGATCGTCACTATTAACGGTATCGTCTTCGTCGTAGGAATCGGTACCGGTCTTCGCGGTAAAGACAACCGTACCACCGTAATTGCCGGCCGAGGTTGCGCTGATCATGTAGATGTTGCTGCTACCGTGCGGATCGTGACATACGGAGCAGTCTTTAGCCTGGTGGCTGACAATCCCATCCTTGACCGCCGACCCGCCGACACCGTGGCAGGAAGTCGTGCAGTTGGCAGCGGCTGGCAACAGACGCATATCGTCGCCGGTAATACCGTCGAAGTGACCAGCTGCGGTGCTATCATGACAGGAGGAACACAGCTTGTTAGCGGCAACATTGCCGGAAACGCCGTAGGTGCCGCTTGCCTTGTTATGACCGGTGCTGGTCGCAGTTGATTTATTCGCGGCAGACTTGCTGCTGATGGTGGCAGTGACACTGCCCGCATGACAGGTCTGACAATCGACGGAGGCGGTGTTATTCCAGATCGGCTGACGATCATCACCCGTCGTCACGCCATTGCTGGCACCATGACAGAGGTTACAGACGGCAGTCTGATAGTTAGCAACAAAACTGACCGAACCATTCACATGGTCGACACCACTGCCGGCGTTAGTATGGCAGGTAGTGCAAGCCAACTGGACGCCATTAGCTGATGCGTAAAGATGCTTGTTGTGGGTGGCACTCAAAGGTGTGCCGCTGCCGGTGGCAACTCCCGCCAGACTGTACTGATGGCAAGCGCCGCAGTCGCCAGAGGTGGCAACATCCCAGTCAGGACTGGCGAAGCTGACTCCGTTGGAATGGCAATAAACGGCACAGGTGCCGGTCGCAGCTGTATAGGGTGTGGCACCGACTGTGATAAATCCGCTGGTATCAAAGGCGACGTTGATTGTGCCATTGACGTGAGTGCTGCCGATGGCGCCAGCGGCCAGTGCCGTAGCCGAGTCAGCCGTCGTAACATGACAGGTTTTACAAGTGACGCCGGCGAGTGCCAGGTGAGCAGCGTGAGCGGCTGAGCCATTGGTCATCGCATTGCTATTGTCGTGGCAGGCATTACAAGTCGTGATCGCCCCGGTCGTGCTGCCGGCGGTCCAAGCGGGGATTGCCGCCGCTGTATAGGTACGAGCAATATCGCTGGTACGGGCGCCGCCGTTGGAATGGCAATAGACAGCGGCACAAGTGCCGAGGCCGGTTCCGTTATAGGTCGGGGTCATGTTGCCGTTGCCACTGGCGAGAGAACTATAGCTGCCGCCGAGAAAGACATCCTGGAAACTGTTGGCACTATTGTGATTGTTGTTGAGGTGACAGGAAGAGCAACTGAACGAATAGTTCCCTGAACCGGCGGCATGGGCCGCATGGGGTGTGATCGATTCATCCTTGAAAGTGGAGAGGGTATAACCGGCGGCATAACCGTTGGGGCCGCCGACAACATTTGCCGACGGCGGGTAGCCGTGACAACCGTCGCAGCCACCGGCGGCGGCAAAACTACGAGTCGCATCGGCCTTATGATGGACATGACAAGTGCGACAATTTTCACCTTCTATGTGCAGCCGACTCTCCGAGATGCCCCCGGCATCAGTATTCAGCAAATTACCATGACATTTTTCGCAATAACCGTTCGTCGTTGCTCCGGTATCAGCCCAGGAGGTTGACCCGGTCAGGTCAAGGGGCGGAACAGTCGTGTAAGAAAGACCGGTCACGGTACCGTAAGTTGCCGTCGTGACGCTGCTACGAAGGACGAAGACGTTGGTTGCCGCGGTCGGGTTATGAACACTGTGGCAAACAAAACAGGAAAGAGATTCGGTTGCATTTCCGTGTGTTTTGTAGGGATGACAAGCCGTACAAACGGCCGAACGACGATTAGCCTGAACCTGAGGATCTGGATCAGTCACCGCAGGTCCGTCGGTGCGGAGCAATTTACCGTCACCGGCAACCAGCGTCTGTCCCTTGCCATCGGCCGTTGTCGAATCAGAGTCAGCAAAGTGCGTCGAGTGGCAGGAAGAACAACTCACCGAACCATTAAAAAACTGAATATTCCCCGAGCCGATATTGACGACAGGAGTGTTGAATTTCAGGGGATCGATCGTCGGTACAGCGGAGGGACCAACCGGGTGAGTCAACACAGCAGAAGGATTATCGATGTAATAGGGAGCATGGCACTGTTTACAGACTGCATCATTGAGATCCGCCGTCGCTGCGGTTGTGGTACGCAACAGCTTCGTCGTCGTTGCCATATCATTATGCGGATCATGACAGATCGAACAGGTCACCAGACCGGTGGAGATTTGATTGCGGCTGGAGTAGAAAGTGGTCGGGGGATTTTGCGAACCGGCGGCGGGATCTGCTGTTTTCGAGCCGCCCCAGAAGTGCGAGGTCTGCGACCCGGCGCCTGTACCGGCCGACGCATTATGGTTAAACGCGTTACTGGCTGCTGCTGGCGAAAAAACACCGGCCGCTTGAGCCTCGGCTGTTCCGGACGAGACATGGCAAGCCAAGCAGAGGCTATTAATGGCACGGGGGTTGGCACCCGGCATCCGATGACACGTATTACAGGCATCCGGGTGAGCCTTGACCGCCTCAGCCGTTCCATAACCGGAAAAGAGCAACAGAGCGACAAAACTGATCACTCCCAAGCATGATTTCAACGTCCTCGCCATAACAGCACCTCGCCTCTTCATTCATCCAACTTTTATAAGAAAAAAATTAACTTCGCAATATGACCAGCGAACTAAATAATCCACAGAAAAGCACAATCTTTCTACGGACAAAATTAGCACTGCCAGCTTGCGTGCAATTTATAGACCAGACCACGAGCAGTTACAACCCGTTAGAATATTAGTTGAATCATCCGGCGGAGTAAAAATTGGAAATTGCCCGGCTCCGCAAAATGGCCGAACAAATGGAAAATTTCGCCTAATAACGAAATTTCAGTGCGCAAATGTAGTCGTGTTACCAACTCCGTCACTCTGCACAATGCGACTCCCCTCTTTTTGGGAAACAATCTCGATGCGGCAGGGGATGCGCTCTTTAAGCTCGGCAACGTGCGAAATGATCCCGATCACCCGTCCCGCCTGATGCAGTTCGATAAGAGTATTCAGGGCGAAATCGAGGGTCTCGCCATCGAGCGTGCCGAAGCCTTCGTCGATAAAGATGCAGTCGAGATAACGGCCGCCACTCTGGGCGAGAACAACGTCGGAAAGGCCGAGAGCGAGGGCGAGGGAAGCAAGGAAGGATTCCCCGCCGGAGAGGGTGAAAGCAGGGCGGCGCTCGCCGCAGTAATCGTCGATGACATCGAGATCGAGACCGCCGGTACTCTTGCCGTCGCGGGGAATTTCGGCGCGCAGGAGGTGATAACGGCCGCGACTCATCTTGCTCAGTCGACGCGAAGCGGCGATGGCAACTTCTTCAAAGAGGGCGGCCAACACATAGCGTTGCAGGGTCATGCGCTGCGGATTCTGACCGCCGGCCAGATCGGCGAGGCGTCCAACGACGGCGTAGTCCTCCTCTAATCGGGCGATTTCGTCCCCCTTGGCCCCGATCTTTTCGCGGGCAACCGCGAGCGCCGTCGCTTCGCCGCTCAAGGTGCCGAGCTCCTGCTGCAAGGCGCCGACTTCAGCATCGATTGCTTCTTTACCTTGCTGCAACGCCGCCAGATCCGGACGGACACGACCGGCACAGAGCGCGGCCGCTCGCTCCAGCCGCAACGTTGCCGCCGTCAAATCCTGGCGGAAGCGCTCCAACTCTTCCTGCCGGCGGGACAGAACGACGGGGTCAAGACGCGCGGCGCGACAGGCGGCCAGATCGGCGAAACCTGCGATGGCGAGACGGTCCGTGAATTCCGCCTGCAGGACAACAAGGGCTGTCCCGCGACTTTGTAGCTGCGCTTCGGAAAGCTCCCCTTCGCCACGGTTCTTTTCCTGGGCGGCAAAGAGTTCTGCCAACTGTGCCTCGGCCTGCTGTCCCTCACGGCTGACCCGGACAACAAACGCTTCACTGGCAGCAATCCGGGCCGCAACCTCCGCTGCCTGCATCCCGGCGGTGGCGGTTTCGCTATTCGCAACCAGGCCGCGCAGACGTTCGACGCTCGCCGTCCCTGCCTGCAAAGCCTGGATCAGCGCTGGTTCTTGTTGCAGATACTCCTGGCGGCGCGCGTTGCGAGCCAGGCGCTCCTGACGGAACTGCTCCAGTTCTTTGCCGGCCCTGGTGCAGAGTGCCCGCTCTTGCTCAAGATCAAGCAGCCTTTGCTGCAGCTTCTCTAACGAATCATGCCCTGCCCCCTGCAGGGCGTCGGCAAGCCGCTCTCGACTCGCTGTGCTCCCCTGCTGTCGGCCGGAAAGCTCCGCTTGCTGCGCTGTCGCCGCTGCCACTTTCGCGACCGCTGCCGTGCTGCGTTGCGCTGCACCTTCCAGCTCTTTTTCCGTCGGGATCACCCCCGTCGACCGGGCCGGTTGCGGATGGCTGCTGGCACCACAGACCAGACAAGGTTCGCCGTCGATCAACTGGGCCGCAAGGTGCGCTGCCTGGCCGGCGATAAACTTCTGCTGCAACGACTCCATTTCGAGTCGGGCCACGGCTGCAGCGTCTTCCGCGACCTTGACCGCCGCAGTCGCAGTCGCAAGCTCGCTGTTCAGCTGCTGCAAACGCAGACTCTCAGCATCAAACTCCCTCCGCACTTTGAGCAGCTGCGTCACCCGCCCGATCTCGCCATCAATTTCACCGAGGCGGCCGCTGCTCACGGTCAATTCCTCGATCCGCGCCGTCAGAGCTTCGATCCCTTCCTCTTCGCGGCGCCGAACTTCCTGCAACGTCTCGTATTGCTGTTGGGCTGCGGCTGCCGCAGCCAGGCCCTTCTCCAACTCCTGCCGATAGCCCTCCAACTCCCTCAAACGGGTCAAGACTTGCTGCAACTGCGTTGCTTCCGCCACCCTGGCCGTTATCTGCCCCTGCTCTTCCCGACAAGCGCTCACGCGCTGCCGGGCGGCGGCAACTTCGTCAACCAGGAGGAGTTGAGCTGAACTCAACTCGGCGATCCGCCGCCGCAGCTCAGTCACCTCCCCTTCCCCGCGCTGGACCGCACTTTCGAGATCGACAAGGAGGAGGGAACGGGTCGCCGCCTCAACTTCCGTGGCCTTGCGCGCCATGACCTCTTTTTGCTGATCGAGCCGGGCAAAGACGAGCTGAGATTGATCGTGCTCCTGGAAATTTTCCGCATCGGCCTGCGCCCCTCGCAGCTGTTCATGGCAGAGTTGCTGCCGCAGGGTCAAAGTTTCAAGGGCCAGAGCGCGCTCGGTTCGGCGCGTCGCCACGGCGGACATCCGCTCGTCAAGCTCTATGGCGTTGGTCACCTGGCAGGCGGTGAAGATCCCTTCGACTTCGGCTTTGAGCCTGTTTAAATCGGCACCGAGCAGCGAGCGCCGCTTCTTCAGCGCTTCCTCGACGAATTTGTAGCGGCCGGTATTGAAGAGCTTTTCGAGGATGCGCTCCTTTTCATCGGACTTGGCCAAAAGGAGACGGCGAAACTCCCCCTGCGGCAGGACGACGACCTGACGGAACTGGTCGCTGGAAAAACCGAGGAGAGATTCGATGCGCTCGCGCACTTCGTTAATCTTGCTGAGTCGTTCGCCGATTATCTCTCCGTCGGCCGCGACTTCACAGAATTCCACCTGATGATTCAGCTCGCGCACCTTCTCTTTGTGGAGAATGGTCTGCGCCGGCCGGCGTTTGAGGGAATAGGTGCGGGGGCCGACACTGAAGAGGAAGTCGACCTGACAGATCACCTCTTTGGCGGCGCGTTGCGAACGCAGATAGTGTTCACTGCGCCCGGCACCGCTCGCCTCGCCGTAAAGGGCGTAGCAGATCCCGTCAAGGAGAGTAGTCTTGCCGGCGCCGGTCGGGCCGTTGATGAGCAGGAAGGCATTGTCGCCGTAAAGGGTGAAGTCGACGACTTCCTCGCCGACAAAGGGACCAAAGGCGCGCAGGGTCAGTTTGAGCGGTCGCATGATTCCTCCCCGTGCTCCTGGCGCAGCAGATCGTTGAGAACCTCGGCGAGCACGCTCTCTTCAACGCTGCACAGGCCGTTGCTGCTGACGTGATGGAAGAAGGCGCTGACGATCTCGCTCTCGCTCTTGTTGCGGACGACGATTGCGTCGCCGCTGCTGCCATTGCCGGCGTAAGCGGTGCGAGTGATATTAAGGAGATTGGGGTAAGCGGCGCGCAGCTTGGCAGCGTAATCGAAGAGGGCGCCGCGATCGGTCAATTCAATCCACAGGTAATCGTCGGCGCCGGGATCGGTCGCCGCCGCGGTAAGGATCTCTGCCAGTTCACCGGAGAGGGTGCGCATCTCGCGCAAGGGGACGAGATCGACCAGGGTGCGGGTAAAGGAACCGTCGGCGGCGAGATCAAAGATGGCGACGACCTTGCTCTGCCCGGCTTCAGAGAAAGAATATTTAAGGGGGGAACCGGCGTAAAAGACCTTGGCACTTATCTGCTGGGGGCGATGCAGGTGACCGAGGAGGGTGAGATCAAAAGGGGCAAAGTGGGCGGGATCGACGAGACTGGAATTGCCGATGGTCAGGGGACGCTCCGACTCGCTCGCCTCACCGCCGCCGGTGAAGCAGTGGGCGAGACAGAGATTGCGCCCTGGCGCTAGGGGGAGCGCGCTCACCACCCGCTGCAGGGCCGTATCGAAATCGTCGATCTCCAGATCGCCGAGGTGCCGCTTCAGCGTCAGGGGGTCGACATACGGCAGGGGCCAGAAGGTCACCGGGCCGGCGGCGTCATGAAGGATGACCGGCGCAATCCCTTCACTCATCCCCGAGGCGATATAAAGCCCCTGATCCTTGAGGAGGCGGCTGGCAAAGGCAAGACGCTCGGCGCTGTCGTGGTTGCCGGGGGTGATAATCACCTTGATGCCATGATCGATGAGGAGACGGGACAGGAAGTCATCCATGACCATCGTCGCCTGCACCGGCGGGATGGAACGGTCATAAAGATCACCGCTGATCACGACGACCTCGACTCCTTCGCGCACGGCGATAGCGACGATCTGTTCGAGAATGTGCTGCTGATCGACGGTCAGATGGAGATCGAAGATGATCTTGCCGAGATGGAGGTCAGCGAGATGGAGGATGCGCATGGGGTTCTCTGCGAGGAAGGTTTGTGAACAGGATTACATGTAGGGGCACGGCGTGCCGTGCCCAATCCCATTGATTGTTGTATTCAAGTCAAGTCGGGCACGGCGCGCCGTGCCCCTACAAACCCACGGAATCGATCGCTTCATCCTCGCCCTCGTCTCCTTCAACAAAGAGAGCGTCCCCCGGTCGTTCCAGGGAGAAGCGGCCGTACTTGCCGGCACGCAGGGCGCGGAGGAAGAATTCACCGGCACGGGTGAGATCGATGCCGCCGCTGAGGAGGCAACCATGGCGGCGGCCGATTTCAGTGAGGAGGATCGCCGGATCCGATTCCTGGGCGGCCAGGGGGTAGCTCGACACCAGAGCGTCGCGGTAGCGTTCGAGCATAAAGGAAATGGCAAAGTGGGCCACATCCTTGGAGTCGAAGGCATTGGCGCCGATAGCGCCGCTGGTGGCGAGGCGGAAGGCGCCGAGTTGATCACGCAGATCGGGCCAGAGGAGGCCCGGCGTATCGTCAAGGACGATATGGTTGGCGAGCTTGATCTGCTGCTTGCAGGTGGTGATCGCCGGTTTGTCGCCGACCCGGGCGATCTTTTTGCCGGCGAGGGTATTGATCAAGGTCGATTTGCCGACGTTGGGAATACCGACCACCATAGCGCGCAGGGTCCGTCCCGCTTTGCCCTTGTGCGGGATGAGTTGCTGACAGAGGCGGAGAATCTGTCCGGCTTCGCGGATATTCTTCGCTTCGATCGGCAGGGCCAGCACCCCCTTCTCCGCTTCGAAGTGCTGCACCCATTCTTTGGTCACCCAGGGATCGGCAAGATCCTGCTTGTTGAGGATCTTGATGCAGGGTTTGACGCCGCGCAGCTTCTGCAGCAAGGGATTAGAGCTCGAACGCGGCAGGCGGGCATCGACGACTTCGATAACAACATCGACAATAGCGAGGGCTTCACTTATCTCCCGCTTGGCCCTGGTCATATGTCCCGGATACCATTCAATCGCCATCTATGAGCTCATTTCTTTCAGCTGTCTTCCTCCACTTTCAAGGGGGAGGTCAGGAGGGGGATGGGGTTTGTTTTAAGCTCTGCAAAGTAACAGATCACACGCAACGGCACAATGACCGAATTTAGCGGGGCTTTTCATCTTTGCAGGAACAGGCGCCGGATTTCTCCTTGCAATCCCCCTGAGCCGGGCCGCCGCAGCCGCCGCGTAGATGCTTGTTGCGGAGAATGACCCCGAGCGCCAGCCCGGCAAAGGCGAGGAGGAAAAAGAAGAGGACGAGGAGGAGGGTGGTCATCTTTATAAATCAGCCAGCCCCTGGGCATGGCGGATAAAGCGCTTCATCCCCTTCTCTTCCTGATCTTTCAGGGTCTGAAAGAGGTGTGCGGCCTGGGCGTCATCGCAGTTTTGCAGGAGGTGCCCATAAAAAGCGATCAACGCTGTTTTGTAACAGATGGCCGCTCCGACCAGCGCATCGAGATCGCTGCGGCAGGCATCGCTCAGAACCCCGGAGTTCGCTGCCGGAAAGGGGATTTCGATGCGCTTGAACCAGTAATCGAGGGCTTTGGGATGGGCGGCGCCCATAAAGTCGTGAATCGCCAGCGCCAGGCGCAGTTCATGGTCGACAAGGTAATCGAGCATCAACTGATTGCGGGGGGAGATCTCCTGCCCGGAAAAATCCTGATAATGCTGACTGACGGTGCGGTGATAAGGGGCCACCTGCTGCTGAAGAATATCGCGGGTCTGAGCAAAACGCATGGTCGACTCCCGTGAGAAAACTTTGAAGATCTAAAACCAACCCCCCTCAATCCCCCCTTGACAGGGGGGAAGCTTTGAAGCCTCCCTTGTCAAGGGGAGGTTTGGAGGGGTTAGCTTTACGGCGCGGTTACAAACCGAAATTGTCAAAGAGGATATTCTCCCCTTCAACGCCCAGGTTTTCGAGCATCTCGACCACCGCTTTGGTCATCATCGGCGGGCCGCAGAGATAATACTCGCAGTCCTCCGGGGCCGGATGATCCTTGAGATAACTGCTGAGGAGGAAGTGATGGACAAAGCCGACCGCACCGCTCCAGTTGTCCTCAGGCTGGGGATCGGAGAGGACAAGGTGCCAGCTGAAGTTGTCGTGCGCGGCCGCCAGTGCCTCGAATTCCTCGACATAAAAAGCTTCGCGCAGACTGCGAGCCCCGTACCAGAAGGCGATCTTGCGCGAGCTATGCAAACGCTTGAGCTGATCGAAGATATGCGAGCGCAAGGGGGCCATACCGGCACCGCCGCCGATAAAGATCATCTCGGCCCCCGTCTCCTTGGCAAAGAACTCACCAAAGGGGCCGGAGATCGTCACCTCGTCGCCGGGCTTGAGACTGAAGATAAAGGAGGACATCTGCCCCGGCGGTGCATCCGGGACCGACGGCGGTGGCGGCGAAACGCGGACGTTGAGCATGACAATCCCCCGCTCTTGCGGGTAGTTAGCCATGGAGTAAGCGCGCATGATCGGCTCTTTCACTACGGAGCGATAGCGCCACAGATCCATCCGATCCCAATCGGCGCGGTACTCTTCCTCAATATCCATCTCTTTGTATTCAACCACATGCGGCGGCGCCTCGATCTGGATATAGCCGCCGGCCCGGAAATCAAGCTCCTCCCCGGCGGGAAGTTCGAGGACCAGCTCCTTGATGAAGGTGGCGCAGTTGTGGTTGGAGCGGACTTTACAGCGCCACTGACGGATAGCAAAGATCTCCGCCGGCAACTCCAGCGCCAGATCCTGCTTGACTCCGACCTGGCAGGACAGGCGATAGCCTTCCCGCGCCATTCGTTTGTTGATATGGGCGGTCTCGGTCGGCAGGATATCCCCGCCGCCGTCCGGAATCTTCACCTTGCACTGACCGCAGGTACCGCCGCCGCCACAGGCGGAGGGGATGAAGATCTGGTGGTCGGCGAGGACGGTCAACAGCTTGCCACCGGGGGCGACCGTGATGCTCTTTTCCGGATCGCGATTGATGGTGAGGACGACCTCGCCGCCTGGGAGGAGGCGGGCGCGGGCCAACAGGATCAGTGCGACCAGCACCATAATAATCCCGGTAAACATGAAAATGCCGAGGAGGATGGCGCTCATAACTGAATCCCGGAGAAAGACATGAAGGCGAGAGCCATCAGCCCCATGATCATGAAGGTGATGCCGAGCCCCTTGAGGCCGTCCGGCACATCACTGTATTTAAGTTTTTGCCGGATCGCCGCCAACAGAGTGATCGCCAGAGCCCAGCCAAGACCGCTGCCAAAACCGAAGACGACACTTTCGGGAAAGTTGTACTCCCGCTCGACCATGAAGAGGGAGCCGCCGAGGATGGCGCAGTTCACGGCAATGAGGGGCAGAAAGACACCGAGAGCGTGGTAAAGAGCCGGGAAGAAACGATCGAGAACCATTTCGAGAATCTGCACCATCGCCGCAATCACGCCGATATAACAGATCAAGCCGATAAAGGTCAGATCAAGATCGCCGAGACCCAGCCAGGCCAGGGCGCCGGCTTTGAGCAGAAACTTGTAGATCAGGTTATTGACCGGCACGGTGATGGTCTGCACCACCACCACCGCCACCCCGAGCCCGATGGCGGCATCGACCTTTTTCGAAACCGCCAGTAGCGTACACATGCCGAGAAAGAAGGCGAGCGCCATATTTTCAATGAAGATCGAGCGCAGCAGCAGACTGAGATAATGTTCCATCTTTATCCCTCCCTCTCGACCTGGGTGGTTTTCCAGGAACGCAGCGCCCAGATGATCAGCCCGATCAGGAAGAAGGCACTCGGCGGCAACAGGAAGAGACCGTTGGGGAGGTACCAGCCCCCCTCACTGACCGTCTTCAGGATCGTCGCGCCGAAGAGTTTGCCGGAGCCGAGGAGTTCGCGAAAGAAGCCGACGATCAACAGCACGACACTGTAACCGATGCCGTTGCCGATCCCGTCGATAAAGCTGAGGAGGGGCGGATTCTTCATGGCAAAGGCTTCCGCCCGCCCAAGGACGATGCAGTTGGTGATGATCAATCCGACGAAGACCGAGAGCTGCTTGCTGATCGAGAAAGCATAAGCCTTGAGGGACTGATCGACGATGATGACCAGGGTGGCGATGATCGTCAACTGGACGATGATGCGGATACTGCCGGGAATATGATGCCGAAGCAGGCTGACGGACAGGTTGGAAAAAGCGACAACCAGAGTCACCGCCAGCGCCATGACCACCACCGTCTCCAGCTTTGAGGTCACCGCCAAAGCCGAGCAGATACCGAGCACCTCCAAGGTGATGGGGTTTTTATTGAGGATCGGATTTAAAAAAGTCTCTTTGTAAGAACTCATGGTCGCACGCCTCCACCCTGACGCAGCCCGGCCAGGAAAGGTTGATAGCCGTTCTCCCCCAGCCAGTAAGCAAGCAGATTGCTGACCCCGCGCGCCGTGAGGGTCGCGCCGGAAAGACCGTCGACCTGATACGCTGCCTCGACATGAGTGGCATCGACCGGCCCCTTAAGGACTCTCAGCTTCACTTCGCCCTGCTCATTGTAAACGCGCTTTCCCGGCCACCTGGCAAGCCAGTTGCGGTTGTCGATCTCGCCGCCGAGGCCGGGGGTCTCGCCGTGCTGGTAAAAACCGAAGCCGCTGACGGTGGTGAGATCGGGCGCAAGCGCGATAAAACCGTACATCGTCGACCACAGCCCTTTGCCGTAAACCGGCAGGATAATCTGCTGCAAACTGCCTTCCTCCTCGACAAGGTAGACCTCCATGCTGCGGGGACGGACCTTGATCCCGGCGAAATCCTTCGCCGGAGGGATCGCATAGAGACTGCCGGCATCACTGGCAGCGGTAAACTGCCCGCTGGCAAGATCGACGCTGCGACTACTGACCTTCTTGAACTGTTCATCGACGGACCTGGCAGGATCGTAGAGCCGGGCAATCTGCAGAATATTGCGGCGCTTCTCTTCTTCCTGATTCTGCTCCTGGCGATCCTTCAGACCGATGGCAGCCACCGAAACGAAGATCGAACAGACCAGACAGACGAGAAAGGCGACGGTCAGAACTTTACGTGTGCTATCCCTCGACATGACGCAGCCCCCTTCGCAGAATATGGCGTTTGAGGACGAGATGGTCGATGAGCGGAGCGCAAAGGTTGCCAAAGAGGATGGCGAGCATCATCCCCTCGGGAAAAGCCGGATTGACGACGCGGATGAGGATACACATGGCGCCGATCAGTAAGCCGTAGAACCACTGCCCTTGCGGCGTCATGGCTCCGGAGACCGGATCGGTGGTCATGAAGACCGTTCCGAAGGCAAAGCCGCCGAGCACAAAATGCCAGTAAAAGGGGAGGCCGAACATCGGATTGGTGGCGCTGCCGACGACGCTAAAGAGGGTGGCCAGGAAGGAGGCGCCGAGGACACAAGCCAGCATGATCCGCCAGGAGGCGACGCCGGTGACCAGGAGAATGGCGGCGCCGATCAGAATGGCCAGAGTCGAAGTCTCCCCCATCGAACCGGGGATAGCGCCGATGAAGGCGTCCATCCAGGTAATTGATGCGGTGACGCCGTCAATCCCCCCTTCGGCCGCCCGGGCCAGAGGCGTGGCACTGCTGTAACCGTCGACGGCGATCCAGTCCTTGTCGCCGCTGTTCTGGGCCGGATAAGCAAAATAGAGGAAGGCCCGCCCGGCCAAAGCCGGATTCATGAAGTTCCGGCCGGTACCGCCGAAGATCTCCTTGCCGATCACTACCCCGAAAGTAATCCCCAGGGCAACCTGCCAAAGGGGGAGCGTCGGCGGGCAGATCAAGGGAAAGAGGGAGCCGGTGACGAGAAACCCTTCGTTGATCTCCTGCTTGCGGACAACGGCAAAGAGGACCTCCCAAAATCCCCCGACAATATTGGTGACGAGATAGACCGGCACAAACCAGACCGCTCCCATCAGCAGGTTGTCGAACATGCTTTGCGGGTCGCCGCGGTAACCGAGCAGATGGAGGATATCACCGCGCCAGCCGCCGGGCTGACCTCCGGTCATCTGCAGAACCCGGTCCGCTTCATAACCGGTATTTAAAATCGCCGCAAAGAAACAGGGGATGAGGGCAATCACCACCGTGACCATCACCCGTTTGAGATCCATGGCATCGCGCACATGCAGGGAGCCGGACGTCACCTCGCCGGGGGAATAAAGAAAGGTGTCGGCCGCTTCGTAAAGGGGATAGAGCCGGGCCAGCTTACCGCCGGGCTGGAAGTGCGGCGACACCTTGTCCAGGAGAGACCGGAGTATCTTCATGCGCCCTCCTCTTCAATTTTATTGAGAATCCGACGTAGATGCTCGCCGTAATCGTTCTTGCCGGAACAGACGTAACTGCAAAGGGCCAAATCCTCGGCATCGAGTTCGAGAGCGCCGAGCTGTTGCGCCATCTCGGTATCGCCGGCCAAAAGGGAGCGGAGCAGCCAGGTAATCTGCAGATCCAGGGGCATAACCTTTTCAAAGGCACCGATCGGCACCATGGCGCGATGGCTGCCGTGCGTCTCGGTCCCTAAAGGGAAGCTGTGGATCGGCAGCAGCGATGAAACGAAGAGGGGCTTGATCGAATATTTGTCGAAACCGGGGAGGAGCCAATCGAGAAATTTCTTTTCCCGCTCTTCGCGGAGGACTGAAATCTGCTGATGATAACGGCCGAGAAAGGCGATCTCGCCGGCGCCACTGTGGCCGGCAAGGACAGAGCCAGAGATGATGCGATTCTCGCCGGCGCAAAGTTCAGCGGTAGTCAAGGCCGACAGATCGGCACCAAGACGGGTGCGGAGGAGGCGGGGATTCTGCACCTGCGGCCCGGCCAAAGAAACGATCCGCTCAACCCGGATGCGACCGGTCAACAGGAGGGCGCCGATGGCGATGACATCCTGATAGCCAAGATGCCAGACCGACCGCGTCAGATCGATGGCTTCGAGATAATGGATATGGGTACCGACGAGCCCGGCTGGATGCGGTCCGGAGAAGATCGCGGGAGTAATCCCGGCCGGAACCGGGAGGTCAGCGCCGGCCGCGTGACAAAGGTGAACCTTGCCGTCGGTCAGGAGGCGCAGCGCCGTCAAACCGGCAGCAAAGAATTCGCTCTGTTCATGGATGATCAGGGCCGGATCCGCCGCCAGCGGGTTGGTGTCGATGGCGGTGACCAGGATCGCCGCCGGCCGCGTGCCGGGGACCGGGATCTTGCTGAAAGGCCGGCTCCGCAGCGCCGGCCACAAGCCGGCAGCCAGGAGACGTTCTTCGATCGCGGTGGCGGCAAGGGTGGAAATTTCTGCCAGGGTGCAGGCCGGAAAGGTCATTTCCTCGTCGCCATCCAAAGTGATGACGAGGGAGATAAAAGCGCGCCGTTCGCCGCGATTGATCGCGGTAACGACGCCGCATCCCGGCGCCGTGTAAAGGACACGGGGATTCTTTTTGTCGCTGAAAAGGGGCTGGCCAAGCTTGACCCGCTCCCCTTCCTGCACCAGCATCGTCGGCTTCATACCGGGATAATCGTGCGCCAGCAACGCCACGCGTTGCACTGTGGCGCCAACGTCGATGCGCTGGGCAGGTTTACCGGTAATGGGAAGGTCGAGACCTTTTTTGATTCTGATCATCGTTGGCTCGTTATGGTAATTAATAGGGATCAACGCGCAGGCAAATTTAGTCGCTTTCGCCAATATCCAGGTCGGCGTTTTTGGTGCATTGCCGCCAGAATATAGACTTGGTCCCCTGTGCGGAAATAGACCAAGGTATAAGGGAAACGATCAAGCAAACGACGCCTGGTGTTGAGGAGAAACGTTGGCCAACGTTCCGGCGCTGCAGCTATCTCAGAGACACAACGCTCAACTTCATCAAGGAACCGCTGTCCAAGCCTGTCAACCTTTGCTTCGTAATATTCCGCTCCTTGAATAATTTCCTCCAAAGCAGCCGGGTGATATCTGACCGGTATCATTTCCTCAGCCGCTCACGCGCCTGGCTAATGGCCTCATCCGCCGGGATACAGGAAACCGTGCCATCCTGAATATCTTGATACCGGCTCTGAACCTCAGCCACCCACAGCGCCTCGATTTCGGCTTCCTCTTCTTCGCGAGCTTTTAATTTGGTGACCATGCGCTCATATTCTTCTATGCTCATCAAAACAAGATCGCCATGCCCTTGGCGAGTCAAATAGACAGGTTCGTGCTCTTTGCGACAAATCTCCGAAAGACGATTCAGATTATTTTTGAGATCGGACACAGGATGAATATGGGGCATAAAGATACGTCCTTTCTACCAGCAGATTTTGTAGGTTGGGTTAGGCGATTCTCTGCCGTAACCCAACATGACCATGCCGGCAACATTCAAAACTGTTGGGTTACGCGATGAGGCCGCTAACCCAACCTCCACTAAAGTAGGGGGATGATAGCCATAACCTGTGCGAATGTCCAGCCACAGCAACGCATCATCTCCGCCGCTTTAGCCATTTTTCGATCTCGACAGCAAAGAAGACCAGCGACGAGAGGGCCAGGGTCAGGGCCAGTTCTCCCAAGGTCAGTGCCTCGGTCTTGAAGATCGGTTGCAGTTGCGGCACATAGATGGTCGCCATCTGCAGGGCAAAGGTGAGCAAAATTGCCCCGGTCAACGGTTTATTGCTGAAGAGTCCCTGACTGAACAACGATTCCCGCCCGGAACGGATCGCCAGCACATGCCCCATCTGGCTGAGACAAAGGACGGTGAAGACCATGGTCTGCCAATGGGCATGGCCGGTGCGCAGCGACCAAGCCTGAGTGGCGAGGGCAACGCCCCCCATGAGGAGGCCGACCCAGAGAATGTGGATGCCGAGACCGCCGGCAAAGATCTTTTCTTGCGGATGGCGCGGCGGCCGCTCCATAATCCCCTTCTCCGCCGGCTCCACCGCCAGCGCCAGGCCGGGGAGACCGTCAGTAACGAGGTTAATCCAGAGGATATGGATGGGGAGGAGAGGGATGGGGAGGCCGAAAAAGGGGGCGAGGAAGATCGTCCAGATCTCGCCGGAGTTGCTGGCCATGGTGTACTTGATGAACTTGCGGATATTGTCGAAGATCCGCCGCCCCTCCTTCACCGCCTTGACGATGGTGGCAAAGTTGTCATCAAGGAGGATCATGTGCGCCGCTTCCTTGGAGACGTCGGTGCCGTTAATCCCCATGGCAATGCCGATGTCGGCGCGCTTCAAGGCCGGCGCATCATTGACACCGTCACCGGTCATGGCGACGAATTGTCCCTTGTCCTGCAGCGCTTTGATAATCTTCAGCTTCTGTTCCGGCGCCACCCGGGCGTAGACACGAATCTCTTCGACCCGCTCTTCAAACTCCTCGAGAGTGAGCGCTTCCAGTTCCCGGCCGGTGAGAACCGCCTTGCTCCCTTCCTCCAGAATCCCGAGACGGCTGGCGATGGTGGTGGCGGTCAGCGGGTGGTCGCCGGTGATCATCACCGGCTTGATTCCGGCACTTTTGCATAAACGCACCGCCTCTTGCGCTTCTTCCCGCACCGGATCCATCATCCCGACCAGCCCGAGGATAATCAGCTCCTTTTCGACCAACTCCGGTGATAAATCCGTCGGCAGAGTCTCCCAGATGCGCATGGCCATGCCAAGGACGCGCAGGCCGTCAGCAGACATCCGCTCGTTGACCTGCTCCAGTTCCCCGCTGTCGACCGCTTGCAAGCCGTCATGCGTCAAAACCTTGGCGGATTTATCGAGGAGGACATCGATGGCGCCTTTGGTCAGGGAGACAAATCCCCCCCCGCCCCCCTTTGCCAAAGGGGGGGGCGAACCTGCTCGACGGATCAGAAAAGGCGCATCGGCAGGGATTTCATGAAAGGTCGTCATGCATTTGCGCTCGGAATCGAAAGGAATCTCGGCGACGCGTGGGAAGACCTTCTCCAGATCCTTTTTATCAAAACCTTTCAGCTTGGCAATATCATAGAGAGCCACCTCGGTGGGGTCGCCGATCGGCCGGCCGAGGGCATCGAGAGCCGCATCATTGCTCAGCGCCAGAGCGGTCAAGAGCTCGATCCGCTCTCCCGTCCCGAGCTCGTCGCCAGTGTGCAGGGTGCCGTCGGCATAAATCTCTTCCACCGTCATCCGATTCTGGGTCAGGGTGCCGGTCTTGTCCGAGCAGATATAAGTGACGGAACCGAGGGTTTCGACCGCCGGCAGTTTACGGATCAAGGTATTTTGCCGCACCAGCTTACGGGCGCCGAGAGCCAGGGAGATGGTCACCACCGCCGGCAGGGCTTCGGGGATGGCAGCGACCGCGAGGGAGATGGCGGTGAGGAGCATGAGCAGAGGCGCTTCGCCCCGCAGCAGGCCGACGCCAAAGATGATGGCGCAGATCGCGAGAACAACCAGGGCGAGCTTGCGGCCAAAGGTCGCGAGCCGCTTCTGCAAAGGGGTTTTGACTTCGTCTTCGTCCTGGAGGAGGGTGGCAATCCGCCCCAGTTCCGTCGCCATGCCGGTCGCCACCACGACCCCCTGACCGCGGCCATAGGTGACGATCGTCCCTTTGTAAACCATATTCTTCCGGTCGCCGAGGGGGAGATGTTCGTCGGCGAGGCGGTCGATGACCTTCTCCACCGGCAGCGATTCGCCGGTAATATTCGCCTCCTCGATCTTCAGCCGGGCGACCTCGATCAGGCGCATATCGGCCGGCACGATCTTGCCGGCTTCAAGCAGCACCACATCGCCGGGGACGAGCTGCGCCGCCGGCACCGTCGCCGGCAGACCATCGCGCAGCACCAGAGCAGAATGTTCCGACATCTTCTTGAGCAGGGCCATCGCCTTTTCCGCCCGGTATTCCTGGACAAAACCGATGACGGCGTTGAGCAGAACGATGACAATAATCGCAATGGTGTCGGTCACTTCGCCGATAACACCGGAGATGATGGCGGCGGCGATCAGCACCAAAATCATGAAGTCGCGAAACTGGTCGAGGAGCATCATCGCCAGCGTCTTCTTCTTCGTCTCGATCAATTCGTTGGGGCCGTGCTCCAGCAAACGACGCGCTGCCTCTTCCATCGTCAAGCCCTGCGGTGTGACTGCGAGTTCGGCGATGATCTCCTTGATCTCTTTTTGATGCCAGTGCATGGCTTTCTCCGGAATCGAACAAGATGCATATATCAAAATCAGAAAGCTCTTTAACAGGGATGAAGGGGATAAAATGGATAAAACCTTTAAGATAAGGGCATTAGCCACCTTGTATATTTGATTTATGTCCTTATCCCCTGCATCCCCTTCATCCCTGTAAATTCGATCGTTGTTTTTCTTACTATTTAAAGCGCGACTTGGCCGAGTCGATCGATTCGCCGATAGCGGTCCAGGCGAGGTCCATCCCGGCTTTCAGATCCTGCCAGGCACTCTCTCCCGACTTCTGCATCTCCTCGATCTTCTGACGGGCGGCGGCCTGTTTCACCTTCAAGGCTGCCATCTCCTCGTTATATTCACTCCGGAGATTGGCCGAGACCTCGTTGGCCTTGGCGGCCAGCTTGTCGATATCAGTGTTCAGCTCAGCCAGTTTTTCCTGCATCTTGCGTACGTACTCGTCTCTGCTGTTCATCATTGCTCTCCTTTGGGTTAAGTAAGGGCGCCCCTCGTGGGTGCCCGATTTTGATCCTGAACCGGGCGGGCACAAGACCCGCCCCCTACCACAAAAATTACTACTTATCAGAGCTTTCCGTAGGTCGCGTTACAGTTTATCAACGCGACTTTTGCAGTGCCCTATTACGCCGCCGCAGCCATTTGTCGATCTCCACCACCAGCACCACCGTCGCCGAAACCCCCAGCACCCGCATCCACTCGATGCCGGTGAGCGGCACGGTGCGGAAGATCCACTGCAAAGGCGGAGCATAGATAAAAGCCAACTGGGCGATGAAGGCGGCAATCATGCTGTAGAAGAGGAAGGGATTGCCGAGAGGATTCATCCGGAAGACCGATTCATACTCGGAGCGGCTGTTCCAGGCCTGGAAAAACTGAAAAAAGACCATGGTGGTCACCGCCACGGTGCGGGCATTCTCCAGAGAACCGCCGTCACGCAGAGCCGCCATGTAGTTCCAGACCACGCCGGCCGCAATCACCAGCCCGACCAGAATCGTCCGCTCCACCAGCAGACGGGACATGATCCCTTCCTGCGGGTCGCGCGGCGGCCGGTTGATGATCCCCTTCTCGGCCGGCTCAAAGGCCAGTGACACATCCTGCAAACCGTTGGTGACCAGGTTGATCCACAGAAGCTGGGCGGGAATATAAGGGATCGGCACTCCCATGGTCATAGTGGCGACGATGGAGATGATCGACGCCACCCCGGTCGGGATCAAAAAGAAGGTCACCTTGCGCAGGTTGTCGAAGACGATCCGCCCTTCGCGCACGGCATTGAAGATACTGGCAAAATTGTCGTCGGTCAACACCATGTCCGAAGCCTCTTTGGCGACGTCGGTGCCGGTGATCCCCATGGCGATGCCGATATGCGCCGCCTTGAGGGCCGGGGCATCATTGACACCGTCACCGGTCATGGCGACGATCTCGCCATGCCGGATCAGCTGCCGGGTAATGCGCAACTTGTGCTGCGGCGCCACCCGGGCATAGACCGAGATGCGGCGGACCTGCGCAAAGAGCTGGTCGTCATCCATCCCTTCCAGTTCCCGCCCGGTCAGCACGCCGCCGTCCTGGTCAATAATCCCCAGCTCGCGGCCGATCGCCTGAGCGGTGACGGCATGGTCGCCGGTGATCATCACCACCCGGATACCGGCGCGTTTGCAATCGCTGACCGCCTCGATCACTTCGGTGCGGGGCGGGTCGATCATCCCCTGCAGACCGGCAAAGCGCAGTCCCTGTTCGGCATCCGGATGGGTCAACTCCTCCTGAGCATCCGGCGCCTCTTTCCAGGCAAAGGCCAGCACCCGCATCCCCGCGCCGGCAAAGGTGATCGCCCTTTGCAAAATCTCTTCGACCTCGGCCGGCCCGGCGTCGCACATCTCCACCACCCGCTCCGGCGCCCCTTTGACCAGAATCAGCTTCTTGCCGTCACTTTCGTGCAAGGTGGCCATCCAGCCCCGCTCCGATTCAAAGGGGATAATTGCCAGCTGGTTAAAACGCTCCTTCTCACTGGCCAGCCCCCCCTTGCGGGCCGCAACCAGCAGTGCCCCTTCGGTCGGATCGCCATCGACCTTCCAGCGCCCCTCTTCTTCGTAGATGTCGGATTCATTGCAAAGGAGACCGATACGCAGAAGGATATCGAGAGCCGGCTGCTGACCAGCCGTGACCGATTGCTCAGCACTGACAATCTCGCCCTGCGGCTCATAGCCGCTGCCGCCGACTTCATAGACCTGGGCGCCGTCAAAGAGCCGGGTCACGGTCATCTCGTTGCGGGTGAGGGTGCCGGTCTTATCCGAACAGATGGTGGTGGTGCTCCCCAGCGTCTCCACCGCTGCCAACTTGCGGATGATGGCATTATGTTTCGCCATCCGCGCCACCCCCGCCGCCATGGCGATAGTCACGACAATCGGCAGCCCTTCGGGGATGGTGGCAACCGCCGCGGCCACCGCCACCATGAACATCTCCTTAACGCTGCCGCCGAGCAGCAGCCCGACAAAGAAGAGGAGGAACGAAGCCGCCAGCACCAGCAGACCGATCATCCGCGCGAACTTTTCGATCTTTTCCTGAATCGGCGCCTTGACCAGGCCGATCTCCCGGACCTGATCAGCGATACCGCCAAGAATCGTGCTGCCGGCGGTGCCGGTGACTACGCCCCGAGCCCGGCCGTTGACCACCGCCGTCCCCATAAAGGCCATGTTGAGCTGATCCGCCGGGGTCAAGCCCTCATCCGCTATCGCCGCGATCTTCTTTTCGACCGGCAGCGACTCGCCGGTCAGCATCGCTTCATCAATCCGCAGTTCGTTACTATGCAGCAGCCGCAGATCGGCCGGCACCCGCGTCCCGGAAGCCAAAAGGACCATATCCCCCGGCACCAGATCAACGCCGGGGATCTCCTTTTCATGGCCGTCACGAATCACCCGCGCTTTGGCGACCAACAGATTTTTCAGGGCGCGAACACTCTCCTCGGCTTTAAATTCCTGAAAATAGCCGATGATCGCATTCAACAGCACCACCGCCATGATCACGCCAGTGTCGATATATTCGCGCAAAAGGAAGGTGACAACGGCGGCAATCAGCAGGATATAGATCAGAGGGCTGGTGAACTGGTGCAACAGGATCTTCAGCCGGCTGAGCTCTTCACCCTCGGTCAGTTTGTTGGGGCCGTATTCTGTCAGACGCCGCGCCGCTTCCTCGCTGGAGAGCCCCTCTTCGTTCGAAGTGGCAGTGTCCAGCGCCTGGCGGACATCCATCTGATACCATTCCATATTTTACTCCTGAATCAGCACCGGCTTAACGGTGCAATGACAACGGCACACTAAAAAGTAACGGTTCGAAAACCTGTTCAATAAGCCCCCGGCGGGCGCGAGCCCGGCTCCACGCTTCCTGCCGGTGGCGGCGGTGGAATCTGCGCCTTGAGGCGCTTGATCTCCAGGGACTTTTTCATCGACGCCGGAAACATTATCAGCATTGCCGCCAGAGCGCCGGCCGCAAAGGTGATCAAGAGGACCATCACCAGCGGCGCCTCAAAATACCAGCCGAGGAAGGTCACGGTAGCAACCTGGGAATTTTGGATGGCAAAGAAAGCCGCCAGAGCTGCGACCAGCAGTGCCGCAATAAAGGTCAGTTTCATCTGTTACCTCCTGTCAAAGGGATGAACGGGCAGACACTGCAAAATAATAAAGGAGAAGGATGATCTTCTCCACTTTAAAGACTACAGGATAACGAAAAATTGACAAGCTATGTGGTCGCGGTTGTGCGTCGGGAGCAAGGGGAAATGTCTGGGGATGGCAAAGGAGGACCGGTGTGTCCGCCCCGTTTGTTCGATTATCGAGGTTTGCGCAGTCCTGGCGCAAAATAGCGCCCCAGCTTTGTGTCGAGTTCGTCGATCCAGCCGGCTTTGGCATCCGGAAAGGCATCTGCGTAGGGCACATAGGGTTTGATATCGAGAACCGGGGTACCATCGAGGAGGTCAACGCCGCGCAGATGCAGCGTCCGGCCTTCGATCCTGACTAATTCGACCGCCGACAGGCCTATAGGATTGGGGCGATGCGGCGATCTGGTGGCGAGAATGCCCCGCTTTGGCCCACCCCGCGGCGGCTTGACGGTATTTTTCCAGCCCTCACTGCGATGAAAAGCGAAAACAAGCCAAAGCCGGTCGAAGCCGCTCAGATCTTGAATGACTGCCTCATCCAGCCAATCCTCCAGCTCCAAAGTGGCGAGCGCCAACTCCCCGGTCGCCGTCCCTTCGACCACCGTGCTTTGATGGGGTGCATCAATGCGGCGGACATAAGGGGAGCGTAGGGTGCCAATCGGGCGATAGATGAAATGGGGGTTTGGGGTCATAGTCTTTGTGGTCAATTTTCGGTAGGGGCGCCCCTCGTGGGTGCCCGGTTTTGATTTTAAAGCGGGCGGGCACAAGACCCGTCTACCACTGCTTGATCAGTTCTCTCTAACGGCTCGGCAGTGACCCCTTTTGCCTATACTCCTGCCATCCTGTTTTCATCGCTTAACTGTACTTTTTTGCTAACTCCTTGAGCGAACCGCCCTCCAAATTTTCAAAGGCGAAGGGATTTAGTACCTGATTTCTCCACATCAGGTTACGGTCAATTTTGCTCAAGTCCGCCTCGTCACAAACCATTGACCAATTCTCCTCAATACAACGGATCTGCCCCTCAATAACCCGGATGGCCTCTGCTTCGTGGAGCAGGAAGTGTGGAGCGGCTTTCAAGCAGGTGGTAATCTGGCTTGAGTTTTGGTTATCTGACATCAGCATTGCCTGCGATGCTGTACGACCAGTTCGCGACTGCGGGCAAATGTCATAAGCAGGGGTAAGCTGCAGCATGCGACCGTTCCAAAAAGCAGCATGGTTACGGGCGTGGTCGTCAGTGTTGCCTATTAAAACATTGAAGACGATACGGGAAAATAGTTCTCTAAGCGTTTCCGGGGCCATCGCGAATCTTTGCCGTACCAGATTCGCCAAATCATGATAGCTCGCATATCTCGCCATCATCTCGTCCAGCTGTAGCATCGTCAATGCTGAAATGAGCCCCTTCCGTTGCCAGCCAGCAGGTGTCGCCACGCGATCAAACCGCTCCACCATCAAAACGTCCTTACCAGCGACATTCAAAAGCTTCACAGCGGCTACATGCAAACCAGCCATAGCAGCCAACCTCATGGCGATAAACTCGGCTTTGACAACCGAGTAAAGATCCGTTGAAGTTGAAAATTTGGCGATGTATTTGTGCCTATCGCATTCTACCAAAGCTTTCGGCCGTGCTCCGCCAATAGAGGTACCATGCTGCAGAGCTTCGGCGAGTTCGGGAGTTAGTGGCACTCCTTTCTCGATCAATTCCGCGGCCTTGATCAGCTCTTCCAGGGGGGCGCCGGTAGCAAGCCTGGCAATGTACTCCGTTGGAGAAAGTTGGAAATCCAGTGCTCCTATTCGGTCAGACCCGGAATCGATCAGATAACTAAGCTCATCAATGCTGCCCGGGTCGATCTGTGAGGCTGTTTTCCCGAACCTCTTATTCAGGATCACCCGGCGCCCCCAGGCGTCGGGGGCTGCGTCACGTAAGCAGCCTGGTATAGTGAGCCCTGCAATCAGGGGGATTGCGCCGGACGTCAGCGGTAATTCTGCATCGTAAATAGGGATGGCATTGTGGCGTTCCAGATAGCTGCGGCCATAATTGAAAATGTATGTCCGCCCATTCGCCGCGAGTCTCCCTGCAACAACCGGCTCTATCTCGTCCGGGAGCCAGATCCAGACATATAGCTCTTTTGGATTAGAATTCATCATGAACCTTCATCGAAGAGCGGATTCGGCTGGGCAGAACTGCTAGCCTGTCGTTCACTCGGTCCAAATGCATAGTCATAGCGGCACGGTCGTCTGCGTCGAATAACTTGACTCCAACTAAGACAGCCAGCTCGAAAAATAGCCCGATTGCACACCCTGGATCGCCGCGTTCAATTCTCTGCAATGTCCGGCGAGCTATACCAGCGCGTCCGGCGAGGTCCTCCTCGGACATCCTACGCTCCCGCCGCTCAAGCCGGATCAGCTTACCAAGGAGTTCCGTTGCCTCGCGGCTAGCAGGGAGGTACGTTCTGTTTTGTGATGATGGCATAAGTTCACCTGGATACTATAGTAGTCTTTAAGCTATTAAAGGATACCGTAGTATCCATTTTGCAAGATAGATTGTCAACCCTGATCAAGGAGGCAGACCATAGGGTCGAAAGGTTGAAGACGATGGAACCAACGGGCATGGCTTTGACCTGCCGGGTTTTCGGGCAGGTCAAAGCCATGTTGGATAGGTTCGTTACCAAAATTTTGACGCGACACATATATAAAAATAACATAGACAGATCATAGCAAATATGCTATAAAAAACCGTGATCTGGACAATCACCTACTACGACAATTCCGTGCAAGAAGAAATCCTTGCCATGCCAGCAGGCTTCCTTGGTCGCTACCTTCGCTATTCCGACAGGATGGAAGTCTACGGTCCAGACCTCGGTATGCCCCACAGCCGATCAATGGGAGAGGGACTTTTTGAATTACGCCTCAAGGCCGCAGAAGGAATTGCTCGGGTATTTTATTGCACAGTGGTGAACCGAAAGATCGTGATGCTGCACCAATTTACCAAGAAGACAAACAAGACTCCACCCCGAGAACTTGAAACAGCACGGCGGAGGATGAAGGAGATCAAAAATGCTCACTCATAAAGAGCTTAAAGCTCGCGCTCTTGAGCGCGCAGACGTGAAGGCGGAATACGATCGACTGGACGAAGAGTTCCAATTCCTCGACGAATTTCTCAAGGCTCGTGCCGCCGCAGGTATGACCCAGGCTGAAGTTGCAGAACGTATCGGCACGACCCAGTCTGCGGTCGCTCGACTTGAATCAGGGGGCGGAAAACATTCTCCGTCTATCGCGACATTACAAAAATACGCACATGCCCTCGGCTGTCGCCTTGAGCTGCGACTGGTCAATGAAACAACAGCTCGTCAAGTGGCAGGTCGCACAACTCGCGCAACCAGTCGCGAGAAGAAAGTACAACTCGGTTAGCACCTTCGCTCGCTCAATCCGCTGAGCCGTTCCACACAATATAGACCGCCGTCCGGCATTTACCGGAGCGGCGGTTTTTTTGTCAACGAGCCTCAAATCCCCCCTCACCCCACCGAAGATAACACCCCATTCTGCGCTATTCCTTCCAATCTGTTTCAGTCACGCTATCAGCGCCATGAGCCTTGAATATTTCCCTGATCTCACTCACGATACCTGCCGAAGCGATAACCTTGATCTCCTTCTTGTCTTTATCGACGAAGATTTTTTCAGTCGGAAATCCGGAAATCGGGCCATTCAGGATATCGGCTTCAACGTTCTTGAGAGTATCTTCGGATGCAAATTTCGCCG